>DAOWJB010000136.1 GCA_030640625.1 Bacteroides sp.
CAAAGCTTATTGGAGGGTTCTGACCTTCAGCTGCGAGTCCAGAACAATTTATCCCGCGAAATTGTGGCCAGTTTTCGATCTGTGCATTTAAGGGATTTAAGATGAAAAAACTCAAGGCTCCAAAAAGGATGATGGAAATGAAAACAGCAGTACTTTTTTTCATGATTAATCATTTCTAGGTTTAGAAAGTTTCAATGATTCAATATTACATAGTGAAATAATCTAAAGTTGAAAATGTAACTGAAAGATTGAACTTGGAAAGTGCCAATTGCTATACATTCGAACTCTGCGATGTGTGGAATATTAAATAACAAGTTACGAAATAATTGCAAATGGTTAGTATATTGTTGAGTTCGGAGATGAAAGTATGTAAGGATTAAACTGCCCTTAACCTTAGGGATATTAACCATCCTGACCCAAAGGATCAGTTATCTCTGTGGCATGGAAAAGTACATTAATAGCAGCTGTATGGGTGATCTTATAGGTATAACCCGGGGGTGACTGGGGTTCGCCTTCATCCGACGTACAAAAAGCCAGGAGGGATGTTAGTCTCATGTTGTATTTTTTGGCTCTTTTAGGTAACTCTAAGGTATTAGAGTTCGTAAAACATGATTGGTTTAATCCATAGAATTCCTAAACATAACCTCTTGTATTATGAAATCAATAATAACCTTTTTTCTGATGGCCTTTCTGATCGCATCCGGATCCTATGCCCAGGACAGGGATCTGACAGCAGAAAAATCAAAAATTGCAAGTGTATGTGACAAATATGCAGACGCCTGGGCCGCACTGGATATTGAGAAATTCTCAGTGCTGTTTGCACATTCTGAAGACCTGGTCATTTATGACGGATCATCCACCTTTATCGGCTGGGATGCATGGAAGAACAAGCTGGTAAATTCCTTTCCATCAGCCAAAGATGTAAAGGTATCTTTCAGGGATCATCATATCCAGATACACCAGTCTGGGGAGGTAGCCTTTCTTACCGCCAAGGAGGATGTAGACTATCTTGAAAATGGCAAGGCATTTAGCTTTGATGGAATGCGGGTTACATGGGTATTTGCCAGGGAGGACGGAAAGTGGGTGATTATTCATGGCCACTGGTCAGTTCCGGTGAAAGAATAGTGGCAATGCTATTCATAATTCCATTTTAGTTTCCATGGATCTTCTGTATCATCCATGAATGATTTCAGTGTCTCCTTGAGGGCTGCAACAATCTCCCAGTATTTTTGTTCATAGGCCAGATTATTAATCTCGCCGGGATCATTTTCAATATCATAAAGTTCAAATTGTGGGCGCTTCAGGTAGGCTTCGATAGACCGTTGACCATACAATCCCTCCCTGCCATTTTTGTAGGCGGATTGCCAGGTTGGTGATTCCCAAAGATCGGAAGCACTGGGATATTCAAGTGGCCAGGCTATGTTGTAAATAAACTTCCACTTATGGGTACGGACCACTCTCATGGGGTAATACATGGTGATCTCATGAAAGGTATGTGAGGCATAGATCTGCTCAGGGCCATCACCCTGGGGATCGTTTAAGGTGGAAGTAAAAGACCTGCCATGGAACCTGTTCTCCTGGGGAAATTCCCCAACATAATCCAGGATGGTGGGCGTCAGATCCACCCAGCTTATGAGATGATCAGAAACTTTGCCAGCCTGTTTATTGTCCGGCTGTTTTATGATACAGGGAAGTTGCATTCCTGGATCATACAGGGTGGTTTTTGCTCCCGGAAACGCAATGCCGTTATCGGAGATATAAATGATCAGGGTGTTGTCATATTTGCCTGTTTCCTTCAGGATATCAACCAGTTTTGCCACTCCCTGGTCAACCCTGTTCACCGACTGGTAATACTGAGCCAGCTCGGCCCGGCATTCAGGGGTACCGGGAAGGAAATCCGGTACGACAGCCTGATCCGGACTGTATTCCGCTTTGACCACCCCGGGGTATCCCTCTGGCCGGTTCCCGAAGGCATTTGGTTTATGAGGCAGATCTACCCTGCCACCTCCCCGGTGGGGGTCAACTGTGCAGTAATACAGGAAAAATGGTTCATCTCCTGAACCCTCAATAAAACCGGCACAATTGTCTGCCATTTCTACGGTATTTCTTGCGTTGGCCCTGAAAACATGCTCAAATTTATAGACCGACTCGGGTGCCAGGTGGTATTTTCCCACCCTTCCTGTGCGGTAGCCTGCCTCCTTAAGGTAATGGACCAGGGATTTTTCATTGTCGTATGTGCTGAAATGATTATATCCATGGGAATGTCCATAATGAGCCGTTGCATGATTGAACCTGCCGGTCATGATAACAGATCTGCTGGCACTGCAGCTGGCACTGGTACAAAATGCATTGGTGAAGCGAATTCCTTCTGCTGCCAGCTGATCCAATGCCGGTGTTGCGATCACCGGATTTCCATAACATCCAAGCGCATCAGTTCCATGGTCATCAGCAATGATCAACAGGATATTTACCCTGTCACTGGCATTAACCTGGAAAAAGCATAGACTCAATGCACTTAATATTAAGATTTTAACCGTTTGCATATTTTATGATTTTTTTTACAATTAGTCCCATGGATCATCCTCCAGGATAGCAAAATGGTAATTATCTACCCAGTACCCCCGAATTGGCAGGATCTTTCTTCGTATCCCTTCATTGGTCATACCCACTTTTTCAAGAACCTTTATGGATCTGATATTCCCTGTAGCAACCCCGGCTTCAATTCTGTGGAGCTTCAGGCACTCAAATCCAAACCTGATCAGCTTTTTAGTCGCCTCAGTAGCGTATCCCCTGGTCCAGTATTGGGGCATTAAATTGTACCAGATCTCCCCCATTTTAAATCTGTCAGCGGTAAGGGTCATGCCTGCAAGCCCTATGAATTTTTTTGAGGTCCCGAGACGGATGGTCCAGCAATACTTCTTCCTGACCTCAGCCTTGCGGTCTTCAATAAAAGGACGCAGATGTTCCCTGGTTACGTGAATGTTTTTCGGTATCCCCAATGTATTATACTCATCTACCTCGGGTTGGGATTCCAGGATGAAAATATCATTTAGATCATCCCATTCCACCTCTGGAATAATTAATCGTTCTGATTTCAGTTTCATTTGTGATGATTGCTTGCTGGTCTTCAATGCTGGTCAAATTTCTATCCCTCCCACCAGATAGGTAACTGCCTTACCTGTGATGCGTACCCTGTTCTCCTGAAGTTTGCAGAATAACTCTCCCTGTCTCTTGGATAACTGCCTGGCAGTCAGGGCTTTTTTGCCCAGTCTTTCACACCAGTAGGGAGCCAATGTGGTATGGGCGGAACCTGTTACAGGATCTTCATTAATCCCTGAACCGGGAGCAAAAAAACGTGAAACCAGATCGGTCTCCTTTCCAGGCGCGGAAACGATCACTCCTCTCACATCTGCATCAGACAATTGACCAAAATCTGGTGAAATCTTCTCAATATCTCCCTGTGAAGCGTATATCAATAAATAATCTGTCTTCCCCCGGTATGTTTCAATGGGTGTCATTCCGATGGCAGCAATCACCTGCTGTGGAGCATCTACCTTCTCGATGGTATCAGCCGGGAAGTCAAGGGTTAAAAAATCCCCCTCCTTCAATACAGCCAGTTCCCCACTGTTACGGGAGTGAAAAATGATCTTCTCACCCGGAAAATATAAATTCTCGAAAAGAACATGAGCCGTTGCCAGGGTAGCATGGCCACAAAGGTCGACTTCGATGGCAGGTGTAAACCATCTGATTTCATAATCTTTTTCAAGCTTTACAGCAAAAGCGGTTTCAGACAGGTTATTTTCGGCTGCAATATTCTGCATCAGCTGGTCATCCAGCCATTCCTCAAGGATACAGACCGCAGCAGGATTACCATGAAACACCCTGTCTGTAAAGGCATCAACCTGGTATAATTTGATTCTCATGGATTGAATTTTCCTATAAAGTTATTAATATTTGTTTCTGTGCGCATCCATTTTACAACATGGATAATTAACAGGAGGATTATTCAAAGGCGGAAATAAATTTTTAATCATGATGCGTATCTGTTAACTTTATTTCCGAAATAACTCCAATTTGGCCAACATAATGAAAAATCAACAAGACCATAAAAAACGAAAAAGTTCAATATTTTTTTTGATTCTCATTGGCATAGCTTCAACTATCTGGTTTTTAATACGTGTCATTCCAAAGCCAAGCCGGGCAGCATATCCTTGCATGCGGGCAGCAGCCCCATTCATGTCTGCTTTTATTATTTATTTACTAAGTTTTGGTACCACTGTTTTTACCTTTAAAAAATTCAAACAGAATTTCGCAAAATCAAAGTATTTGTCAGGCTCGGTATTCCTAGTGGTGGCCATTCTTTCATTTTCTATTTATTTATTCCAGGACAGCAAAGAATCCATTGCCAGAACATTTATCGGATTGGATGATACATTCCCTGTCCCTTCAAATGAGCCGGTAGGAGAAGCAAAAGGTCTGTTTCCCGGAAGGGTTGTCTGGGTGTATGATCAGGATGCTACAAATGAAGAATACGATCCGGGATCAGCCGGAAATGACTGGTGGTACAGTCATAATAATGTGGACCAGGATGTAGTAGAACAAATGTTATCCACGGCCGTTATGCAATATGCCGGCAATGATGATATTTCAAAAGCCTGGGAAGCTATATTCAAAAGTTTCAACAGCTCGCACGGCAGGGGTGAAAATGGTTATACAGCCGGAGAGAAAATAGCCGTTAAAATAAATCTCACGAATCAATGCTGCTCATCATCAGAAAGAATGGATGCAACACCCCAGCTGCTAAACGCCCTGTTACATGAATTAACTGTAAATGCTGGAGTACAAGAGTCTGACATTACCCTGGGCGACCCATACAGGGATTTCAGAGCTGAATATGTTAATATCGTAATGTCTGAATTTCCAGACGTTAATTATGTGGACGGGAAAGGCGGGAATGGTGTAATACAAACCATTCCATCGGAAAATGAAGTGCTGGTTTTTAGTGATAAAGAAATAAAATCAACATTACCTCAATGTTATCTGGATGCAAGCTATCTTATAAATATGCCCTGCTTAAAGACGCACAATGCAGGCGGGATAACAATTATTGCCAAGAATCACATGGGATCTTTTCTTGAAAAAGGCAGCGATCCGAGATCTCAATATGCTCAGGCAATGCATTACAGCCTGCCTGGAATTACAACCGGTCAGAAAAAATACCGTCATTTGGTCGATTTTATGGGACATGAACAAACCGGAGGTAAAGGATTACTCTATATTGTTGATGGTATTTGGGCAGGCGAAGACTGGAGTGGATGGATTAAAAAATTTAAATCAGAACCATTTAACAACGATTATCCAAATTCAATACTTATTGGTCAAGACCCGGTAGCGCTCGAATCCGTATGTTTCGATATACTTTTTGAAGAATGCCTTAGCGATGAAACTAAAGAAACCTACCCAATCTCCTTTAAAAATGAAGTTGCCGATTACCTGTTGCAGTGTGCCAGTGCTGATTATTGGCCAGACAATATAAGCTACGACCCTGAAGATGATAGCAGTCTGTTGGAAAGTTTGGGCGTATTTGAACACTGGAACAATGCATCTGATAAAAAATACAGCAGAAATTTAGGAATTGGTGATGGTATTGAACTTATTTATATCGACTTGGCAGAATTGGCTATTAATACCGTTGGAGCAGAACAAGTTAATCTTGCCGCACCAAATCCTTTTTCAAGCTATACTACTTTTACATTACCAAAGGATTTGAGTCCCAATACAAAATTAGCTGTTTATGATCTCAGTGGAAGCATGGTAAACCTGATGACTTACGATGGGTCAGGTAACATTATGTGGTATGGTGATGATTCACAGGGTAGATTATTAATTCCAGGACTTTATATTTATATTATTTCAGATAAGATAAAAAACATACTATATTCAGGAAAAGTTAGTATATCCAACAGATAACAATAGCCATATGAAAATATTCCCGATCATCCTGGCAGTACTTCTGCCCCTGTGTGGATTGGCACAGGAAATGAAAGAGTACAGGATCACTTCTGTCCAGCATTGGAAGCTATGGCAGGACACAGTCTGGGTACTGGTAGATACGGAAGAGAATACCGATTACGTTTGCACTGCCTCCTTCGACAGTATTTAACTTTATGCAAAGATCTTCCTCCGGGATAAGGAGTATCATGTCCGCTGCTGGATAGAAAAAAAGATCATCAACCTCGACGAATTTGAAACTGCTTACTCTGGTAAAGGGGAACTGGAAAGTAACCAGAGGATTGTGGATGTTGAATTCAAGGCAAAGTACTGGGATCTGACCTGGCTCAGCGTTGAGGAAGAGGACCAGCGGGTTATACTGGAATTGCTGACCCGCAGTCCCTGAGGGAATTCACCGGTGCATGCTATTCGGTTATCCGTAATCCATAGAATTGATGGTTGTATTCGACACCATCGAAATCAGCAACATTGGGCATATCCCCCCATTTTTGAAAATTGAATTTTTCCAGCAACCTGATACTGGGAGTATTGGGTTCAAGCAATATGGCAATCAGGGTTTTAATATTGTAATCCCTGGCTTTTCTGATTGCATAGTCCAGTAGTTTTATGCCTATGCCCCTACCCTGCTTATCTTTCCGGATATAATAACTGACTTCTGATGTATAACGCAAAGCCCTTCTCCCCTTTCTGTATTCACTCAGGGAGATCCATCCTGTAACTTCGCCATTTTCCTCATAAACAAATATGGGGTAGTGTGCAACCTGATGTTCCTCATACCAGCTCCGCCTGTATTCAAGGCTGGTAAATTCCGTTTCGGCAGTTTGGTATTTTGACTGAACGGCCTGGTTATAGATATCATTTACCGCTTCCAGATCTCCGGTTTTGATCTTGCGTATCATATTGTCCCCGGATCGATGATCTGGTTACGAATGAGGGCAATTTGTGCAACCAGGTCCTGGAAAATTTGATTCTCAGTGATATTACTGGTATTAATATCGGCCAGCTCATCACTCCTGTTGAGTTCCATGAAAATAAGCCTCAGGTCATTCATCATGGCCATAAATCTCTCCCCTTCCTCGCTTCTCCGGATCTGGTCCAGGAGGTTGATCAGCTGTCCGAGGGATTTTTCCTGGAACAGGAGGAGCAACATTAAATTTAAGTAGTTATCGGCATTTTCTTTATCTGCCTGTATAAACAACCGGGTGGTCAGGTGAAGTTTTTCAATGAATTCTCCCGTAACAAACAGGGTGCGGATCCGCTTCAATTCCATCAGTGTAAAATCATGCTCCAGTTGCTCGGCGGCTTTCCTTAAAACCATTAATAATGAATCCTGAGGGATTCCCAATGTCCGGTATCTTTGAAACATGCCGTGATCAAATAAATACCCGGCACCAATGCCATTTGCCAATGCCCTGGCCTTAGCCAGTTGATCAAGGGCTTCTTCATCCTTATAATAGGTGACCAGGTAAGCGATATCCACTGTATACACGCCAAGGTTCAGGGCAGATAAGGCTGAATCAAGCAGGTAAAGGGAATCATGTTCATGGGTGTTTACGAGATCATCAAGGAATTCCGCACCGCACATCTCAATCAACGTGATCACCATAGCCGGATCCTGCAGTCCCGGATTAATGTTGTCCAATCTGCGCTGGAATTCATGCTCAAATAATTTGTCAGATATTTTTTTTCGGGAATCCCCTTTTTCCCTGCTGGAGCAAGCAGTGATGGCAAGGCTTACAAAAACCAGTAAAATGATTCGGGCAAAAGGCAGGTTCAATTTCATGTTAGATCAGTAATACGCTTATCACAATAATAATAAGAATTCCGGGATTTGTCAACCAGGATGAGTAGTGAAAAAAAAAGCCCCGGATATTGGGGCTTTATGCTATTGGATTTCTAATAATTTCATGCAAATTATTCGATGGCAATAATGTCATTCCGCAACCTTACCACCTGCGTGGTGATCCTTTCCATGTACTCACCGGTCCTAACGGTCTGTGGTGTCCAGTTGGCGATTTTCTCCTTGAAATCGGCCTCAACATATATTTGCTTCAGGTCATTCATTTCGGCCATGAATTTTTCACCCTCACCTTCTTCACGGATCTGTTCAAGCAAGCTGATAAGATCATTCAGGGCCTGTTCCTGTTCAACAATGGCCATCATCAGGTGCCTTAAGAGCTGGTAACGTACCTCTTCCGGAAAATCATCGGGAAACTGCTTAATAACCTGTGTTAAAATATGCATTTTCTCAATGAATTCACCGGTCACAAAGAGAACTGCATGCCTGGCATGTTCTCCCTTCGACATTTCCACATCAATGTTATGGGCTGTCATGGTGAGCTGTTTCCTGAGTGTATCCGGATTCGCCCCTGCCGTGACATATCTCTCAAAAATCCCCTGCTCGAAGGAGCTAACAAGGCCAATGGCAGCGGCCAGTTTTCTGGCCCGCTCATATTTTATAAGTGCTGCGTCGGTCTTACCGTATGACACGAGATAGGCAATGTCAACCGTATAGACGCCCAATGCAAGAGCTGCCTGTGCCGGGTCCTGGGCTTAGAAGTCGACATTTGCCATGGGAATGACAAGTCCATCCATGTATTCTTCACCTGCCATATCAAGCGCGACCATTACAATTGACGGGTCCTCTAATCCGGGATTAATGTTTTGCAATTTCCGTTGAAATTCATCTATTTCTTCCGTTTCAGATTGAGCAGTCTTTTGCTGTCCGGCCTTCTGCTGGCAGGAGGTAAAAAGCACAGCAACCATGATGGTTGCGATAAACAAGATTCTGGTGATTTTCATAACAGTCTATAAAATTTAGTTAAATGCTTTAAAAATGCTGGCTAAAGATAACAAGAAATTGAAATGCAGACAACAAGGAATAATAATTATCTTTAGTCATCCAACCTGATCACATTGAAACCATTCGGACAGTACATTATTGATTTCAGCAATTTCATCTGGGGAACGCCTCTGCTTATCCTGCTCCTTGGCGGCGGTATTTTCTTCCTCATTTATTCCAGGCTGACTCCCTTTCGATACATAAAGCATGCTGTGCATATCCTCATGGGAAGGTACGATGATCCAAATGAACCAGGATATATCAGCCATTATCAGGCATTGTCCACTGCCCTTTCAGGAACCGTGGGCATGGGGAATGTCAGTGGGGTGGCAGTGGCGATAACTACCGGTGGACCCGGAGCTATTTTCTGGATGTGGATCTCTGCCCTGCTCGGTGTGGCAACGAAATATTTTACATGCTCCCTGGCCGTCATGTACCGCGGAAAAGACTCCGCCGGCAACGTGCAGGGCGGTCCCATGTATTTCATTACCGAAGGCCTCGGTCAGCGGTGGAAACCCATGGCTATTTTCTTTTCCCTCGTAGGCATGATCGGTGTTCTTCCCATGTTCCAGTCCAACCAGCTTACACAGGTGATCAGGGACGTGATCCTGGTGCCCAATGGGGTACAGACAGGATTCAATACTGACCTGGTAACCGGACTTATCCTTTCATTGATTGTATCCATTGTAATTTTCGGGGGAATTAAAAGAATTGGCAAAGTAGCAGGCAAATTGGTTCCATTTATGGTTGTCCTGTATGTACTGGCCGTCCTGTATATCATTTTCTCACAGCCTGAACAGATACTTCCTGGATTCCGGACCATCTTTGCAGATGCATTCTCCGGTAATGCTTTGCTGGGAGGAGCCCTGGGATCACTTATTGTGGAAGGGGTAAGGCGAGCGTCCTTCTCCAACGAAGCCGGGATTGGGACGGCACCCATGGCACATGGAGCCGCCAAAACGAATGAACCAATACGTGAGGGACTTGTAGCCATGCTGGGGCCTATTGTTGATACGCTGATCATTTGTACCATGACAGCCCTGGCCCTTATCATGACAGGCGTGTGGGTAGATCCGGAGAGCGATGGTATATCCCTAACTGTCAATGCCTTTGACCAGGCCATGCCTGGAGCCGGTCCATATATCCTGATCCTGTGTGTCAGTGTATTTGCCATAACCTCCATGTTTGCATTTCCCTATTATGGAGCCAAATGTTTTGGTTTTGTCTTCGGCGCACGGTACCAGTTCATTTACAGTATAATACTTGTCATTGCTATCAGCATCGGGGCTGTGGGTACACTCAAGGTTGTTCTCAGTATTTTTGACAGTGCATATGCATTGATGGCATTCCCCACAATGATCTCTGCCATCCTCCTTTCCCCAAAGGTGGTTAAGGAAACAAAAAAGTATTTTGCCCGATATCATCATAATAAATCAATAAAAATCCGGAAAACTGCATAAAGGGGATGTTCAAAAAGAAACCAAGATCGTGATGAAACGTATAGGTATACTACTGGAGAAGCATTGAGATATCTGCCATCGCATCAAAGTGATGAGCAGAATCACCGGCATGGAAATAGAATCATTTCATTTTAACGCTATATTGCCGGTTTGAAATGGAACACAACAAGAAGAAAACCAGTCAGGGTGAGTTCTGGATGGATCAGGATGGGATCCTTTACCAGGATTATTCGCCGGGTGCAGAACTCAAACTTGAAGATAGCCTAGCTACAGCTGCACTGATAGTCAGTCATCCGGTAAGCCGGATCATTGGTAATTTTTATATGGGAATAAACAAAACCAAAATGCCGGTCAGGATGTTCACCCGGACCGAAGATGCAAAAAAATGGCTGAAGGATTTCTTACCCTAAGTATCCGCGTGTATGAAAAAAGATGATCCCAGAATAGACACAATTCTTGCAGCCATCACTAAAATTGCTGCCGGAAATTTGAATACCCGGATCGATATTTCAGATTCCCTTGATGAGATTGACGGAATTGCCACAGGGATCAATATGCTTGCTGAAGAAGTCAGGAACAGGATGGATCAGCATGAAGCTGAAAATAAGAAACTTAACGAAACCATTACGCAACTCAGGAGAGTCAGGGCGCAGCTTTCCGATTCAGAACATATTTTTTCGCAGGTATTCCAGACAAGTCCCGATGGCATCAGCATATCCAGACTGGATGATGGGGTATTTGTGGAAGTAAATAAAAGCTTTGAGGCGCTCACGGGTTATACAAGGGATGAACTGATCGGACATTCTGTTTATGATTTCGGTATGTGGACGAAACAATCGGTCCGGGATGATCTTACAAAGCAACTCAGGGAAACAGGCGTGGTCACCAACCTCGAATCTGAGTTCAGGATAAAGGATGGCAGCATTAAGCGGGGACTGATGTCTGCTTCACTGCTAAATATTAACCACGTACCGCATTTGCTGGCCATCACCAGAGATATTACGGCCATCTCTGAAGCCAAAAAAGATCTTCAGCTTTCCCAGAAAAAATACGAAGAACTGATACAATTTGCACCGGAAGGGATTATCCTGATAGATACAGAAGGAAGGATTAAAATGGCAAACCCGGCCTTTCTGCAGATCATCAGCATTGACATCAATGAGGTCAGGGAACTTCCCTTCAGTGAGATTCGTGGATTTGACCAGGAAGATCTTCGGGCCTATGCCCGCATTTTCTCCCAGGCAATCAAGGGGAAGGTCCCAAAACCCCTAGAAATGAGGTTCTTAAATCCTCAAAGACAGGTACGACACCTGGAGATTCATATTACGCCCCTGAGAAGGGATGATAAGATTAGTGGTGCACAAGCCGTCGTCAGGGATATTTCTGAAAGGATACAGGCCATCGAAGCCTTGCGTACATCAGAAGGCCAGTATCGCACATCCATGGATTCCATGCAGGACTCCATTTATGTCTTAAACCAGGACCTTGAGATCCTGCTGGCGAACCAGGCACTCCTGACCGGTCTCCAACAAATGGGACTCCCAACGGATGTCATCGGGAAAAACTACCTGGAAGCATTTCCCTTTCTTCCTGCTTCTACCATCGATGAATACAAAGAGATATTCAGCAAGGGTAAGTCCCTGCATAAGGAGGATACTTACCGCATTGCTGACCATGATCATTTCACTGACACCCGTCTTATCCCCATCCTGGAAAATAAAACCGTAACGAGCGTTCTCACGATTGTACAGGATATTACTGATCGAAAGAAGATCGAACGGATTCAACAGATCATGTACAATATTTCCAATGCGGTTAATATCACAAAAGATCTGAATGAACTCTTCCTTTCCATTCAGAAGGAACTGGGAAGTATTTTTGATACCACGAACTTTTTTATCGCCTTCTACAATAAGGAAGATGATACCCTGACCCTCCCCTTCTTTGTCGATGAAAAGGATAGTTTTGAAGCATTCCCGGCAAAAAAGAGCCTTACCGGTTATATGATCCGGAATGACAGGCCGCTTCTGATGAAAAACAAGGATATTGCCAGCCTGGTAAAATCCGGAGAGATTGAAGATGTCGGAACACCCAGTAAGATATGGTTAGGAGCTCCCCTGAAGATCAAGGATGAGATCATCGGTGCGCTGGTTGTCCAGCATTATGAAGATGAACTAGCCTATACCGAAAAAGACCTGGAAATTCTGCAATTCGTTTCATCCCAGATTGGTCTGTCCATTGAAACCAAAAGGGCATATGATGATGTCCAGGTTGAAAAAGCCTATTTTGAGCAGTTGTTTGAAGGTTCTCCGGAATGCATTGTACTCACCTCCAATCATGGAAGATTGATCAGGGTGAACAGTGAATTCCAGAAATTATTTGGTTATTCACCAGAAGAAGCAGTTGGTAATTATATTGATGAACTGATCGTCCCGAATGAATATTTGAAGGAGGCCCGGGTAATTACCAGGAAGGTGGCGAAGGGTGAGAAGATACTTATTGAAACTGTCCGGCAGCATAAGGACGGGAGCCTTATCCTGGTATCTGTGATGGGCACACCTATTGAAATTGGTAGCGGACAGGTTGGTGTTTACGGTATTTACAGGGATATCACAGACCGGAAAAAGGCTGACATTGCCCTCCGTGACAGTGAGGAGAAACTGCGCAATATTCTCTACTCCTCCCCTGATGCCATTACGGTTTCAGATCTCCGTGGATTCATCACTGAATGCAATCTGGCCGCCCTTGATGTTTTTCAATGCGAGAGTGACAGTGAATTACTCGGCATGAATGCCAATCAATTCGTCATTCCGGAGATGAGGGGTAAAGGCATTGAGGCGCTAAAGACCATATTGAGAAATGGTTTCATTAAAAATATTGAATTTGAACTCATCACAAAAAGAGGCAACCGTATTTTTGTTGATCTTTCTGCAAGCCTGATACGGGATACCAACGACAAGCCCATAGGGATAGCTACCATCACCCAGAATATAACTGAACGGAAAGCCTATGAGAGGAACCTGGAAGAAGCAAAGGAAAAAGCCGAAGAATCGGATCGCCTGAAGTCAGCATTCCTGGCCAATATGTCACATGAGATCAGGACGCCCATGAATGCCATCCTTGGCTTTTCCGAATTACTCAGGTCAGAAGAAATTTCTAAAGAGGTCAGGAATGAATATACACAGATCATCCAGAACAAGGGCAACGAATTAATGCTGATCATCAATGATATCATTGATATCTCTAAAATCGAGGCGGGAGATGTTAAGATCGTTAAATTGGATCTGGTGGTTAACGATTTTCTGAAATCCTTGTACAAGCAATATAAGGAGGAAATAGGCCTGATGAACAAGGACCATGTTCAGATGCGTTTAAGTATTCCCGAAAATGTTAATCCGGTCATTCATACCGATCAGGCAAGATTGAAACAGGTTCTTTATAACCTGATCAGCAATGCCCTTAAATTTACGCAGGAAGGATTCATTGAAATTGGCTATGCCCTCAAGGATGCAAAGGTGGAATTCTTTGTCAGGGATACCGGTATTGGCGTAACAAGCGAAAAACAGGATATCATTTTTGACCGGTTCAGGCAGGTGGATGAATCCCTCAACAGCCAGTTTGGTGGGACCGGGCTCGGATTGGCCATTTCCAGGAACCTGGTTAACCTGCTGGGTGGCGAGATTTGGATGGAATCTGAAGAACAACGGGGATCTACCTTCTATTTTAACCTGCCACTATTTGAAAATAAAGAACAGGATCAGGCCGGTATTGAGGAAAATGCTTCCGGAATTATGCAGGGCGGGATCATTGATCTTACAGGCAGAAAAATATTGATCGCTGAGGATGATTCAGCCAATTACCATTTTATTGAATCTTTCCTGAAACGCAGCAATTCAACCATGCTGTGGGCAAGGGACGGACAAGAGGCGCTGGATATATTTACAAAAGATCCTGCCATAGACATGATCCTGATGGACCTGAAGATGCCAACCCTAAATGGCATTGAGGCCACAAAGACGATCCGGAAAACAAATAAGGAGATCCCGATAATTGCACTTACAGCATATGCTTTTGCCGATGATAAGGAAAACTCCATCAAGGCAGGATGTAATGAATATCTGTCCAAGCCGGTGAAGATTGAGCAACTTTCCGCAATACTTACGCGGTATCTGAAATAATTATTTCACCGGATAATGAATCCTTCCTTCAGGGGGTCATCCGGATCAAACCAGAATTCTGAACTACCTGTGAAATGGGCGGTTCCCGATACCTCCGGTACAACGGCCCGGTAAGGCCCATAGTCTGTAATTTCAGCAATCCGCACCTGCATGGTAGTACCGAGAATACTCTCGATGGTGATCCAATGTCCGGGTTCCAGTTCCCCCCTGTCAAAATGGATGGCAGCCCTGGCACTGACCCCTGAACCGGTAGCCGAGCGGTCAAGTTCCCCCTCTGCAAAAATGCAGACATTGCGGCTATGATGATCAGGCAGCTCCGCCCTTCCGGTAAAGATCGTTCCATAAAGGAAACCCAGATCCTTCTCAAAGGGATGTGTGATTTCATGTTTCTCAGAAACAGCCTGCTTGATCATTCTTCCCAGACTTATCAGATGGTTGGCATTGTTGGTTTCCAGGTCCAGTTTCAAATCATCTGCTTCGACAAAAGCATAAAATGCTCCACCGTATGCAAGGTCAAAACAGATAAGCTGGTCGTTGAGCGTGATCTCCCCCTGCTTGATGGAAACGAATGATGGAACATTCCTGAATATGACCCTTTCCACCACACCCTGCTTCCGGTAGGCAGTGGAAATGATTCGTCCAGGGGGACCGTCAATCCGGAGGGTAACCTTCTCCCCCTCTCTTATGATAATGCCCATATCAAGTACCATTTTGGTAAGTGCAATAATGGCATGTCCGCACATGGTGCTGTATCCTTCGTTGTGCAGAAAAAACACACCAAAGTCTCCATCCGGAGTGACAGCTTCAGTCAATATCGCACCATACATATCCGCATGTCCCCTGGGTTCCCACATGGTTCCGGTTCGAATATGATCAAAATGCTCCCGGAAATACCTGCGTTTCTCAAGAATGGTTTTTCCTTTTATTTCTGGGAGTCCACTGGTCAGCACCCTCAGTGGTTCCCCTCCTGTATGCATTTCAATAGAACGAACCTTAAGCCAGTCCCCAGGTTCCCACTTCACATTATTATCCATAAATACCGTATGCTTAGGTTATATCGATGTCAATACCAACACCCTGGCTCTTCGCCTGGCTGTATATTTTCTCAGCCACGAGGAGATCAAACAAAGCCATGCCTACCGATTTAAAGAAACTTGTGGAATGTTGTGACGGCTTTATGGATTGGTTGATCAGTTTGCCAATGGTGAATATTTTTTCTTCCTTTATTAAACCAGCCTTGAGCGCGTAGATCAGGTCACCTGATTCCTGGCTGGCCTGCCGTGAATCTACATAAACCCTGTTTATTAAATGAAATAATCCTTCAGGGATCTCCCGCATGCTTGGCTTGAACGAGCCAATGCCAACGAATGTCTTTCCCCTGAGATTTTCCTTGTCTGATGGGATAACCGGATAAGGAGACGAGGTTGCTGTGATGACCACTTCCGAGGCCGTGACCAGATCTCCGTTCGAAGGAGAAATGATTATTTCAGCCTCCAGTTCACTGCTTAGACTGGAAGCCAGTTTTTCAGCCCTGTTTCTGTCGAGGTCTGAAATATATATCCGTTCAAGTGATCTGACTGCGCTGGCCATAATTGCCTGATAATAAGCCTGAATACCTGCACCGATGATCCCGAGTGAACGAACAGCCGGATCTGATAAATATTTGATCCCGGTGGCTGATACAGCTCCCGTCCTCATGCCGGTCAGGACAGAAGCATCCATCATGGCCATGGGAGAGCCTGTTGCAGCATCGTTCAACAACATGACTCCCTGGATCACCGCCTGGTCATGCTTTAGGTTTTCAGGGAAAACGGTCACCAGTTTGGTACCGAAGGATGATTTGATAAAAGAAGGCATTAATAATAATACATTGCCTTCATATTCAGTGTGCATCCTCGGCGGCATCAGAAAATCATCCCCTTCATACAAAACCATCGCATGTTCAACAGCCTCAATAACCTCCGCCGGTGAAACAAGGTCCTTCAACAGACTTCCTTTCAGGATAAGCATTGTTTGGATATTAAAAATTTAATGTGAAAATTAATGATTTTTTTTACCTTTATATTCGCCTAAGACGAGTAATTATGAGAATTAAGTAGTACCCCCACAGTTTACCTGCAACCATTTTTCCGGTTGAAGCCATCCATGTTATAGATCTTTTTATCCTGTGCAACAGGTTTTATACTCTTTGCTATTTGTCAATACCAATGAATCAATTCATCCCAAATAATAACTCAAAACTCTCTCTTAAAAGACTCTGGAAGGATATACTCGAAGCTGTATCGGGTACTGACCAGGATTTCACAAAAGGCAGCATGCGAAGGGCCATCCTCCTGCTATCCATACCCATGGTACTGGAAATGGCCATGGAATCCGTTTTTGCAGTAGTCGATATTTTTTTCGTATCCAAGCTCGGTGCCGATGCCGTTGCCACGGTCGGGATCACCGAATCTCTCATGACCATTGTCTATGCGATTGCCATGGGACTGGCAGTGGGTACCACTGCACTTGTATCGAGAAGGATCGGTGAAAAGAACCCGGAAGGCGCCTCTGTTACAGCCTTCCAGGCCATCGCTACCGGACTCCTGGTATCCTTGCTGATTGCCATACCCGGTGCCAGTTTTGCATCCAGGCTCCTGAACCTGATGGGTGCCGAAGATGAAATGGTCAGGGAAGGTTTCATGTATACAGGCATCATGCTGGGAGGCAACGGCATCATCATGCTGCTGTTCATTATCAATGCCGTGTTCCGCAGCGCCGGTGATGCAGCCATTTCCATGCGTGTATTGTGGATAGCCAACCTGATCAACATTATACTGGATCCTTTACTGATCCTGGGTATAGGACCATTCCCCGAACTCGGTATCAAAGGGGCAGCCATTGCCACGACCATCGGGAGGGGAGTTGGTGTGGCCTATCAGTTCTGGTTGCTGTTCAACGGCAAGGGCAGGGTGCAACTGAAAATCCACCACATGTTCATTCAGGTTAAGGTATTGTGGAGACTTATCCGTCTCTCCCTCGGCGGCATTGGGCAATCCCTGATTGCCACCACAAGCTGGATCGGATTGGTCAGGATCATCGCCGAATTTGGCAGTGACATGCTCGCAGGTTACACCATTGCCATCCGTGTCATTATATTTACTTTGCTTCCCTCATGGGGATTGAGCAATGCGGCAGCGACGCTTGTGGGACAAAACCTGGGGGCCGGTCAACCGGACCGGGCCCAAAGCTCAGTCTGGCTTACAGCGAAGATAAACATGATCTTTATGGGACTTGTGGCTGTGATTTTTATCCTGTTCCCTGGATTTTTCATCCGGATCTTTATTGACGATCAGGATATCATTGCAAGCGGTGCAGTCTGCCTGAGGATCATTGCTTATGGCTATGTCTTTTATGCCATGGGTATGGTGATGATCCAGGCCCTGAATGGCGCCGGTGATACAGGCACACCTACCCTGATCAATCTCTTTTGTTTCTGGATGATTGAGATCCCCCTGGCATATTTGCTGGCCTTGAAGTGGGGTGTTGCCGAGAATGGGGTTTATATTGCCATTATCGTGGCCGAAACAATCATGGCCCTGATAGCCGCCCTGATATTCAGGCGGGGAAAATGGAAACTCAGAAAGGTTTGATCATTCATAACGCAGGCTGGATACCAGGTTACGGGAGGCAGCCTTCCAGGACTGGTAGCTGACCGTAAGCAGGCTGACCAGGAGAAATCCTGCACCGGTCAGGAGCATGATCCACCATTTGATCTCAATGCGGTAGACAAAGTTCTCCAGCCAGGATTGAGCCAGGTACCAGGTAACCGGGATCCCGATCAGAACGGCGACCAGGACCATTACCAGGAAATCCCTGTTCAACAGGATCAGAATGTTGCTAACCCTGGCTCCGTTCACTTTGCGGATACCGATCTCCCTGGTACGTGCCCCGGCCAGGTATCGCATCAGTCCCACCAATCCAAGGCAAGCAATGATCATGGTTAAAACAGATATGACACCAAGGATCCTGGCCTGGACGATCTCCCGCTGATAGGTATTCTCGTAGAGATCATCCACCAGGTCATAATTAAAAGGATAATCAGGATACAACGCATCCCATTTGTCGTTCACAAAGTCAACTGCAAACCGGAAGTTTTCAGCATCCACCCTGACGAGGAAGGTCCAGAACCAGATATGCTTCTGAAACATGACCATGGGTTTTAACTTCTGAGCCATGGTATAGAAATAGAAATCCTCTGTCACCCCGATGATCGATCCTCCTTTGAATATATCAGGCCAACCGAAGATCAGTTCAAAGGGTTGGCCGATGGCCTGGTCGGGGGACTCAAATCCAAGCAGTTCAAGCGCTGTCTCATTGATGATGAAATGTTCCCTTGCCTCCATTCCGCCATAAGGTGGGAAACTCCTTCCGGCCAGCAGGTTTATCCCGAAAAAATCCAGAAAATTATCATCCACCGGGTAAACAGCAATAAACTGTTCCTTAAGAGATTCATCCATCCCATCCATTTCAAAATGCATGGCATCCATCAACAGGTTTGAGGGTTCGTCCATGGAAGCACTGACCTCCCTGATCAATGGGTTCTCAAGTAATATTTCTTTGAAGAGCGTATACTTGTCAAGTGCAGGCCGGGGTAGATTTTTCATGACAATAATATCCTTTTCACCGCTCCCAATGCCTGATTGCAACATGAAACGCAATTGCAAATTGATAAACAAAGTCATCAGTATCAGTATAACAGAAGCAGAAAACTGAATGACTATCAGCATCTTACGGCCTATTGTTCTGCGTCCGCTCTCCAATATGCCATACCCTGTCAGGTAGAAAACCTTTCCGCTCAGGTAATGCAGCCTTTCCTTGATCCCCAGCATAAAGATCGGCAGCATGCCGATGAAAACACCCAGCAGTGATAGTAGTAAGATCAATCCTGTGATCTGTGCCCATACTGTAAGATTGTTGACCTGCAGGGAATAAGCAAAATAGTTATTGAACCATGGGACAGTCAATAAAATGATGATCAGGGCAAGGATGGCCGAGAAGAGATAAACCAGGGCGCACTCCCAGCCGACAAACCTGGCAATATCAGATATTCGTGCTCCATTTACCCGGTTCAGGAAAATGAATCGCATTTTTCCATTGATCATTGCCAGTTGAAGATTGGCGTTATTAATGAACACGATGATGAGGAATATGATACCCACGGCACCAAACACGTAGATATACAGAGCCTTGTTATTTTGTTCAATTTCCCTGTCCTTATCAGAATACAGATGAATATCTTTTACCTGCTGCAGATGGGGAGTCAGTTCTGCAACCTTGTCCTCTTCCATGTATTGTCCCAGGAACTCAGGAAATTTATCCAGCATATCCGCCGGATCGGTCCCACTTTCCAGCACGAAGTAAACAAAGGCCCAGCCCATATCCTCCGATGTGTAATCCACGGGAGCAAGCATATCGATTTTATAATGGGCGTTGACCGGTGAATCCTCCATGATCCCTGTGATGGTGAAATCATGGTAGGAGGTATCAAACTGATGGGCCGCCTGCAAAACTTGCCCGACCGGGTCCGAATCGCCGAAATAGGTTTCTGCGAGGCTTTCTGAGAGCACCATGCTCTGGGGCTCACTGAGTACATAAGCAGGATTACCTCTCAGCAGGCGCTGTCCGAATACATCAAAATAAATACTGTCCGCCAGGTAAAACTGCCGGCTCATATATTTCTGTTCGTCTACTTTTATCCTAGAATTGCGCATGGACTGCAGTCTGACTATTGATTCAAGTTCAGGAAAGTAATCAACCATATCATCC
This sequence comes from Bacteroides sp., assembly GCA_030640625.1. Lineage (GTDB taxonomy): Bacteria > Bacteroidota > Bacteroidia > Bacteroidales > SM23-62 > SM23-62. The sequence continues at coordinate 20,301 of DAOWJB010000136.1, forward strand.
GTCCAGGCCTGCCAGGTCCGGGCAAAATGAGAATGATGGTCCCCGCGTTGGAATTCCACAGTAAACCGGTACAGCCGGTCACCCCCGGGATGAAATCTGTCGTAGCTTGTCTCCAGGTTGATCCAGATAAGTATGTAGAAAACACTGGTAAAAGCAATGACCAGGCCTGCAATATTGATGAGGTGATAAAAAAGGTTCCGTCTGAAACTACGGAAAGTGTAACGGAGAATTAATCCAATCATGCTCAAAAATAGATATCCTAATATACTAATCCTTCAGGTAAACGTTGTAATTTTATAACAGCTTATGAAGTTTAAAACAGGATTGGTTCTGAGTGGCGGAGGGACACGCGGGTTTGCCCATATTGGTGCCTTACAGGCCCTGGAAGAGGCCGGGATCCAGGTGGATGTGATCAGTGGTACCAGTGTAGGATCCATCGTGGGTGCCCTTTATGCAGATGGGCACAGTCCAACTCAGATGTTGGAACTCTTTCGTCAAAACAAGGTCATACAATTAACCCGGCTGTCTCTGTTCAGCAATGGGATACTGTCTTTATCCGGACTTAAAAAAAAGCTCAATAAATACATCCGGGCCAGAACATTTGAGGAATTGAAACGGCCATTATTCGTCACCATTACCAATATTCACAGGGGGGAGGTGGAATATGTGCATGAGGGTCCGCTGGCCGATATGATTGTTGCCTCGGCAACCATTCCAATCCTGTTTTCTCCGGTCAGGATAAACCAGGAACTGTACATCGACGGGGCAGTGATCGATAATTTTCCTGTAAAGCCTATCAGGCAGCTATGCGAGAAGATCATTGGCATTAATATTATGCCGCACAGCCGGATACAGAAGATCCGGGGTATCAGGGATGTAGCCATGAGAACCTTCCAGTTATATGTATATGCCATGAACCGTAACAGTTCAGCAGAATGCGATTTGCTGATCGAGCCCATGGACATTGCCGGTTTTGGATACCTGGGAAGCAAACGGGGGATGGAAATGTACCGGCTGGGCTACGATGCTGCCAAAAAGCAGCTTGATACATTCAAAAATTGGTGATGGAAGTCATCATTTGATACCTCAATTGTCCCCTTTAATCTCCTATTTTTACGCCTTGTCCTGATGAGATTGCATGGATAATTCCACTACCAAAGATAATTCGCATGCCTGTGCTGAATTGCAAAAGGCCAAAGACAGGCTGGATAGCATATTTGCCGCCGCCCCGGTAGGTATTGGCCTGGTCCAGGACCGGGTAATCAAGGAAGTAAATCCATTTTTCTGTCATATGCTGGGATATCAGCCGGAGGAGCTGATCGGTCAGAATGCCCGGATCTTATATGCGAGTGATAAAGAATATGAACGGATTGGCAAAACCAAATATGCGGACATCTCCAAACACGGAAAAGGAAGCATAGAAACCCAGCTGGTCAGGAAGGACGGAAAGATACTGGATATTCTGGTGAGTTCTGTTCCGCTCGACCCTTCAGACCTTTCCGCCGGAGTGACATTTACGGCCCTTGATATTACTGGACAGAAGTGGACCGAAAAAGCCCTGGTTGATAGCGAGCAACGCTCCAGGAATTTTCTGGAGACCTCCCCGATGGGAATATTCATTTACCGGGTGAATGAAGCCGGAGAACTCATCCTGCTGGAAGCGAATCCTGCCACCCGGCGTATCCTGGGATTTGATACTCAGCTTTATCTGGGAAAGCGCATTCAGGATATCTTCCCAAATGTGTTTGGGACCGACCTTCCGGAAAGATCTAAAAATGCCGCACTGACAGGTGAATCCTGGAGTACCACTGATCTCAACTACAAGGATAACCAGATTGCCGGCGCTTATGATATTATTGCCTTCCAAATTGCACCCGGGCAGGTGGCCGTTAAGTTTTCTGATGTCACGGAGCGCAAACTGACCGAGCTGAAATTACAGCAGAGCGAGGAAAAGCACCGTACGATCTTCCAGAATATCCAGGACGTATATTTTGAAATGGCCCCTGACACAACCATCCTCGAGGTTAGTCCCTCGATATCTAAAATTTCCCAGTACAGGCGCGAGGATCTGATCGGCAAATCAATTGACCATCTGGTTGTGGACGAAAAAATCAAGAATACCTTTTTAAGTCTGCTCTTTGAGAGAGGGGAACTGAAGGATTTTGATGTTCCGCTGAAGGACAGGGACAACCGGTTGATTTATTGTTCAGTGAATATTAAAATTGAGATGGGATCGGACGGAACACCCATCAAGGTGATCGGCTCCCTGAGAGATATTACAGAGCGAAAAAAGGCAAGAGAACATATTTCCAAACTCGAGAGAGCCGTGGAACAAAGTCCATCTTCAATTGTGATCACGGACCTTGAAGGCAACATCGAATACGTTAATCCCAGGTTCACCGAAATCACGGGGTATTCGAAAGAGGAAGCCCTCGGCCAGAATCCGAGCATCATGAAATCAGGGGAACATGATAAGGATTTTTATAAGGACCTCTGGGATTCCATCCGAACCGGAAATGAATGGCGCGGAGAATTCCTCAACAAGCGGAAGGATGGAACAACCTTCTGGGAAATGGCCTCCATCTCTCCCGTCAGGAATGATTTGAATAAGATCACGCATTATATTGCGATCAAAGATGACATAACGGAAAGAAAACAAATAGAGCAACAGTTGGTGGAAGCCAAGGAGAAAGCAGAGGAATCTGACCGGCTGAAATCCGCTTTCCTTGCCAATATGTCACATGAGATCCGCACCCCCATGAATGCCATACTGGGTTTCTCAGAAATACTGCAGCATGAGGGTATCAAGCCAGAAGACAGGAAAGAATATATCAAATTGATCAATGATAAGGGGAATGATCTGATGAACATCATTTCTGACCTCATCGATATCAGCCGTATTGAGGCCGGAGATATGAAACTGGTAAAAACCCATATCAGGGTCAAGGACCTGATCCTTGAGATCTACCAGCAACTGAAAAAGGAAAAAGCCCTCAAAGGAAAAGAACAGGTTCAGATCCGGCACCAGATCCGGCAGGATGCTGAATATTATATCCTTTCAGACAAAAACCGGCTGCGTCAGGTCTTCAGCAATCTCCTGGGCAACGCCTTAAAATTTACGAATGAAGGTTTTATAGAATTGGGTTACGAAATTGAAAATGGCCTGGTCCGGTTTCATGTAAAAGACAGTGGTATTGGGATTACGCCTGAAAATCAGAAGATCATTTTTGAACGCTTCCGGCAGGAAGATAACACCTATACCCGGAAATATGGAGGAACCGGACTGGGACTTGCCATTTCAAAACAGATTGTAGAGCTGCTGGGTGGTGATATACGGGTGGAATCAAAACCGGAACAGGGAGCCAGTTTTTATTTCACTATTCCTCTCGAGAAGACTGCCGAACCTGTTCCCGCAATTTCAACAAACAAGCATACCCAATACCAGAACAATCTGAAGCTGGATACCAAAAAGATCCTGATCGCTGAAGACGACAGCTCCAATTACATGTTCCTGGAATCCCTCCTGCGATCGACCAAAGCCAAATTAATCTGGGCTCGCAACGGCTTCCATGCCGTTGAAATGCATGCAGATCATAAAGATATTGATTTGATATTAATGGATATCAGGATGCCTGAGATGAACGGCTTACTCGCAACGGAAAAGATCAGGAGCAGCGATCAGTGTATTCCTATTATTGCCCTGACCGCGTTTGCTTTCGCAGATGACCGGGAGAAATCACTCGAAGCCGGATGCAACGAGCATATTTCAAAACCCGTCAAGATAGAAGAGTTGAAACGGGTGCTGCAGAAGTACCTGGGAGGAACTCATCCCTGATTGTTCTGACTTCTTCGCTGAAGATGATTCAATAATTTTTCCCTGTAGGATTGGCCCACCGGAATATCCTGCTCCCCTATCCGCAGCCTGTTGCCTTCTAAAAAGCGGATCTTGTCCAACGCAATAATATAAGACCGGTGAACCCTCAGGAATAGCGCTTCCGGAAGCGATTGTTCCAGGTTCTTCAATGTATCATGAGTGGTAATGATCCCGGCCGGTGTATGGATCTTCACATAATCTCCCAGGGCCTCAAGGGACAGGATCTCTGACAATTGAAGCCTGTATATTTTCCCATCCGCTTTTACCATCAGGAATGAGGAATCCTCAATGGCAGCATCCACGGATTTCTTTACCTGCATTTCGTAACGCTTGGACGCTTTATTAACCGATTTCATGAATCTCTCAAACGAAAATGGTTTTATCAGGTAATCAACGGCATCCAGCTCAAATCCCTCAACTGCAAACTCAGGATAAGCCGTTGTAAAGATGATTTCGGGTGGATTTTCGAGGGTGCGTATCATGCTGATTCCCGACAATTTCGGCATATTAATATCGAGGAAAACAATATGGATATCCTCCTTCTCCAATATCTCTATCGCATCAAAGGAACTGGAACAACTAGCCCTCAGATCCAGCATTGGACAATCTGAAATATACTTTTCAAGAATTTCCCTTGCCAGGGGTTCATCATCCACGATTATGCAAGAAAGGTTCATGTTAACTCAAGCTCTAGTTTTACCTGGAAATCCTCTCCATTATCAAGGATCTCGAGAAAGCTCCTATCAGGATAGAGCAATTCCAGCCTGCGCTTTACATTGGCCAGGCCGATCCCTGAGTTTTCCTGACCTTCAATTTCATCCACCTTCCCCTTATTATTCTCAAGTGACAGATTCAGTTGCCTGTCCCTGATCTCCAGGTGGATCCTCACATAACCTCCGGCCGGATCACCTTTCACGCCATGTTTAAAGCTATTCTCCACCAGGGGGAGGAATAACAGGGGGGCTATTTTCAGCTCGCCCGGTGAACCGTCCTTTGTGTATTCAATCTTTGACCGCTGGTCTGAGCGAAGCCTCTGCAAGGCAATATAATTCTCCAGAAAGTCAATCTCCTTCTGTAAAGATACCTTTTCCTCATTTGATTCATAGATCATGTATCTCATCAGGTCAGATAATTTCAGGATGGCAGCCGGAGCTTTTCCGGATCCACCCATGGCAAGCGAATAAATATTATTCAGGCTATTGAAAAGGAAATGTGGATTGATCTGTGATTTTAATGCCTTTAATTCAGATTCTACCTTCTCCTGCCTGATCCTCATGATCTGCTTTTCGGCCTGGCTCAGCAGGAACCATCCCTTTGACAGTTTCAACAGGCTGGTTAGTGCCACATAGACAAATACGAATTTCAGGATATCCCCAATATCATAAAAAGAAATAAAATAATATCCCGGAAGGATCAGGTCCACCAGGTGATCAAAGGTGACCTGGTTAAACTGGGCACTGATATAGATAAGAGCAAGTATGCAAACAAAGTAAATCAGGTATCTCGCCTTCTGCAGGACCCTGGGGATCAAAATCCAGATATTGACATAAACGGCGGTGACAAGGCTGACATGAAACAGTGCGGTATAGATGTAATCTATCTTCTCCACCTTATTGGAAGCAGAAAAAAAGTTCACCAGGAAAATGAATGATGCCATCCAGAACAGGACATGTTGCAACACCCTGTTTCCTGCCAGTTTCAGGAAAACCCTGCGAATGTTAGAGATGAACATCTGGGTATAAATTTAGGAATAAGAAGGATTCCTATCAAATACGCTTAAAGATATCTGGCTCCAGTATGGCATCTTCTTCATTTCCGTATTTTATGACGAACTTCTGCAACTCTTTGGTACCGGCAGTGACCAGGATACCATTATCATGTCTGATGTGAGAGATCTTGATCCTGTTATGTTCAATTAACTCCTCTAGGTAGGATGGATCAAAGAAACTCAGGGAAAGGGAATCTTCCGTCACTTTTACCTTGGAGAAATTATTTGCCCCTATCATATGCCAGGAGAGGAAACCATGATCCAGCTCATAATCCTCCGGGTAGTAATTTAAGTAGTATTGTCCGTCAAGCACAAGCATATGCAAAACAAATTCAGCTTCCAGGGTATCTCCTTCCGATACTTCATATGCCATTAGACGATAGGTCTTCTTTTCATCTGCCGGAGACCAACCGGGTTTATCCCTGGGAGACCAGTCGGGATTGAATAATCCCTTGTCGGGAGTACGATCGAGCCGTTCTATAACCCAGATACCATTATCACCCCCATCCCAGGTACCTTCCAACCGTTCATCCGTGACCAGGTCCTTTTCAGTATACAGCGGGAACAGGGAAGGGATACAGGAACCGGCCAGTGCAGTCAGCATTCCAACTAATAAAATTATTCTTGCCTTCATATGATAGATATTAGTTCAATTCGAAGATGGATGAGAAATCTGGCACGCCGGCTTCCAGCTGCTTTCTTACCAGCGTATCAGGCTCAATGAAGGTGGTACTGTCATTGGCGAATTTTGTTATGAATTTTTGCAGTTCCTCTGTTTTAGCTGTCAACAGATACCTGTCGTTGAGTTCAACATAGGATATTTTGATCCGGTTGGTTTCTATCAGGTCCTCCAGCCAATCCAGATCAAAAAAATGCAGGATCAGATATCGATCCGTGATTTCTGCTTTAGCAAAAATGTGGGTCGGTACCAGGTGCATATCCAGGAATCCATGCCTGATCTCATAATCTACAGGAAAAAAATCCATGTATAGATCTTCTCCTAATTTCAGCAGGTGCAGGGCGAAATCTTCTAGTTCATCGTCCTCTCTAACGGTCAGCTTATAGGTATATCCGCTGTTATAATGTTTCCATCCATCAGAGAAGTTTTTTTCAAATTTTGGATCCAGCCTCCGGATATTCCAGTACTCATTATCATCTGTTTCGTACAAGCCGTCCAGCCGCTTGTCTATGAGCAGGTCCTTAGTCCTGTACAGGGGATAAAGTGAAGGGATACAGGATACAACGATGCCTGTTAGTCCAACAATAAACAAAACAGTCCTGATCTTCATGACTTGGGTTATTATAGGTTACGGGATCAAAATAACGGCAGCCTGAAAGCAAATACTATTTTTTTCGACGAACGTGACATAAAAGAAGGTGAAACGGGAAAAAGTATGGTTTTTCATATTAACTTTATAAATGTATTAGAGTAACCCTAAAACCAAGCACCATGAAGCATTTTATTCTTTCTGCCATTTGGCTGATCGCCGCCTTTGCCATGACTTCATTCTATATCCCTGATCCGGTAAAAAAAATGGAAATGTCGGAAGATATTACCCTGACAATCCTTTATGATAATTATAAATATGAAAAAGGTTTTAAAAACAGCTGGGGATTCTCCTGCCTAATTGAGGGAACCGGTCAGACCATCCTTTTTGATACCGGGGGCAATGATGGCAACCTGATGCATAATTTCAAGGCAGCAGGCAAGGATCCGAAGGAGGTGGATATGATCATATTATCACATATTCACGGGGACCATACCGGTGGCATTACTGAATTCCTGGAATCTAAAACAGGGATCGATGTCTACATGCCTCACTCCTTCCCAGAAGAATTTAAAAATGAGCTGGTAAGCCTGGGAGCAAATCCCGTGATGGTACAGGATGCCAGAAAGATAAGTGATAAGGTCTGGTCCACCGGAGAAATGGGTAGCGAGATCATTGAACAATCCCTGGTGGTACAGAGTCCCAAGGGACTTATAATCATCACCGGTTGTGCCCATCCGGGAATTGAGAAGATCGTGGAAAAGGTTAGGGAAATGAAAGATGAGAATATCTTATTGGTAATGGGTGGGTTTCACCTGCTCCGTACAGGGACAGATGTAGTGGAGGCCATTGCCAGGGAATTTAAGGACCAAAATATTCAGTATGCCGCCCCGACCCATTGCAGTGGGGATGGTACCAAAAGGGTATTTAAAGAAGTTTTTGGTGATCATTATTTACAACTGGGAACAGGGAAGGTAGTGAATACAGCCGATCTCTAATAGACATAGCCCCGTCACCAGAGACAGGGCCATTGTTTTCCGGGATAATACCTAGCTCATTTTCCTGGTCAGCTTCTTTTTTGCCCGCTGATAGCTTGCCGTTCCGGTTTTAACCTTTTTCTCAAGCCGGCTGAATTCGCGGGCCAGGCTCCTGATCTGTTTGCTCTTCTTTTTGCTTTCAATTGCTAAGATCATGTCTTTCATTAATCTTTCCCTTTTCTTTTCCAGTTGGACTATTTCCTTCTTCTGCTTCTTCAGGGTTTTAAATGCCTTTGCCAGCTTCTTTGATTTCTTGGCTGATATCCTGGCCAGCTTTTTATCCTTTCCGCCGGAGGGTTTGCTTGGTAGCTTGGCGGAAGGTTTGGCTGGCGTGCTTGTATTGCTTTTTCCTGACGGCTGGACCGGTGGTTTAGCGGGCGCCTTAGCTGCAGGGCTGCTGTTGGAGGGCTGTCCAGGCGATGCTTTTGTGGCAGCACTTGATGGTTTTGTAACGCCGGTTGATGTTTTTGCCGGTGGACTGGTTGCTGCAGGGGGCTTTTGGGCAGTTGTTCCGGATGACTGTGTTGCAGGTTTTGCTGCCTGACGACTGGGGGATACGCCTGTAGATTTCTTTGATTTATCAGGCTGCTTGGTCTCTTCCATGACTTGGATTTTAATATTTTATCATATAAATGTAATCCATTTATTTAAATTTAACATCTGGCATAGAAAAACTTAATATTGCAGATTGAATTCATCTTGTGCAGCATAAACTGCTTACATATCTTATAGGACTCTGGCTATCTGTGTTTCTTTCAGGACAGGCCCGGGCCATGTCAGACCAGGACAGTACAGGGCGGAATGTAAAATTTGCAGGATTTCCAGTGCTGGGGTATACTCCTGAAACAAGGATCATGGGAGGGGTATACACGCAACTTTTAATGGGCGACCCCATGCTCAGACGTCCCTCCTCCCTGGGCTTGAGTCTGCTGGTCTCCCAAAACCGGCAATTCTCTATCAACCTCCTGCCGGATATCTGGTTGAAGGATAATACTTACAGACTTGCAGGTGAACTTAAGTGGCAATACTGGCCGGATAAGTTTTTTGGGATCGGGAACGATACCCGGAAGGAAGACGAGGAATACTATGTCTCAAGGATTGGGGGGATCAAACTGGATCTGTTGCGAACGGTGTACAGGGAATTATATGCAGGCATCCTGCTGGAGATTGAAAATAATAACATCGTAGAATATGACACAATCCCCCATGCTTCACTTCCGGATGGATCCATCCCGGGCAGTACACACTCCACCATTTCGGGGATAGGCCTGACCCTGGCCTGGGACAACCGGTCTGATATACTGCTCCCCTCCTCCGGAGCTTACTATCAGTTCCGCCTGGTGTACTTCAACAGGGCGATGGGCTCCACCTACCCTTATACAAAATGGATCATTGATCTCAGAAAGTACTGGACACTCGGGACTGACCATCTGTTGTATGTGCAGGCCTACGGCAAGTTCCTATGGGGAAAGGAAATCCCTTTCAGGAATATGGCAATGCTCGGGGGAGATAAACTTCTGCGCGGGTATTTCAAGGGACGCTACAGGGATCATAATATGTTTATCGGACAGGTCGAATACCATACACCATATATCTGGCGATTCAGCCTGGTAGCCTTTGCCGGTGCAGGTGATGTTTTCCATTCCGCAAGCACAATCCATAGGATCAGGATCAAACCAGCCGGGGGTATTGGTGTACGTTTCAAACTGTTTCCCGACCGCCGGATGAATATCCGCCTGGATCTTGCCGCCGGCAGAGATGACCATGGATTGTACCTGAATATACTCGAGGCCTTTTAGGATTCTAATAATCTTATAAAAGAATTATACTCATGAGAAATACCGGTTTACTTATCATGCTCCTCGCCCTTATCAGTGTTCATTGCACAAAAAATGAGAAAACAGGAGATCAGATCAGCACAAAGGACATCGCGGTGACGGAGAAACTTTTTGGACTGGAATTTATTAAGGCTGAACGGGACAGCATGCTGCAAGGTGTCAATTCTAACCTTGAGTCCTACAGGAAGATCCATGATTTCAGCCTGGAAAATAAAATTCCGCCCGCCCTGGTATTTAATCCTATACCACCTGGATTTCAGCCAGACCTGCAGAGCAGGCCTGTTCAATGGCCCATACCAGTCAAAGTGAGCATGCCAGAAGACATCAATGAGCTTGCATTTTATAGTGTGGCGGAGCTTTCTGCACTTATCAGAAACAGGCAGATCTCTTCCATGGAACTTACCCGGTTTTTTATTGAACGGCTGGAAAAATATAGTGATACCCTGCAATGCCTGGTCACCCTTACCCCTGAGGTGGCCCTGGAACAGGCCAGGATGGCCGACGAGGAAATCAGCCAGGGTGGGTACAGGGGACCTTTACATGGTATTCCTTATGGTATCAAAGATCTTTTTGCTCACCCTGACTACCCGACAAGCTGGGGAGCCATGCCATTCAAGGACCAGGTAATCAATGAAAAGGCGGCAGTAATCCGAAAGCTGGAAGATGCTGGTGCTGTAATGGTGGCAAAACTAACCCTGGGCGCCCTTGCCATGGGAGATGTATGGTACGGGGGAAAAACACGGAATCCCTGGAACATGGAACAGGGTTCCAGCGGATCTTCGGCAGGCTCGGCAGCAGCGACTGCAGCTGGCCTGCTTCCCTTTGCCATTGGCACAGAAACCTGGGGTTCCATCGTCTCTCCAAGTAACCGCTGCGGGGTAACCGGGCTCCGGCCCACATTCGGCAGGGTAAGCAGGGCTGGTGCCATGGCCCTCTCATGGAGCATGGACAAGGGGGGACCCATATGCCGTTCCGCACTTGATTGTGGAATCGTATTCCAGGCAATAACAGGCCATGACCCGGCAGATCCATCCACCCTGGATGTTCCGTTTAATTATGCCTCCATGAAAGATTTATCCTCGCTTAAAATCGCTTATCTCAGTTTTCTTTTTAATGATGACCAGGACAACCGGGAGAATGACAGCCTATCGCTCGAAACCTTTAAAAAGCTGGGTATTCAGCCTGAAAAGCTGGATCTTCCTGATTCAATCCCTGTTGAAGCGCTCGCTCTCATTCTGGATACTGAAGCTGCAGCAGCCTTTGATGACCTTACCAGGAGCAAGCAGGATGATCTGCTGATGCGCCAGGGACGCAATGCATGGCCCAATTATTTCAGGCAATCCAGGTTCATCCCGGCAGTTGAATACATCCAGGCCAATCGTATCCGCAGCTTGTTGATAAACAAGGTGAACGAACTGGTCAGGGAATATGATGTGATCATTTCTCCCACTTTCGGTGGAGACCAGATGTTAATGACCAATCTCACAGGACATCCCTGCCTGGTCATGCCAAACGGATTTACAGAGCACGGGAGTCCTGCAAGCATCTGCCTGCTGGGAAATCTGTTTGAAGAAGGTACGCTGATCGAAGTAGCCCGCCACTACCAGCTGGCAACGGAATTTGAAGACCAGCATCCTCCCTGCTTCCAATAGAACAATCTGGATGATCATCTTTATTTTTACGAGTTAATTTTAAATTTACTATATATTTACACCGCTTTCAATTTGCTGCCAATGAAGTCCTCATTCATATACTATTTCAGATATGCACTATTTTTACTAGGCATCCAGGCTATTTTCCGCATATCGTTCCTGATCATCTATCGTGATAATGCACATGGGATTGAGCTGTCAGATCAATTGTTGGCTATGGTCTATGGCTTGAAGCTGGATATTTCCCTGGCCGGCTATTGTCTCCTGATACCTACCCTGTTATTATTCCTGTCAAGCATAATCAAAAAACTTTCAGTTCAGCGCATCCTGGATATATACACATTCATCATCCTGCTTTTACTCATCCCTCTGTTTTTCACAAACCTGGTTGTTTACAAATACTGGAACTTCCCCATTGACAGATCAATTTTTGATTATTTAAACACACCGGCAGAAATGTTTGCATCTCTCAATTTTATAGGACTGATTATCATTCTTGGGATTATTATCCTCGTCTTTTACCTGTCCTATTTTATATTCTATCGAAGATGGATTTCAAAACCATTCATGGCAGGGCAAAAGGCCGGATGGATAGAACCGGTACTTTTCTTCTTGTTAATGCCATTACTTATCATACCCATACGCGGTGGACTGCAAACATCGCCTATCAATACGGGATCCGTTTATTTCCATCAGGAAGCCTATGTCAACCATATAGCCGTTAATCCGGTCTGGAATTTGATTTATACCCTTATTGAAGGCAAGAAGTTATCCCAGTCCGTAAGCTATATGTCCGATTCTGAGGCCAGTCAAATCATAAAGGAATTGCATGATAATAATGACGATCCCTTCCCCGTCCTGAATAAGGAATCTCCAAATATTATAATCATTCTGCTCGAAAGTTTTTCGGTGCCAATTATCGATGAATTAAGTAAGGATAAGGAAGCGACACCAGAATTCAATGCTTTGCTTCCTGAAGGTATCTACTTCAATAAGATGTATGCCTCTGGAACCATGACAGACAGGGCACTGGGATCCATCCTGGGGGGATATCCGGGGATTCCCGGCACCTGCGTCATCTATTATGAACAGAAAACCCAAAAAATTCCCAATCTGAATAAAAAACTCAAAGCTGATGGATATAATTCAGCATTCCTTTACGGTGGAGATATTGATTTTGCCCACATAAGGTCTTTTTTACTAACCAGTGGATTTGAGAAGATCATTTCCGATTATGATTTTGCACCATCGATTCCCCGGTCAAACTGGGGCGTGCCGGATCATATCCTTTTTGAACGCTTACTGGAAGAGACAGACAGTGCTTCTTCACCATTTTTCAATATACTGCTAACCTTGTCAAGTCATACCCCCTTCGATGTACCGATGGAAACCGAATTTCCCGGGAATGATCTTACAATGAAATATTTAAATTCAATTTATTATACCGATAAGGCATTAGGAAAATTTATTTCTGTGGCCAAGACAAAGGATTGGTGGGATGAAACATTGGTGATTCTGCTGGCGGATCATTGTTGCAGGGTAGGAAACCTGACAGAACATGAAGAAATGCGATTCAGGATCCCCATGTTATGGCTGGGAGGAGCATTAGCTGTCAGGGACACGGTGATCAATAATTTTGGCTCGCAGACAGACCTGCCCTACACGCTGCTCAGCCAACTGAACCTTCCCCATAAAGATTTTAAGTTTAGTAATAACCTGCTGTCAGAGAATCCAAATTCATTTGCCTATTACACTTTTCATGACGGTATTGGATTCATCAATGATAGTGCCTATGTTGTATTCAATCTTACAACAGATAGCTATATTATAGAGCAAGACAAGAATTCCGGAAAGGACCGGAAGAAAGGATTGGCATATCTACAATACCTCCTTGCGGATTTTAATAAGCTGTAATTTTTATGCAGTCAGAAATATTGAAGATCCTTTTCATCATCAATCCCATTCTTGGAAAAAGGCTTGGAATAAATGTCAAAGGTCTCATAGCTGAAACCCTGGATCCGGCCCTTTTTGAACCTGCCATACTATACTCCGATTATCCCGGCCATGCCACAGAACTGGCCCGGCAAAACCTGGACAGGTACCAGGTAATTGTTGCCGGAGGCGGCGATGGAACGATCAATGAGATTGCCAGCCAGCTCATCCATACGGACGTAATTCTCGGTATCCTGCCTCTGGGATCGGGAAAAGGGCTGGCACGATCACTGGGCATACCAATGGATATCAAAAAGGCCATTCAAACCATTAACGACTTTACAGTTATGGAAATAGATACGGGCATGGCGAATCAATACAGATTCATAAATATTGCCGGCATTGGTTTTGATGCCAGGGTGGCCCATGCCTATGCCAATAAAACCGGCAGGGGGTTCTTCACCTATGCCATACAAACGGCAAAGCACTTGTTTCGATATGCCCCGATACCTGTACAAATAAGGACCGGCCAGCGGGAAATTTCGGTGAATGCTTTCCTGGTGTCTATTGCCAATTCAACCCAATGGGGCTACGGCGCACTTATCAGTCCGGATGCCAAAACAGATGACGGTATCCTGGACCTGTGCCTCTTGAGGAATTTCCCCAGGATATTAACACCTGAACTGCTAAGCAGGTTATTTAACGGATCCATCCATAAATCAAAATATGTCGAGATCATCCCCATAAAACAGGCAGAGATAACCGGGTCTGATAAATATATCGGACACATTGACGGGGAACCTGTCGAATTTACTGCACCACTCAACATTTCTGTGGACCCTTTGAGCTTAAAGGTTATTTGTGGCCAGCAGCCGGTCCGGGATCATCCCGGCCTCACCAACCAGAAAACCTGAGCGCAAATTACCCCATGATTAATTCAAATATGCAAAATTTAATGTGATGTGATGTGATGTGATGTTTTATATTTTTTTGTATATTGCCATTCACATAACCAGGAATCTCCAGGAACATGCCGGCAGCGTCCAAAATACCACATATCCCCATCTATCAGCAACTATTTGACAGTTACCGACAATCAATCATTACACAAGAGCTTAAGCCGGGTACCCGGATCAATTCGATAACTGAAATTCAGCAAAAACATACTGTTTCGAGAGAGACTGCCAAAATTGTACTGAAAAAACTCGCAGAGAACGGATTGATCATCCAGAAAACAGGAAAGGGATCTTTTGTAGCCGATCTCGGACCAAGAAAAATGAAATGGGCTGTGGTGGTCCCATTCTTCTCTTCCTACATCGAAAATTTGCTCGAATTGATTAAAACCGAAGCCGGGAACAATAATAGGGGATTGGAACTCTATGTAGATTATAACAATCCAAAAGAAGAGATCCGGCTGGTAGGTGAGTTGATTAACAAACGCTATGAAGCTGTCATCGTCATCCCTGTTTCTGATGAGACGAGCACTGCTGGATTTTACAGAAACCTGACATCCGGCGGTACGGTGGTAACCCTGCTGAACCATACCATGGCAGGTTCACATTTTACCTATGTAATACAGAGCTACGATCTTGGTGTGAAAAGAGCTGTCAAATATCTTGTTTCGAGAACAGGTAAAAACCTGCTGTTTGTAAAAAACAGGGTCTGGGCAGAAACCAACATGGTCCAGGAACTTATGGAAAGTACGTTCAGGAGTTTTACAGATGAAGAAATTTCCGGGCAGAAGGCGCTTGCATGCGGCCATCTTGGTGAAATTGACAGAAATTATATTGAACAAAATAACATCGGAGGAATATTCTGCTGTGATGATATGG
>DAOWJB010000036.1 GCA_030640625.1 Bacteroides sp.
AAAAATTACCATAAAACGTTTTTTTTTCGTTTGAATAATGTGAACGCAACCCTGCAGGGGTTATAATCATCTGATCAAAAAAATGATAATTATATGGGAAAGAGAATGATTTTTAAGCTGGGCATGTTCGGCATGGTGGCGGCAATCATGCTTGTTGGTTGTAAAAAGGATGATAGCCAGGAACTGATCGAGATGGAAAAGAAGCTGTTGGAACAATACCTTGCCGATAATAATATCACACAGGAACCGACTGCCTCGGGTTTATATTATATTCCTATCGTTGAGGGTACCGGTATGTCACCTACTGATGGAACATGGATTGAGATCGAGTATACTGGTATGTTGATAGATGGAACAATATTCACTACCAGCAATGAAAGTACGGCTGAACTGTTTAACATTTATGCCGAGGATTTACTCTACGGTCCATCCAGGTTAGAGCTGGGTCATATCCCCCTGAAAGGACTGAACGAAGGGATCAAGTTGATGAAAGTTGGCGAAATTGCAAAGTTCATATTGCCTTCCAGCACAGCCTTGGGAGGAACTGCATCGGGTAACTTGCCGGCATATTCAACACTGATCTATACCATAGAGCTGCTGGAAGCATTTGATGATCCGGAAAAACATGAACAGGAAAAGATATGGGCCTACCTGAAAGAGAGTGAATTTGAAAATGTGGATTCCACTGAATCCGGACATTACTATATCCAGGAAAAGGCAGGAACCGGGGAATTGTTCAATGATGGTGATAATTTGCTTGTAAACTATACTGGTCAGTTTCTGGATGGAAGGGAATTTGATAGTAACGTAGGAGAAGATGTCTTTTTTTTAGTGTTCCTGGTGAGAATATTATCCAGGGCTGGAACGAAGGCATTAAACTGATGCGGGATGAGGAAAAAGGAATATTGATCATACCTTACCACCTTGGCTATGGTCGGGACGGTCGCCTTAATAATTCTGGCCGTGTGATGATCCCGCCCTATATGACCCTTGTTTACTACATGAAGACCAGCAGGGCGACATAAGGACCGGATTTATAGCCTTGCCAAGCGAGACACTGAAGGGTTTGTTAATTATCCCTTCTCGGTATCCAATATTCGTGGAATGGTACTTTTTTTACAACACAATTTTTCAATAGGGGTGGGCATAAAAATGTTGCAGGGGGCGAATCCTATGAGGAGTTGAATGTGTTGTTCGACCGGTAGATCTGCTATCCAAAAAACAATTAGCAAACCATAAATCCAGTCATTATGAAAAAATTCAGCGCTCTAAGTATGCTGCTCGTCATCATGCTTCTTTCATCCTTTATCCTGCTGGGCTTTACAAAGAACCAGGGGAAGGAAAACAAAAAATCCAGAAAAGGTGTGATCCTTATCCTGGCGGATGATATGGGTGCCCACCTGGCCACCATGGGAACCCCCGGTATTAAAACCCCAACCGCAGATGCCCTGGCCCGGGAAGGCGTATTGTTCACACAGGCCTTTTCGAGTTGTGCTTCCTGTTCCCCTTCAAGATCCTCCATCCTGACGGGCATGTATCCACACTCAAACGGGCATTGGAGAAATACCTATACACCAGTCATCAATGCTCCGGAACGAGAGTTCACCAAAAATGCTGAAAAATTCTATGACCACGTGGGGGTGCATGAATCCGTCCCGACCCTGACAGAAGTGCTGAATCCGATTGGTATCTACACCGGGATCACCTCCAAATTCCATTTGTCTCCTACCTGGAAATACCAGTTCCAGGGGCGGACAGGAAAAGGGAGCAGTCCAGATGCCTACTACGAAATGACAAAAGAATTGCTGGAAAAGGCAGGCGACAGGCCTTACTGCCTGCAGGTTAATATCAGCACACCGCACCGTCCCTTTAAGAATCACCTTAAACATCACCAGGGTGAGATGCCCGATGTCAATGAGATCGAGGTGCCTCCATTTTATGCAGATACAGAAGAAATGCGCCTGGACTTACAGGAATATTATGGATGTGTGGAGGTTGCTGACCAGTGTGCCGCGGGTATCATCAAGGCCTTAAAGGAAACCGGGGAATATGAGGATGCCCTCATTATCTTCACGGCTGACCAGGGCATGGCCTACCACCGAGCCAAGGCATCCCCCTATTATGCCGGTACGCATATCCCCATGATCATTAAGGGTCCAGGTATGGAGCAAAACATCAGGAACAATGAATTGGTTTCCCTCATTGATATGATGCCGACCGTCCTGAATCACCTGGAGGTGGAGATCCCGGAGTCGGTCCAGGGCAAATCCCTGATGCCTATCCTTTACGGAAAAAGCGATGAACTGGAGGGAAGGGATTACATTTATATGGAACACAACTCCCATGGTCCGGATACCAATGAATTCTATCCAAGCCGGGCGGTTTTTGATGGCCGGTACTATTATATCAAGAACCTGTATCCTGAGAAAACCTACCTGCTGCCTGCAGATCTTGAATTTGAGGAGAAATGGGGGAACCATTCCTTTAAGGCCACAGTAAATGCCCGGGAATCCCATCCTGAACATTACCGTCTGTTGATCGAACTCCAGGAAAACCGTCCCCCCCAGGAACTATATGACATGGAAAAGGACCCGGGACAACTGAAGAACCTGGTGGGTTACGGAAATTATGAAGACATCAGGAAAGCCCTGAAAAAAAATGTTGAATCATGGATGGTAGAAACCAATGACTCCATCCTTCAGATGATGGGATTGAAGTAGGTCTATTCTTCGGATTTCATTTTATACAAATACAACTGGCTTGGTCCCGGCCAGGGTTCCGGACGAGGACGATCGCGATTTCGATCCAGTGTTTCCCACTTTAAGATGTACCTGGCTCCCTCTTCTTCTGACTTGCCTATGTCCCCGGATATCCGGACCATCAATCCCGGGAAATCATCCTCAGGCTTTAATTGAGTATTGATTGGTTCGGGTTTTAATACCGTCCCGCAACTTTCAAATTGATCATTTAATAAAATGCACCCATTTCCATATTTTATGTGCCAGTAATCCAGTTCATAGAAACCATCCTCCCTTTTGTTAAAACCCTTCAGGATAACTTCGCTGTTAATACTCCCTCTTCCCTTAAATTCCCAGCGGTAATCCCAATCTGTTACCTGCTTATATATCCATTCATCCTCCAGGATCTGTGCGGTGTAAAACTGAAGGTTCCCTGCAGAATCATATTTGTGATAGGCAAAAACCGGGTTGTTCTCTGCATCCAGACAAAGTTTTGCTGCCAGGTTGATGATCCCCCCTTTTACCGGGATCGGATCTACCACCACCAGGTTTTTTTCAATGGTTGCCGGAAGCTCAACAGCTTTCCCGAATGCGTTGTACCAATGCTGCAGATCGGGGCTTTTCATATAGGACAGATCATGGTTGGTCTGACAATCCGGCGTATCGCGCCAGACCCAGTAAGTATGATACCAATTGTCGCTCCGTAAAGTGGGACTGGAAATGTAGGCATTCATCAATCCCTGCCCGTCGGTTAAAGGAGTATCCAGCATCCTTGACCAGGTTTTGGACTGGCAATCATAAATGTTATAAATCTGGTTTCCGTTTCCGCTTCCACCATCCCGATAGGTAAATATCATCTCCCCTTCACGGGAATAAAGAAATCTCGGATAGGTACATCTTTTCTCCTCCCTTCCAACCATTTCCATCACCTGGACAATGGTAGAAATATCACTTTGCTTCGTACTTTTGAAATAGGTGAGAGGGTGCCCATGCATATTTCCCGACAGATGAATAAAACCATCCTTATCAATTCCCAGTGTAACAGAATTATGGCTGTCCCACCCCAAGACCGTGCTTGTCCCACCAGATTTTTCACGATAGGTTGGAGGTACAATATGAAGTGAAAAATTCTCTTCATCCAGGTTTCGTTGTCCGACCACCATGTTCCTGTTCCCATTGTAGTAAGCAATATATTGTCGTTCCCCTTTGGTCAGGAGACAAAAACCTACCGGGTGGCCAGCCCAGACTTTATCGATCTTAATAACCTGCTCAATAGATCCGGTATTACCGGTCTCGTCAATTACTATTGGTTTTTGATTTGTTCCCAGGCAACCATTAAGAATGATTACCAGGCTCACCAAAAAAATGACGCCAAGCTTGTTCATCGCTATTTATTTCTTTAGGATTAAACCTTCTTGTGAATTGATAAAATCAAAAATAAATTCTCTTCCTCCACTGGAAAATGTGACTGACAGATTTCCTGATTTATCAGTTGTCATTTTTCTGGAATCAGCAATTTTTTTAGCTTCCTTCACGTCAGAAACCGGCAATACCAATGTGGTAATAATGGTTTTTTCATCTTTGGCCTTGACTTCTGTGTCAATGTAATCGATCCAGATAAAGTCACTGGTGGCATTTATAAATTGGGTGGCATGTTTCCCTGGCTTGATATGGTAATCCTGATCGATCAATGGAATTAAGGCCATTTTTCCTTCTTCTCCTTCCAGCAATACAAAATCTCTTTCAACTATAAAATCAACACCCGGATGGAACCGCACTTCAATGGCAGCGCCTGGGTTTGCATGAACTTCATCAACCACCAATGTTATTTCCGGTTTATCCAGCAGCACATGTCTGCGCCATTTTTTCAGTTCTTTTTTGGGATATGCATTGCTTGGATCCATGATCACATAATCCTGCTCTTCTGTGGTTATAAACTCAATAACTTCTCCGCCAACATCATAATTGTATGGTTGTTTATACAACTTCCCGGAAATCTGTTTTTCTCCATTAACAAACAATACATTATGCCCGATGCTGGATGCCTGCGGATAATCAAATCGTGCTTCATCAAAATATTTCTCATCATAACCTCGTCTTCCAATATCCTGAATAAAATATTCTCCCTGCCAGTAAACCACAAAATGACCAATATCGAGATGACCATGATGGGGATCATCATTTTTTCCTGCTTTTCCGGCAACAAGCACCTTGTTTTTGTCTTTGAAATCACTGCGCATCACCCACCAATCGATGGTGCGGAAATGGATGGATGGAATATCCGGTGGACTGCCATCTATTTTTAGCCGTTCCCAGATAATATCAAAAATATCATTGCCATTCCCGAAAAACTCATGGCGGTACCAGGCTGCTTCCCTGCTGTTTGTTTCGACAGCCAGTTTATTGATCAAATGCGGGCTTCCGATGAAGCTTCCTCCTCCTGAATCCTCAAAATTCAGCGAACGGTTACCCGGAAGGGATATGTACAATGGGAAAGTTACCGGATTGTCTTTGAGCCGCTTGTTTTCAAAGAGATTATACTTCGAGCCTGTCATTCGCTTCAGTGCATCAGCAAAAAAGGTAGATGTGTGTACTCCATAATTCCAGTACCCTCCTCCTTCCTGCCATCCCCCGTCAATCCCCAATTCATTCAGCATGCTGTTGATCCTGTTGTATGATTCTGCCACAATATCCGTGAGCTGGGGATGCTCTGTAAGCAGTACCAGTCCCGTGAGGCCCACACCTGAATTACATACACCACACCAGTTGCACCGGTATGCCGTCGCCCACCAATGGAATTCGTAATCGCCTCTTACCCGTGTTACTACCTTTTCCAGTAATGCGCCCCTGATCCGGTCCCGTTGCGCCTGGTCAAGTGCGGGATATAACCAATCATAAACGGCAGCCATCATACGGCCGGCATCACCATTGTAATGATCAAAGTTGAAATTGACCTGGTCGTCTGGTACATTCCAGGGCATTATGCGTGAATAAATGATCGGAAATTCATGGGCCCGCTGTGTCCAGGTTGTCAGATCACAGAAGGCATCTGCAAATTCAAATGCTTTATCAGCATATTTCTGATCTCCTGTCATCTGGTAGAGGAAAGCCAGGTTAAAAGCATTGTTCCGGTTGCTGTTGTAGTACCTGGAATACAATCTATCGCGGTCATATTCCGACCAGCCTGCCCGGGTGTTTTTGCCCTGAATGGGTATATTCTTATCAACAGGCATGTGCAGCCACATTTTAGCTTCCGCCTGCAATCTGCGAAAAATATCATTGCTCTCAGGATCATTTTCAATCCGGTCCATTAAGGCTGGTTTCTCCTCCTCAGTGAAATATAAGTATGGGTGTTTCAATGATGATAGATCAATGGCTTTATCAATGTCATCTTTGGAAACCTGGGAATAAGATTTGTTTGATACCCAAACAAGAACCAGAAAGAATGAAAAATATATTATTCTGCCCATAACATTTAAGTTTACCATTCATTAAGTGTGAGATTTAAAAAATCAGCGTCTTCTTTCGATTTTCCGGGGACAAGCAGGACCTCAAAAGTTTCCTTTGTATCTGCCGGTAACTCGCACTCAAACCCAACCATTATCGTTTCGGGGGTTTCTGCATCGTAATCATTGGCTGGTGCCGTGCTCCAGGTTTTCATCATGATGTTGTCCGGTCCCAGGATTTTGAGGAATAGCGTTTCTCCATCCTTGGTCAGAATGGCTGCTTTTTTCCCCAATTCCACCTTGGCCGGGGTAACTAAATTCCACCGTACCTTTGCCGGGTTGTCAGGTGTTTCAACCTCATCACGAACAACTATGTACTTTCCATCTTTGATGCCACAACCCCGGAAAGCTTTTATTAACTGGCCATTATAAAGCGAGGAGATATCGGATGTAGCAAACATGAAATCATCATTTTCCGAGTACTTGTCTATTTTGGCATATCCCTCCACCTTTTGCAGTTCATCATTGATTGTCAATGTTGAGTGGGCATAATTATTCAATCTGAATATGGTCCACCGTTCGGCATCCTGTGATCTTCCAAAGATGCTCATCCCTTTCGATTCCAATGACTCATAATTCTGAGAGCCAAAATCAGAAACCCATCGGATACCATCTGCTTCCATCATAAAGGAACCGATATCCATATGGCCATGATTTACCGAAGGAGAACCGGCTTTGAAGCCAAGGTAAATGGCATCGGGATCGGTCCATGAGCTGCGCATGAGACAAACAGGATTTTTGCCCTGCCCCATCCAGAATTTTTCTTTTGGCTCCTCAATTTTGGAAAGTGGAATATCCTTTGCCCAAATCATCAGTGCCGGTAATGACCTGATCCCTTTAAACTTTGAATAATCGCCAAGCTCCAAAAATCTCTTTTCCGACCACAAAACCGATGGGTCATTGCTGCGCTGCGCAATCCATAACATAGCTGTATTCAAGTTGGTTCCTGTCCCGCAATCACTCCAGTTAAAACTACGTCCAGTTGGCGTAAGCATGGGTTTTGGAATAGATTCAAAAGCACGATCAATGATCTCTTCGGCAGGGTCCGGGTAGTCTTCCTGTATGGCCAGGGCCCCGTAAACCATGCCGGCATTGCAAACCTGGTTCCAATTGTTGGAAGAGGTTAACCACCAGGTATAACTGCTATTTTTTGATGGATTTATCCCCTTCATCAAAATGGCAGATTTAATCACCTCCCGGGAATGTTCTGAAAGGTCGGCATAGAGCCAGTCGTAGCCAATGGCCACACCCATTGTCATCTCAGCAACATCCAGGAAATGGGATGGATTCCAGTCGCTGAACCAGGATACGGCAACCAGTTCTTCCTCTGCCTTTTTTAAGAACCGTTCATCTTCGGTCATCCGGTATGCATATGAAAGAAAATGAAATATGAAATAAAGCCGTAATTACCTGAATAACTACGGCTTTGAATTTTAGGTTAGATTAGTTCTAGGTTCAGGGGGCAGATTCTTGAGATATTAAACATTAATAATGTTTCTATCGCACTAAATATAATTCATTAATGTTTAAATTCATAAAATTACTATAATTAAATCACCGTAGCGTGACTTCAATCTGGAGGTAAGTGTTCCAGATCCTGTTTCAGAATTTCTTTCTAATCATTAAGTGGTCAAATTCCCCGGGGCTTGCCCTCGGGTTAATACTTTTTATTTTCTTTATCAATAACTAAACCTGGTTTTACTGGGAATCCTGGCATGGGCCTGCAATCAATCCGCCAACCTGCCTGAATCCCAGGCATATCGGGTCCCCCGTCCCATTAGAAGACATTCGGATCAACGGCGAGCTGGCTGCAAGGCTGGATAAGAACTTTGACCGCCTGGTCCTTACCATGCTGGCCCAATCCACTGCCTGGTTATGGCACACTCCGTTACGGACCATTAATCCTATCCAGCCTGGACAGGCAGGTGGTATTTAAACAGGCAGATTAAATCAATTCCGGTGTTATGCCGTATAGCTGGCTGAAATGTTTCAGCTCGCTTTTGTGATCCCCATAAAAAAACATCTGGTGGAAGCCCGGGTAATCCAGGTAACTGTCCACACCATGCAGTTTCACCATGGGGGCCACTACGCAGCCACCGGAAGGTGGAATGGATTTCTGTTCCACTACCTCCCCTGTTGAGATCAGCATTTTTGGCTTGCCCTCGGTGTAATCTACCTGAGGTTTTCTGAGTGAGTTGTTCTTTACCGGGAGGATCATATCGGCAACCGTCACTGTCTGTCCTATTTTCCATTCCGGTTTAATAGTGGCATCCCGTTTTCCGTGGTGGTTCATGATGGTATAAGGTTCTGGTTTCCTGTCCAATCCTGCCAGTTTGGTTGGACAGCTGCAATGTGAACCAATCAGGCAGCCCTTGGCAGTTTCCGCCACAGGATCCTGTTGGAAGGCCGGCTTATCAAACAGGTACTGTACCACACAATGAGTCAGGCAGGCTTCCAGGTCACCTTCACAGGCGGCCGGGATCCCGGAGTCATTGAGTTTCGACCAGGCAAGGCAGGGGAGGCTGATTTCTTTCGGACCAAGCACACCGAGGCAGTCCATTGTCACGGCATCCGCCTGTTCCCTTTCCAGTAAGCTGAGAACGGCAAAATAGCTCCTGGCTCCGTTTATTACATCTTCGGCCGTGGCATCATGGATATGATCGGCAGATTGTATATAAGTTAATGCGAGCTCTTTTGCCTCACGACTATCTCTCATGTCATGATACAGGTCGATGAAATGATCGGCGGGAATAAATCTGAGTTTGGTACCAAAGTGGTCCAGGCTTATTTCGGATATTTCAGTTATCCCATCAATGATCACCAGATACCGGGTTTCACGGATTTTCGCACCGGCTTTCAGCATCTTCATCCCGAATTCAGCCTGGCTGAAATCATCGGTAGAGGCAATAAATGCCCCGTCCTTTTTACAATACAATTGGGTATTGGTGGTAAAGGAGGAACCAAGCGGGGAAAATATCACGGTGGGTATATTATTATCAAGGGCTTTGCCAACCGTCGGCCAGGTATGTTGCTGCCTGTCCAGCGTTACCAACAATAAACCATCTGCCCGGGCATCCTTTGCTTCCTGTATCCACCGTTCACCCTCTTCGAGTGAATAGATGGGTTTGCTTGTTATGTCAACCTGGATGCCCAGTTTTATTTCAGCATCCTTAATTTTCTCGGTATACATTTTGCATGCTGCTTCACCGTCATAGATCTCTCCCGGCCACCACATTCCATAATTTTCCTCCCGCCGGATAAAGGCAGCCTTGATCTTCGGGGTATAATTTGCCGCCGGACCAAAATGCGGTACATCCGGACTGGCTGCAAATCGAAATGAACTGAGCAGCGATGGCAGGGTCATCAGGCCCATGGCCGCGAGTCCGGATTGTTTCATGAATTCACGACGGTTCTTCAGGTTTGTGGGATTTTTCTTCATTATGATTAGGATTTAGGTGATTTACCAATCTAAAAACATTGGACAAGTGCTGATCTCCACCAGAAATAATACTGATCCTCAAGGTCCTCGATGGAGGGGAATGGATAGAATAAAAAGTTTTCCTGGTCACCAATGAAGAAACCATCCTTTACGGTCCGGTATGACAACTCACCTTTGAATTGACGGATGACTGTTTTGGTCAGTCTTTCCCTGGATGATTTCAGCCTGTCGAGGCAATCCCTGAGATGGTCGGGATTTGGATAGGGCAGGTCATGAATAGGAGCATAGGAATCCCTTGATAGCTTGTTCAGTTTCAGCTCTACAAAAAAGATTTTCGGAGCATATACCGGTTTACTGCTGTCGGTAAGGAATTTGATGAATTCAGGTGGCGATAATTTACTGGCAACACGGGTTGTAATGGGATTGAACTGCTGGTATAGATGGATGATATCCTTCGAGGCAGGTCTGTATTTGGCTGCCTCCAATTCGAGGACTTTCCCGTCGTCGGTTACCAGGTAAAGGTTTTTCAGAGCATCCATGGAGACGCTCTCCATAACCCTGTAGATGGAGAGAAAGACCGACCTTTTGGGTTCTCCGTCCTCATAAGGAACCAGCCTCTCATCCAGGTAATCCTGGGGCAGGTTTTCTATTTTTTCGATGTCAAGCTCAAAAAATATGGCCTGTCCGCGGGTCCGTTTGCGTGTTCCCACAGCCAGGTAATTCCCGAATTCAGCCGGTGGAAGCTGGGATGCAACGAGGGATTCGGGAGTGACGGATAAATAAAGATATTTCTTCATGACGAAATGGCTTTAAGGGGCTTTACCTAAAAATACGGAAGTATTAGACAAAAGTCAATAGCAAGCTATCACACCGGCATCCACACTCTATATTTTTACTACCTTCGTTCGGAATGCATGAAAAATTTGAGGGATTTATTATGACTAAGAAACGATCTGTATCAACTTTTCTTCCAATCCTGGTTATGTCTCTGCTGATCATGCCACTGGGATTAACAAACTGCAAAGGTCAGGGTGAGAAACCAGCTGAGCATGAACCGGCTCCTGCTACAAGCCCTGCACAAACTGCCGATTCACCTGTAGTGCTTGCCGATTCACCTGCAGCAGCCAAGAGCTCCCCGGCAGATCAGCAGGCATTGAATGAAGCTGCCTTGAATGGGGGACTGGAAACAGTAAAGCAATTGCTTGAAAAGGGTACAGATCCGAATATTGTGGACCAGGATGCCCGTACGGCCATGATGTTTGCTTCATTTAACGGACATACAGAGATCATAAGAACCCTGATTGAACAGGGGGGACAGGTTGGTATAAGGGATGCGATGGGACGTACTGCACTTTTATATGCATCCACCGGTCCATTTCCTGAAACAGTCAGACTGCTGCTGGATAATGGTGCGGATCCCAATATTGTTGATAACGACGAGCATTTTTCACCCCTGATGCATGCTGCCGCCGAGGGACAACTGGAGGTGGTAAAAATCCTGCTGGAAAGCGGGGCTGATCCTTCCCTGAAGGACATTGACGGGGAGACCGCAGCTTTATTCGCCCGCCAGAACGGACATACTGAAGTGGCAGGTTTGATTCAGTTAGCTCTCCAGTCTGGAAAATAATCTTAAGCCTATCTTCCGCTCAGGTCGGCACAGACAAGTGCCTTGTCATTCCTTACATATACATGCCGGTTGGTGAAGGCGGGATGGGTCCAGGTAACACCAATACCTTTGCGGTTCAACTGGCCTGTAGTAGGTTCAATCAGTTTTGCACGACTGATCTCTTCAAAGCCTTCTTTCGAGAGCTTCGAGATGATCAGTTCCCCGTGCTCGTTAAACATCCAGGTAATTTCCCCATTTTGGATAAAGTGGACATTGGCCCAGCGGTTATGATTTACGGCAGTGGTATCCTCCCATACCCGGTCACCTGTCTCGAGATCAAGGCAACGCATCTCGCCATAAGCGTCTATGCCATAGATATAACCGTCTCGTATTACCGGTGTATTGATGCAGCAATGAAGGGCGTCTGTGTTTCGTTCATTTTTTCCAGCTCTCAGCCACTTTACCTTGGCTGTCAATTCATTTTCTGAAATTTCAGCCAGTAGTGAACCGTCGAAGAATCCACTGACAAATAGATAATTCTTATATCGTACCGGGGTGCTGATCCCCATGTGCAATTTAATCTTGAAGGGGAGTTTCCAGTAGATTTCCCCGGTTTCAGGTGCCACCCCGTTCAGATGATCTCCGGTCCAAATCACCACCACTTTTTTTCCAGCCTGTGCGATCAACAGCGGGGCGGTGTATGATGCATTGTCACCGGAACATGTCCAGCTCTCTTTACCGGTATCTTTCTCCAGTGCCACGATGCAGGCATTGTTACTGCCGCCTATATGAAGGATCAGTTTATCATCTACGATGATTGGTGTTGCAGCGATACCCCAGGTGGGCATTAAAATATCATACAGGCTGTTCATATCCTTGCTCCAGATAACCTTCCCCGTTACCGCATCCAGACAATGCAGATGTCCCATAGTACCCAGCGCATATGCCTTTCCTTCATGGATCACGACGCTTGCCCTGGGACCTGCCTGATAGCCTACCCCTTCATACCTGCAATCATAGGAATGGGTCCATAACTCCCTGCCTGTTTCACTGTCAAAGCAGCGAATTCGTTCCTGCTCTTCAGGGGAGGTACCCCGGTCCGTAACATAAAGCCTGCCATTGGATATCGTTGGACCGCTATAACCTGATCCCAGTGGTGTCCGCCATTTCAGTTTAATCTCGGGGTCAGGAAATTCGGTGATGATGTTTTTTTCATGCCAGACGCCCACACGGTCTTCCCCTCGCCAGTCAGGCCATTCCTGTATTTCCTGGGCATTACATCCTGAAAACAGCAATATCCAGGAGGCTGCGAATAGCGGTGTGAGATACTTCATCAGAACAATTTTGACATGTTGATCTCATCCGGGGATGAATCCTCCTGGATAGAAAGAATGCTTTCGTCGATCTTTTCAGTAAGGCTTCCGGCTGTGCGGTAAAGGGCAATGATGTTTTCCATGGGTGAACCCACCTGGATGGCATGTGATGGCCCAATGAACAATCCACCCTCAGAAAAGAGTTCCAGGCGCCGTTTGACTTCCCTTTCTACATCTCCAGTGCTTCCAAAAGCAATGGTGGTTTGCACGCAGATGCTTCCGCAGAAAGTCATGTCCTTACCAAAATCCTTCTGCAGTACATCAATCTCCATTTCCGGTGTGGTGGGTTGTACCACATCATAAACGTCGAGTCCCAGTTCAATCAACCGTGGCAGGAATGCCCTGACACAACCACACATATGCATCATGGACCTGGCACCATAGGAGTGGACCATATCGAAGTATTTTTTCAATTTCGGGGCGAATAGACTTTCAAAAATATCAAGCGAAATAACCTGGGTAACCTGGGTTCCCAGATCCTCACCGATATGTGTAAAGTCGATCAGTCCATCCCCAGCCTGCAACATCCGTTCATGCAAATCATAATAGAATTTAAAACGGGCATCCATGATCTCAAGGTAGACCTCATCCTCTGTGATCAGGTCAATCAGCACCTGTTCGGGTCCACGGGCCCGCCCGATGCCATTTATAAAATCCATATCCCCTGCTGTCCCAATGGTCACGGCATAACCATTCTCCCTGATCTGCTGGCATTGCTGTTTGGTGTTGGCATAATCAAACCAGTCGGCTGTAGGAAAATGTGAACGGTCAAGTTCATCCAGCGTATCCACACCTTCAAATGGAAGGTAGCTGGCTTCCAGGTATTTCCCACCCTTGAAATCCGCATATTTATAGTGCTCGCCCCAATATCCTTCAACAGACCCATCGGGGAATTTGCGAAGTTCCGGCCCGATATAATCCGGTTCAGCATACCGGAAATCATCCCCTACCACCCTCATTAGCTGTTCCATGTTGGTGAGCCCGTAATGATCCATGATCATCTGGTTTATCTCAGGGGTTCCTTCATGTTTTACCGGTATGCGGTCGTATCCTTTCTTCTCAAAAGCATTTAGTACTCTCTCTCGTGAAGTCATATTAATGTTTATTATAAACTTTTTGTTTCAAGGGGGATTAACAGCACCTTGCCCAGCAGTCCCGATGGCATTGGATCCCAGGTTGTGGCATCAAACTCTGTGTAATGGCGGTTCACCATATTGATCTCGTAAAAGATCTTCCATTCCTTGCCAGATCGTTCCAGGTCCCTCAGCCGGTTGGCTGACAGGTTGGTGACCTCGAGTTCCAGTGTATTGCTTCCTTCCACCAGTTGCCCCGTGCGTATTTCAAAGGGATTTGCCCAGAGGCAATCTAAATACTCCCCATTGATCCATACCCTTGCGCTTTCCCTGACATCTCCCAGCTGGAGCAACCAGTCAGAAACATTCGGGTCCGGATTCTCGAACCGGATGGTATACTTTGCGGTACCGCTGAAGGCATTCGCCTCCTCACTGAAGCCTGTCCAGGATTGTAGTTCCTGCATGCGGATATCGTCCGGTATGATGGGACCGCCGGAGATAAAGCTTACTTCCCAGGGACCGGTTAGTGGGGTTGGCTCAGCAATTTCGGTAAAGTATTCCCAGGCAGCTGCTTCAATCTTTGCCTCATCATATGTCCTGATCAGGAATGCCTGACCTGGTTTGACCTGGAGGTATACATCCGTGTTTTCTTTCCTGGTGGTGATCCTGGCTTTTCCAGTCTCACCCGTCTGGGGATTCATGATGAGGACGGATTTCGCCAGACTCCCAATGGTGACATATCCATCAATTTCATTCGGGGTATGATTGACCAGGTAATAGACTTTCCCGTCATTCATTTCCCTGCGAATGAAATCAAGTCCCGTGTCAACAAGCTCCTCCCGCTCGATACCCATTTCAGAAAGGACCTGGGCAATATTATCGGTGATGGTGAGATTTTCCTTTTCCTCAGAGATCAGTTCCATAAGTTTATCGGTACGCTCCTTATGGTTGTGAAATCCGGGTACCGATTCCGGGAGCCCGGTAAATATGATACCAGCCCCATCATCCTGAAGCCTGGTGAGGTAACTGAAAGTTGGCAGGGGCATGTTGCTGCAGTCAGGAACGATGAGGGCCTTGTATTTCCCTCCCGGCAAATGGATATCCCCATTCTTCTCCTTTGCTTCTGCAAGATAACTATCGCTTATAAAATCAATGGAATAACCTTTGTTGATCAAGTCCTTCACGAGCTTATAAAAGGGGGTTGGGGCCAGCCAGTCATCCTTGTTGTCTATGCCCAGCTGCATCATTAGTTCTCCCTCATGATCATCATCAATGACATCATAGAAAGGCCAGTAAACCAGCAGTTCATTGTCCGGGTCACCGGATTGAAGGAGGGACTGGCAACGCCCGATGTAGGCAAACATGGATGGGGCATCTTCCCATATGGTATAGGTAGGGACAAAATTCACAGATGCATAAAACTTCCAGCCTGGCCACCCTGCCTCGTCAGGTGAATAGGTTGCCCCATGAAAAAAAGTATGGTTGACCCCTGTCAGAAAGAGTTGTTCCACCTCAGGCTTGCATTGAGATAAGGCGGTCTTGAAGTGTTCGCGCAGCCAGGTAAAGGTTTCGGATGAGGTAAGTGGCTTGCCGGATATGTTGGCTGCTGAAGAGGCAAACTTGAACAAAATATGATCTGGGTAGGCTTTGTTGGCATCAGATTCTTCCCGCCTGAAACCGGGGATATCGAATTCGGTGGCATAAAAGGATTCACACTCGGGGATATCCGCAGTGGCATACAGGTCAATGAGGTTTCCCGGACAACCGTGTGCCTGGTATTTTGATTTAAAGGTGTTTTCAGTCGCCCAGGCAGTCCAGTTAAGGGAGAAGTCCTCCATCATAAGATCAGAAATGGTTTGCCTGTAGTCGCTTATGATCCTAGTTACATCTTCATCGCCGGTTACTGCATGCAGGGCTGGAAGATGATCCGTTAGATCATAGCCCCGCCGCTGTTTAAATTCATCGAAGAATTTTGGGGTATAATCGGCTAAATATACTTCATAACTGTCGTTGAATACAGCCCGGAGTTTGTCCTGGGCAGGCCCAAGTGCCTCCTCATAAGGTTGGAGATAATCATTCAGGGCGTCCTTGGAGAAATGATCGAGTACAAATCCTTCCCCGCCGGGTGCGGAGCGTTTTACCTGCTGGCCGGTTTTTCCGTTGAAAACAGCGTAGAGCACACAATCCTCTTCTGCGGTATAGTCGATCATGTCCCCATCCAGTAACTCTCCCAGATCAGTTTTTTCTCCCCCCTCATCAAAAGCAAATAAATACTGCAGGCTGGCAAGTTCAGGATATTCAGCATCCTGGACCTCAAATTTCTGAATAAACCTTTCACCAGCCTTAAGTTCATAGGTTTGTATGAATAACTTACCGGCGGCAAAATCCGGCTCGACCTGGGGGCCGCCATAAGGCCAACCTGTCCCCAGTATCATATCCACACCCATTCCAAGCCGCTCTGCTTCATCACAGGTATGGAGAAGCATCTCCATCCATTCGGGGGATAAATGTTGAAGGAAGCTGTCCTCATAACCTTTCGTTCCAAAGATCGGTGTGATCTCAACGCCGCCAATACCCGCTTTTGCAAATTCTTCCAGTCGCCTTGTGATGTTTTCTTTGTCCACCGCGTTTCCCATCCACCACCAACGGGTCCAGGGTTTCATAGTACTAGTTAATTCAGGCCATGCAGAAGACTGATCTTCAGAATTTGGATCTGAAATATTACAGGAAAGGGTGATTATTACCAGAATGCCTGGTAATAATCTGGTCAGGTATGAATTTACCATAATATGTTTTTTACAATCCCACAATGTAAGAAAATCTGGTGAAAACGCATTAGGCTAATATTGTGACCGCTTCGCATACAGGAACTGGTATATTCATAATGATGCCTTATTGAATTAGTATCAGATATTCCTATATTTGATGGAATCTCCTCTAAAGAATAAGCGGCTACATAAATGAAGAAATATTTATTCATGCAAGCTTGTCTTCTTATTATCAGCATACAGGGGATTTAGGCTATTGAAAATTTAGAAAATACGAGGAACAAATTGATTGCCAGTACTAACGATATCTCATGTTTTCATAGCTATGCTGATTCTGCAGAAACAGCTAAACAGGTCCGGGAACCAAAACAACTTTATGGCAGACCCGTAATTGTAACAGAATGGCTCAACCGGCCAACAGGATCCAGGCCTGAAACTCATCTTCCCATATTTTTCGAAGAAGAAATAGGATGTATCCATTGGGGGCTTGTCAATGGCAAAACACAAACACATCTGCCATGGGGACACAGACCAGGTGATCCTGAACCAGAACCTGTTATGTGGCAACATGACCTTTTCCACAAAGATTTCACAACCTATAGTCAAGAAGAGAATAAGCTTTTTCATTATTATATCACCGAAAGTCTGAAAAAACAAATCCCATAATAATTATGAATATCCAAAGTAATTCTTTCAAATATTGGGCATGCATAGCGTTTTTTTGCATGTGTGTTCTGAAAGGGAATACTTCATCCATCAATAAGGATGCACCCTCACAAATTGCCTGGTGGAAATTTGATGATATCAGGGATGGGAATGTTCTTGACCAGGAAGCAGGCATTCCAGATGCCATCAGCGGGAATTATAAAATGGTCACTGGTATCAGTGGAGAGGCACTCAAACTGGATGGATTTACGACCCTGGTGACACGAAAGGCTGAAAATGCCCCTGAACTTGGCGGTTTTTTTTCCATGGAAGCATGGATTGCTGCTGCAACTTATCCATGGAATTGGA
Organism: Bacteroides sp.; assembly: GCA_030640625.1. GTDB lineage: Bacteria > Bacteroidota > Bacteroidia > Bacteroidales > SM23-62 > SM23-62. Next base: position 17,518 of record DAOWJB010000036.1, read on the forward strand.
CGCCCATATTAGCCCAGGAAAGAAAGGAAGAGGCCGGATATTATTTTGGGATCGGACCCCGTGGGAATATTGGATTTTTTGCATCCATCGATGGAAAATGGCAGAAATGTGTGTCAGAGAACAGGATTGCACTTAAAGAATGGACTCATGTGGTGGCAACTTATGATAAGGATCATGGGTTCAGGATATACATAAATGGCAGTTTATCAGGTCAGCTTGATATAACAGGAACGATTGATCCGGCTCATGATGTGGATCTGCTAATTGGGATGAACCGGGAGAAAGTGGCACCATCACATCCGGTACGAACATATGCAACCTTGCCAGGCTGGTTTTCATTTGATGGCATTTTTGACGAGATCAGGATATATAACGAGGTGTTGTCAGGTAAGGAGATTGCCAAAAATTATACAGACAGGAAACCGGCTTTTTTGCCAGACATCGCTGATCGGGTAATGCCTTCAGGTCCTGCGGGACCCGGAAGCTTCGGTGCTTACTATACCCAACTGAAATATTATGACGAATGGGATGACCTGTGGCGGGTAGGGGATCATTCCGACATCGTGGTTCAGTTTGATGAATCCCCAATCCGGGTTGTTTTCTGGAGAGGTACCCGTTACTCACCGGTTTGGGTTATGGAGAACGGCCAATGGATGGCCGACCAGAGTGCCGAGTATTTTGATACCATCAACGGTTGTTTCGAACACATGATAGATCCCCGTTGCATGTATTCTCACGTTCGCATAATTGAGAACACAAAATCGAGGGTGGTGGTGCATTGGAGATATATTCCAGTCAGTGTAAGGAAACAACTTTCACAATTGGATGAGAAATCCGGCTGGTCAGATTGTATTGATGAATATTATACTTTCTATCCGGATGGCATAGGGTTCAGAAAAGTCATCCAGCATACCACCGGGGATCCGCTTGGACCCTCGGAAGCCATTGTGCTCTGTCAACCCGGAACAACACCGGAAGATAATGTTTACCAGGATGCCATGACCCTGGTGAACCTGAAAGCGGAAAGCCATGTCTATTCATGGGCAGATGGTCCCCCGGTATTTAAAAGAGGTGAAAACCCAACTGATCCTGTGATACAGATAGTCAATTTAAAATCCGAGAATAAACCATTTTTAATTTTTGAGCCTGAGAACAGGATGGAAGTATTTGGCATAGAACACCGGAAAGATGTTTCCAGTTTTCCCTGGTGGAACCACTGGCCTGTAGCCCAGCTTCCTTCAGATGGAAGGTATTGCCAGGCTCCTGACCGTGCCTCCCATTTTTCTCTTGCATGGGGAAGGCCTCCTTTCCACGAGGGGGAAAGAAATACATACTGGTCCTGCTGGATCTATGGAGCATCTACCAGAACCAATGAAGAACTGGCCATGCTGGGAAGATCCTGGATAGATCCTCCTGAGCTGGTCGTAAAGAACAGTAAGTTCATCAGCAAAGGGTATGACCTGACACAAAGAGCTTATATAATAGAAAAAACTGAGTCAGGAACCGATCTGGAACTCGAATTCCAGCTTATGGCAAGTGAGGAATCACCGGTCGTAAATGCCTGTTTTATATTTCCAGGCTGGGGAAGTGATGAAATTTCCCTCAACATTGGGGGGCAATCACTTCAGAAAGGTAAGGATTATGTTACTGATGTGATCCGCAGCCTGGAAGGGGACAGGATGGTTGTTTGGCTGAATAAGAAGTCGATCAATACAATTTCCATCCGGATGGAGGAAAATTAATGGAAATTTCAGAATATGTTTAGAAGATTTTTTACGATACCTGGACTTATCTCCCTGTTGTTTTTATCCGGAGTATGTAATCCGAACTATTCAGGAATCCCCGGCAAAGATGATCCAATAGAGAGGGACCTAAAGATTTCACTTGAAGGAACATGGAATTTCAGGCTGGATCCTGAAAATATTGGACTAAAGCAAAACTGGTATCTTCAGGATCTGGCAGAAACGATTCTCCTTCCCGGAACCACAGATGAAAACAAAAAAGGGATTTTTAAAGATGAATGGCGTGACGACAGGTTATCAAGGATCTATTACTGGAAAGGAGCCGCCTGGTACCAGTGCAAGATATCCATCCCGGGAAACTGGGAGGGCAAACATATCATACTTTACCTGGAACGGACAAAGAATGTCAAAGTATGGACAGATTCTATCTATTGCGGTAATGGCGAAAGCTTAAGTGCACCGCATATATACGACCTTTCTGAATCTCTTTCTCCCGGTGAACATACCCTCACCATCCTTGTTGATAATGCAAAACTGCCTCCCGTCGGTCCGGCCCATGCAGTGGATGAACGTACCCAGACCAATTGGAACGGAATAGTGGGCAGGATTGAATTACAGGCAAAAGATCCGGTCTGGCTGGAAGATATACAGGTCTACCCCGAGGTGGAGAACAAGCGGGCAAAACTTGATTTGCTTATTGGGAACATGACCGGGTGGAGTGGCAATGCAGACCTGGTCCTGAAGGCAAAATCCAGGAATACAAATCAGGAGATTGTATTCCCCCAACAATTATTGCAGGTGGTAGTTGAAGGAAAGAGAACCAGGTTCACAGCTTATTATAATTTTGGAGATGATGTTCCCCTCTGGGATGAATTCAGTCCAACCCTGATAAGTATGGAGGTAAGCATTAAGGCCCGCCCGGGACAATCCGCCTTAAATGACTCCGAAACAGTTAACTTCGGTATGCGAGAGTTCAAATCCGGACGCCATGGATTTTTAATTAATGGGAAAGGAACTTATTTACGCGGTAAACATGATGCCTGTTTTTTCCCGCTTACTGGATATCCACCCATGGACAAAGAAGGGTGGCTCCGTGTCCTGGGAATATCAAAAACATACGGTATCAACCATTACCGGTTTCACTCCTGGTGTCCACCACGTGCAGCTTTTGAGGCGGCAGATGAACTTGGCATTTATTTACAGCCTGAACTTCCCAACAAGGCTGGTTTTGGAAGGCCGGCCCATGATGAATACCTTAGAAAAGAGGGAGAAATGATCTTCAGGGCATATGGAAACCATCCATCGTTTGTGATGTTTACCCTGGGGAATGAGCTTGGCCGGAACCAGGTTTATTTCGATATGGTCTCACATTTCAGGAAGATCGACCCTCGTCATTTATATGCTCAGGGATCCAATAATGAAAATTATAAAGGTTCAAGAATTTCACTGGCCGCGGGTGATGATTTCTGGGTTACATGGAAAACCGGAGATGATCTCCCGGTGCGTGGTTCATCTTATATAGGCGGTTTTGCCAAACCCTTTATTGAATATATTCCATCTTCAACACTGGTAAATTACAAGGAATCAATAATGGGTCTTCCGGTTCCTGTTATATCT
>DAOWJB010000278.1 GCA_030640625.1 Bacteroides sp.
GACGTGACAAAGACCTCTTCAGCCGCCGGGAAATAGGGTACTACCGGGTCACCAACGATCCGTGTCCAGGTGCGCCGCCAGATCTTGTCCTTCACTGTTTTATAAAATCCGTTGATTGAAAGTAAACCAATCTTATTGTTATGGAATGACAGCATCAGGTCGATATTGTCCCATTTTTCGACTTTAAGGTCTGGAACACCTCCCTCATATTGAAATGGTTTCAGGGCGTCATCAATATATTCGAATGGAACGATCCAATTGTAATTAGGACGGAACAGGGTCTTCGTGTAGGACAACTGGATAGTGAACCAATCCAGGGGCTTCACCTTGAGGTGCACCATGGGCAGGATAAAATCATTCTGCCGGGTAGCTGTGGTATCGTGCCCGGGGATCTCCAGTGCCTCATTTAACCTTCGTTCTATCCACCAGGCATACATGTCGTAATTCACATTCTCATAGCGAAAACCAGGGATAAGGGAAACCTTTTTTCCAAAATTGAGTTCGCCCATGGTATAACCTGCATAATAGTTTTCTTTAACGGAATTGTCATTCGCTACACTGGGTCGTGGATCCAGCCATCCCATCATTCTTTCCTGCCCGAATATTAACTCCCAGCCGGGCAGTTCAGGACTTATGTATGCCCGTCCCTGTGCCGCGTACTAAGTGGTGATATCCTCCCACCAGTCAAAGATCTGGTTCATCTTATTCACATCCGGGTACCAGCCAAAATTAAACCTTCCGCCCAGGAAATTATCATAACGTCCGCCAACCATGTCTTCCATGGATACTGCATTCCTGTCATTCAGATCGACCCAGGGAATCTCCCATGAGATGCCATCCGGAGTTGTCTGGATTCCTGAAACTAGTTTATGAAAGGGAGGGCCACCATATACAAAACGGTCGAAATCCCGGACACGGTCCTTATGCCTGTACATGCCTCCGAATTTGATGTTACCGGAGAACCAGTCTCCCAGGCGGAAGGGGATTTTCAGGTTTAAACGGGCATCATATTGTTTCTCCTCAAGCTGATCAGTTGTACGATTACCCGGCCCGCCCATGCCAAATTCCCTGAGGTTTGCCTGGGTTTCCTCATCAAGGGCCATATCAATGATCTCTGCCAGGGGCAGGCTTCTGACAGGCCTCGTTCCAGAACCCCCAGGGTAACCATTGGGATTATTTGCACCAAATTGCCTGACTTCATCTTTTAAATTGGATTGTGAATAAGCAAGGCTATAGTCGATAAGGAAGATCCCCAGTACATGTTCACCCCGGATGGCCCCACTATAGAGCCTTTGGTGGCCTCCCCTGTTCTGGTTTAGGTTATACGAGACACTTTCGTTAATAGGAGTATGAGATTTACTGATTGTAAGGCGGTCTGTAGGACTCGAAGAATAAAAGTTTGAAAATTCAATGCGTGATCTTGGGGAAAACCGGTAATCGATAACCAGGCTACCGGAAGTCCTTGTATTAATTCTCTCCACAGCCTGCAAGCTGACCGTGTTCAGGTACATTGGTTCCAATTCACCTTCCGGGGCATCATTTGTCAAAATCGCATAGCTTGCCCCAAGGCTTTGCGTGCTTCGATTGGTCCGCTCATTGTTGATATTGAGATCAAAACCAAGCTTATTGTCGAGGAAACGGTTACTGATATTCCCATGCAGTTTATAGTTACTAAAGTCATTGTTCTGGTTATTGTAACCACCCTGGGCCATCACGCTTCCATGAAAGCCATTGGGAGCGGTCTTCAATTGCATATTAACCGCACCTGATACGGTGTTGGCATCCATATCGGGAGTGATGGCCTTAAAAACTTCAATTCCCTGCAGGGAAAACTGGGAAATCCCTCCGAGGCTGGCATTCCTGCTGGTCCCCTTGTTCGAAGGGATTTCTATGCCATTTAACAAAACAGTATTGTATTGCGGGGCCATACCACGGATCACGATATCATTGGCCTCTCCTCCGGAACGGGTTACTGAAATACCGGGCAGCCGGCCAATGGCCTCGGCAGCATTGGCATCCGGATTTCGCTGGATCCGGTCGGTGGCCACAACGTTTTTGATGGCAATGGAGGAAAGCTGGTCGTTGATGGCCGCCATTTGTCCCCTAGCCTGGGTGGTTACGACTACTTCTTCCAGGTTCACAGTTTTGTTATCAAGTGACACATCGTGGGTGACGGTCTGGTCACCGGAGATTTCCACGGTGATGACCTTGCTCTGGTAACCCAGGTAAATGACCTCAACCTGGAAGGTCCCTTCCTGAACACCGGGAAGTGCATAATAGCCTTGGGCATCAGTAACTGTGCCTATTTGTGTTTTCACGGGGACTTCCTGCCCGTTTTGTATCTCGTGTGTGATAACGATACTGGCAAAGGGCAAAGGATTTCCTTCATTGTCGGTGATCCTTCCATTGATGGTGCCTGCCCCGAAAACAAGGCTAATGCCCGTCAGGGTGATTAAAAATGTTGCGGTTAGCTTTTTATAGAATTTGAGTCGTGCCATTTTTGTTTTCCTTTTATCTTAGTTTTCCTGTAAAATTTTGCTTAATATACATTTAATAAAACCTTATAGAATAATCAAAGGTTTTGGGCCATAGAAATGTAGATGAAACTAAAATGTGGTGATAAAATAAAGAAGTACAATTTCGCGTAAATATTTTTACATATATTTTTGTTTTGGTTAAAGAATCAAATATTACCTTTTCACAACCATTTATTATCAGAAGCACTCATTTAATTCTCTCTTAGTAAATGTAATTTTTTAAGTCAACCATAAAATTAAGCATTATTACAATGTTAAAGGTATTTTAAGGTTAGCTTAATAGCAATGCACAGAACGAGCAAAGATTTGCACAAATTGGACCTGGCTTCGATAATTTACTAAAATGTATGTAAATTCCGGATTCAATCTAAAAATCTACAAGAGAAGCCAGTTTATAATACTATAATTTAGCATCTGATGATAAACCGAATCAGTATCATTAACTGATCTATTATGATAAAAAAATTCTATTTGGTTCTCCTGGCAGGTTTTGTCCTGCTGCTGGCCTGTCAGCAAAAAGAAGCTCCTCAAAAACCGAATGTCCTGTTCATCCTGGCAGATGACCTGGGATATCATGACCTGAGCTGCATGGGCAGTGAATATTATGAAACTCCGAACATAGATAAAATTGGTCTGGAAGGGATAATCTTTACGGATGGACATGCCACCTGCCAGGTATGCAGTCCCTCGAGGGCAAGCATCATGTCCGGCCAGTTCCCTGCAAGGATTGGTATAACCGACTGGATTGGAGCCCGTTCAGGTGTGGAATGGAGGAAGCATAACCGGTATAATCAACTTCTGCCGGCTGAATACAAACATAACTTACCCCATGCTTTCACCACGCTCCCTGAAGCCATGAAGGAAGCAGGATATTTGACATTTTTTGCCGGGAAATGGCACCTGGGGACCCAGGGTTCCTACCCTGAAGATCATGGTTTTGATATCAACGAGGGAGGTTATGAATCCGGGGGACCCAGGGGAGGATATTTTTCACCCTACAAAAACCCAAAACTGGAGGATGGAGATCCAGGAGAGAATCTTTCCATAAGACTTGCCCGGGAAACGGTTCAGTTTATCAGGGAAAACAAGGATACATCGTTTTTTGCCTATCTCTCATTCTACGCGGTTCACGGTCCCATCCAAACCACCATGGTAAAATGGGATAAATACAGGCAAAAAGCAGAAGGAATGGGCATTGGGGAGTCGGGTTACATCATGGAACGAAGGCTTCCCATCAGGCAGGTGCAGGATAATCCCATTTATGCGGGACTGCTGGAAACCATGGATGAGGCTGTGGGACTGGTACTGGACTGCCTGGAGGAGCTCGGATTGGACGATAACACCATCGTGGTATTCACTTCCGATAATGGAGGTGTTTCATCGGGGGATAATTTCTCCACCTCCAACCTTCCCTTGCGTGGAGGAAAGGGATACCAGTGGGAAGGAGGAATCCGGGAGCCCTATTTTATCAAGGTTCCCTGGCTGGACAACCATGGTACCGAATGCCCTGTTCCGGTTACCGGGACAGATTTTTATCCCACATTACTTGAGCTGGTGGGGGCGGACCTGCAGCCGGAACAACATGTGGACGGCCTGAGCCTGGTTCCCCTTTTGAACGGGGGCAGCATACCCCAAAGGCCTTTGTACTGGCATTATCCGCATTATGGAAACCAGGGGGGTGATCCTTCTTCCATCATCCGTGAAGGGGAGTGGAAATTGATCCATTACTGGGAAGATATTCATGATGAGCTGTATAATTTATCCTCTGATTTGAGTGAAAGCATGGATGTATCCACTGATTATCCGGATATCACCAAGAGAATGAGATCAAAACTGATCGCATGGCTGGAAGCAGTAGATGCAAAAATACCTGTTCCTGATCCTGAATATAACCAGGAACTCTCCATGAAAAGACAGGAGGAGATAATGAATGGCCTCTGGCCCAGATTGGAACAGAACAGATTGAATTATTTGTCCCCCGATTGGCAACCAAACGAGGATTGGTGGGGCAGCCAGATTACAAAGGATTAAAATTCAGCTAAACAAGAACAATAGTTCATTAAACTTTGACCTAAATGTCTGATTTTCAATAATCCAGCGTAAATTCATATACCTTTACCGGCTCTCCGCCAAACCGTATCCAGACCCATCCGGAATCCCCTGATACGATTGGTGTAAATGGGACTTCCCTGCCATTCTGCATAACTTTCAGGGAACCGGCACCGGAGGGGAAAGGGCCAAGTCTCAGCCTGGCACGGTCAATGGGATGGCTGGATGCCAGGCGAAAGCTTATCTGTCCCGTATCCGGATCACATCTCATTTCCAGGTTGATTTCTGTGAGTGTAGATTCATCCTGGCTCATCGTCCTGACCGGCCAGCCTTCGATTTCCATCTGCTTAATGGATGCAGGAAGCCTTGGCATCAGTGTAAGTTGAGCGGGCTCAATATCATCGATCCCTATCATCAAATGAATCGTATGAACTACGTCAGCAAGCTGATAAAGATTGCCCAGGTCCCCCCAGCGTCGCCAGACAGATCCGTCATCGGAAATGATCGCTCCTTCCGGCACACGGTAAGGATGTTTCAGTCGTGGTGTGAAACAAAGACGGGCCATCCATTCAACCATCTTATCGGCATCTGCCATTTCATCGAGCAGGAGGCCTGTTTGGGTGATGTAGCACTGGCCATAGCCCATACCGGCTGGGGCCGCAAATGCAGGCCTGTTCCGTGTAAGCTGCATTTGATAGGTACTGCGTGTACGTTCGGCCCAATCGTCCGAAAGGACATCCATGACATCATAACCGTAAAAATCCATTCCGATGCAGGCGGGTGCAAGGGTGGAGTGGATATAGGAAAAAATCGCATTCTTTTTGGGATTCCAGACATCTCCCCAGGGTTTAATGTTCTCGGGATAATAAGCCTCCATGGCTGTTAACAATCGATCGGCCTGCTCCCGCCAGCGTTCAGCTTTCTCCATCCGGCCTGAGACATGGGCCATTTCTGCATATCCCAGTAATCCCAGGTAGCAGACATAATCGCAATACATGCTTTGCCCCATCATCCCGCCCTCAGATTCATTGTGCAAAAGACCGTGTTTGGAGTAGGAAAGGTCAGGATTATCAAGGCACCAGGGGATGTATTCGGCAGCCTCATGAATGGCTTCCCATCTATTGTCCACCCATGCTTTTGTTCGCCCCTGTTTCAGCCAGGCACGCCAGCGTGTGATCATGAGCAGGCCATGCCCGTCATTTTCAGGATTTCCGAAATCAGGGCTCTCGTAAATGGTTCTCCAGCCCAACCCCCTGAGATAATTATAATAAATATGGGGTTTATTTGCGATTACCGTTGCATGTCCAGGCACGGGTTTTTCACCCAGTTGAACCTCCGGGTATGATTGCGGGAAATACATCATCCATTTGTCAAAAAAACCAATGGCAGCATTGACCTTCTCCTCAAAACCCATATGGGTGAGTACGGTAAGGCCCCGTATCCTGGTATAGGAATCTGTATAAAAGGCCCCCAATTCCGGGATCCATCCAGCGAAACCCTGGTAGTTATCGGCTTTGGAAGCCGATTCATGTACCATACCGTCAGCTTCGATGCGGCCCGGGATCTGGTTGGCATTCTCATAAAAAATACGGGTGAGCAAGGTGGCAATGGGGGACCCGGAAAAAGTAACTTTCGGTCCGGGAAAATCTTCCGGCAACACTTCAGGTGGGGTCTCCTGTATTGTTTTCTCATTTATATCATCCGGGAAAGTTGAATATTTCCTCCGCATGTCCCTGATAGCCTGGTAGCGTTTCTCAGGATAAGGATCTGCTGAGCGTACCAGAAGTTCATCCAGTGAGTCCTTCCTGCTTTTGGAGATGGGGAGGCCTTCCTTTATCAGGTATGAATCTTTGTCCAGTTCCTCCACGTTTGTTGGACTTCCAAAAGACAGACCATCCACCCGGTAATAACCGATCCTGTCAGGATTATCTTCGAGTTCAATCCAGCTTACGGGTTCGTTCCGCAGGCCTATTTTCAGATAATAATCATCCGGGTCACGCTGATAACCATCAAGCCCTTTCACGACACATAAGGCATCGTTGAGTTGTTCTTTTGCTTGGGTGTCTGAGCGGAAGGGCTCAAAGGCAGCTTGATAATTGTCATGCCACCAGGCAGTATAACCAAAAACAATGGGGATGACATCGATCAGGCCGGACTGGTAAGCAATGCTGAGCGTCCCCGCAGTGTCACCGATAAAAAAGTTCCTGTACCCATCGCCGCCGCCCCAGAGAGGATTACTGATATCAACCGAATTCAGACAACCCAACAGGTAGAGGTGCTTTGCCATAATGTTTAATTCCTGCAGGCGATATGCGCCGGAATTGGAGGTGCGTTCAACATATTCATCCCTGTACTCTGACCACTTCTCTTTATCTTCCGGGTCTTTCTCAGGCTGCCAGATGGGACTTTGGTAAAATACAACTCCGTCTATGATTTTAAACTCCTGTAAATCAGAGGAAACTTCTGCTGTATTTGAATGCGGAAGGTAGATCGCATAAACTGCATACACGGATTTATATACATCAGCTGTCTGGCCGGCGATGTTCAGCAGAAATACATACAGGGACAGCAGCATGGAAAGGTAGTATTTTATCATGTTGCGTTTTTCATTCAATTTACACAAACCTGAATGATTGCCAAAAAGTATATCAAAAGGATTATTTTGTGCATGGTATTAGAGCCCTCATCTGAGTAATTTTAATACTGAATTTACAGCATTCCAAAGGCAAGCCAATGCTGTGTAACCTAAGCAGCCAGATCATGAGAACCCAATTCTTTATTCCTGAATATATGGAAGATCCGGACCTTTGAGGTGCATCTTTCGAGGGACGGGGACAATACATGGTCTTTTATCCTTGGGAAAAGATGGATGGAATACTTAAATTGACAAATTGATAACAAGCTTACTCAATAATAATTAATCAAATGAGACCCAACATCCTGATCATTTTCACTGATCAGCAGAACATCGATTCCATTGCGGCCTACAAGCATCATTTTTCGCACGAGGCCTACGGTTGTCACTGGGTAAAGACACCGAACCTGGACCGCATGGTTGAGAATGGTTATTCATTCCTGGAATCGCATAGCTGCAACCCGGTTTCGAGTCCAGCAAGATCCTGCACCTTCACCGGCAGGTACAGCACCGAAACAGGACTCACCTACAACAATATCGGCATAGACAAGGATGTCCCCAATATGGGCCAATGGTTTGAAAAATACTCGGACTACGACAGGGTATATTGCGGAAAATGGCATGCCGGGGGGAAATGGAATTATCCTGACATTGACGGGAACCGGAAGATCCCCGGGTTTGATACCATTCCGGTCAGCGTATGGGGAACTGGGGATTTTAACGATTTCCAGGTATCGGGTGCCATCCGGGCTTATATCCAGAACCATGATTATGATAAGCCTTTCCTTGCTATTGCCGGATTGATGAATCCGCATGATATTTGTTACTGGACGCAGGGACTCTGGGGAAAACGCCTGGTTCCGGACCAGGATCTTTTCATGCTGGGAGATCAATTGCCCCCGCTGCCGCCGAATTACCAGTTCAATTTTGAGGACCCGGAACCACGTTCGCAAAGGAACAATCGGACAAAAATGGAGTGGAAGAATTATATCTATGATTACCTGCGCATGATAGAGAAACTCGACATGGATCTGGGCCGGATGCTGGAAGCGGTGGATGGCAGGAGGGATGAAACCCTGGTCGTACTGACCGCCGATCATGGGGAAGGAGCAGGGCGTCACCGCCGGGAGCAGAAATGGCATCCCTTCGAACAGTCTGTCAAGGTTCCCCTGGTATATTATATGCCGGGTAAAGTCAGGAAAAATGTATTTGACACAGAGAACATTGTTTCCCAGATACACCTCATGCCCACCCTCTGTGAGTATGCCGGAATTCCCACACCCCCGGGATGCCTGGCGGGAAGCCTTAAAAGCCTTATTGAAACAGGGGAAACGGAGCAGGAACTTGATACTGCCATTGTTGAGTTCAAGCATATTGCCAGGGTGGTCAGGTACCAGGATTTCAAATATGTGAAGTATTATGAATATTCGGGGGAACAGGACCAGCCCTTTGTCCGGAGATCAGACGGAAAGGCTGAAAAATTTACGCCATGTGTGGGTAAAGAAAGGTATAAGGAATCCGGAAGAATGCTGCTGTTCAACATCCGGGAGGATCCATGGGAAACCATCGATCTTAGTAAGGATCCCGATTATGCAACAAAGATCGATGAACTGGAGGACGTATTGATCAACAGATTTGAAATGGTCGTTCAGCCGGGTTATCATTATGACAGGAATTAAAAATCAGACATGAAAAATAAAATCAGATTTGTAAAGTATGGGTTATTGCCGGGCATGGTTTATTTAACCCTGGCCTGTAATCAGCCAACAGGATCATCTTCTTCAGACGCTGATAAACAATATTACCGGGACTTGTTCCCTGACACCTGGGTGGCCATGGATGCACTGGGCCGGACCATGCCTGAGGCCGATGTAGTGGGACCGGTAAAAACAGCTCAGCGACGGGTCGTGGGGGTATTTTATATCACCTGGCATACACCGGACAAAGTCAATATGAAAAGTCCATATAACGCGGATGTAACCAGGGTCCTGCAGAAAGACCCATCGGCTAGGCTGGATGCAAACCATCCCTTATGGGAGGAGCACTCCTATCATTGGGGCGAATCCGAAATGGGATATTTCCTGAGCCAGGATAAATGGGTGATCCGCAAAGACATGTCCATGCTGGCAGATGCCGGGGTGGATGTGCTGGTTATGGATGTGACAAATGCCGTCCGGTACTGGGATGAATGGGAGGTCTTGTTTACCACCATGCAGGAGATGAAAGCAGAGGGGAACAAGGTGCCGGAATTCGTGTTCTGGGCTTTCAACGGTCCGGTTATAACAGTGGTACAGGACCTGTATGACCGGATATACAAAACCAGCAAGTATGAAGACCTCTGGTTTTACTGGGACGATAAACCGTTGTTGCTGTACAATGGTGATCCCAGTATTGATGCCACCCCAAATAAGCCGAAACACCGGAATCCACACTACGATCCTGCTGCCAAAACCGATACAGCCCATCCGCATTATGGGAATCCTGATTATACCGATGAGTACTATGCAGATTACACAAAGGACGTTAAGGAGTTCTTTACACTGAGGACCATGTGGTGGGGGTATTATGAATGGGGAGGGGAAAGGTTTATTGGGACAGAGGACAACTGGAGCTTCGGATATGACCTGGGAAATGAGCAGGTAAAGGCCATGGACCCGGACGACCTGGTCTCCACACATAAGGGCGTAAAAGAAGAGGCGGCGGTTACCCCGGCCCAGCATCCGTCAAGCCTGGTGGGGAAATCATGGACCAGGGAAAACGGGGAGCCCGAATTGAATGAATATGACCTGCCCGTTCCGACATATGTGCCATGGCTGGGGAAAACCGTTGAAAACCCGGAAGGATACGGAATCTATTTCCAGGACAGATGGGAGGAAGCCCTGGAATCGGACCCCCAGTTCATGTATATCAACGACTGGAACGAATGGACGGCCGGTAAATATCCGCCTGCGGAAGGAGAGACATTCCCCTTTATGCAGCGTGAGAGTGACTACTTTTTTGTCGATCAGTACAATTCAGAATTTAACCGCTGTGTGCAGCCGATGAAAGATGGATACACGGATAACTATTATATGCAGATGGCCCAGAACATACGCCGTTATAAAGGCGCAAGGCCAACCCCGGAATTGAAAGGTTTCCTCAAAGTCAGTATCGATGGAGAATTTGCCGATTGGCGCAAGGTATCAACTGAATACCGAGACACGTGGGGAGATACCGACCACCGGGATCATGCCGGGTATGGTGGACTCCATTACAAGAACAATTCAGGACGGAACGATATATTGACTGCCAAAGTAGCTGTGGATGAAGGTAATCTCTATTTCTTTGCCGAAACCCGTGATGCGATTACCTCCCACACCGGTGATAACTGGATGCTATTGCTCATCGATGCGGATCAGGATCCGAATACGGGATGGTATGGTTTTGATTATCTGGTGAACAATGAGGTAGGGGACGATAAGACCACCGGGATCATGGCCTTCGATGAAAGCAATCCTGGAAATCCCTGGATAGAGAAAGGAAAACTTAATTACCGGTATGCAGAAAATGCCATTGAGATAGAAGTGCCCAGGCAAATACTCGGACTGGACAAGGATCAATTCACGTTTGATTTTAAATGGAGCGACCACCCGGCCGACCTGGAGGATCCCATCTCTCTTTGCATCAATGGTGATACCGCTCCAAACAGGAGATTTAATTATAGATGTATCTGGAAGAAATAATTCATTTTGAGATGAAGACAAGCATAAACAGAAGGGGTTTTATCAGGAACGCGGGACTGGCAGGCATGGCGGCGATGGTGCCTTCACATATTTTATCAAGCTCCTTTGCACCACTCTATACCGCCCAGATCGATCCTGAAAACGAGTTTGCCCTGCTCAAATTGGAGAAGATCCTGCCTGAATATGATTTTCCATTCATTGATGCATATTCGACAGAGAATTTCCAGTTGAAGTTCACGCTTTACAACTTGTACAATAATTTCGTTAAACTGGCCGGATCCTTTAATATCTCAAAGCAAGCCGCAAATGATCCCAATTTCCACGTGGAGAGTATCCGGAGCTCCAGTACCGACATCATTTTCGAGACTGATAAATACAAGAAGAATTTCAAGGGGAGTTACTTTTTTACCGGGGATATCATTACCGAAAATAACATGTTGGCAACACCCAGGTCCTGGCTTTGCAAAACCAAAATAGCCAGAACATTGAAGGATCCTCCATACATGAATACCGGCCATGTTTGGAGGGGCCGGGTGCGGGATGGAAAGATCAGTTATGAATCAGGACCATACTATCAAACAAAAAGCATCGGTGAGCGGGAACTTACCTGGAAATGGGGGATCATCAATCTGGTCCAGAAAATGGCGGAGGAATCTGTCAATGAAATTCATTTCTCTGCCATGGATGAAATGGACATGGTTTATGACCACCAGTACGCCCGGTTCAGAAAAAGTAAAACCATTGATTGCGGACAACGTAAAATTGACTTCAAGGTATTCGATGTACTGGGCGACGGGATCATTCCTACCGTATATTGGGTCGACAAGCTGAACCGCGTGGTGTTCCTAGTTACTGGAACAGAAGCCTTCGTACTGGCCTGAATATGATCAAATACCCGAATATACCTGTTTCTTTTAACCTGATGGCCAAGCCAGTAGGGGCATTATGCAACCTGGATTGTAACTATTGTTACTACCGTGGCAAGATGAGTATGTATGAGGATAATCCATTCATGATGAAGGAAGAGGTGCTGGAGGAATATGTGAAACAGTATATCCAGTCCCAAACCTCGCCGGTGGTCATTTTCAGCTGGCAGGGAGGAGAACCCACCCTGGCAGGTCCTGCTTTTTATGAGCAGGCCGTCTATTTCCAGAAAAAATATGCCGGGAACAAGAAGATTGAAAATGCCATCCAGACCAATGGTACCATGCTGGATGAGGCCTGGTGCATATTCCTTAAAAAACACCGTTTCCTGGTTGGGGTCTCAATTGACGGTCCCCGGGAAATTCACGACTACCACCGGAGGGGAGTGGGACAAACAAGCACCTGGGAAAAGGTCATGAGGGGGATCAACCTTTTGCGGGATTACAGTATCCCATTTAATACCCTTACCACTGTTACCAGCCACAGCGTGAAATTCCCACTCGAGATCTACGAATTTCTGAAGGGGATCGGCAGCAGTTACCAACAGTATGCTCCTGTAGTAGAAAGGTACCTGAAATATAAGACAACCATTGAACCTGAACTCTCGCCTCCCGAAGTAAGAATAGGCGCCGAGTTAACCACCTGGTCTGTACCAGCGGAAAAATATGGTGATTTCATGGTCAGCATCTTTAACGAATGGATCAGAAAGGATGTCGGGAAGGTTTTTGTCCAGCTCTTTGAAACATCCCTGGCTAACTGGCTTGGGGAGGATCCGGGACTCTGCCTTTTCAAGAAATATTGCGGGAATGCCCTCTTGCTGGAGCAGAATGGTGATGTATTCGCCTGTGACCATTTTGTTTTCCCGAATTATCTAAGGGGCAACCTCATGGATCAGTCCCTGCAGGAGCTGGCATCGTCGGAAGATCAGACAGCCTTTGGATTCAGTAAGTTCAATGATCTTCCCTCCATGTGCAAGTCCTGTGATTATCTTTTTGCCTGCTTTGGGGAATGCCCCAAGAACAGGATCATTACCACACCGGAGGGAGAATACGGGTTGAATTACCTTTGTCCCGGATTGCTGAAATACTTCAAACATGTTGCTCCATTTATGGACCATATGAGGGAAGAGATACAAAAGGGCAGGTCGCCCCTTTCGGTAAGGAAAATGGCCCGAAAATTATTGTCATCGAAATAATGCACACACCTAAAACCTTAGAACATGAAATCGAAACTTTCTCTGCAGCTTTTGTTGCTGCTAAGTTTTGTTTGTTTTAACTCCTGTGTTGACCAGTCAGATACGGTCCTCCGCGAGAACTTTCAGGATCCTCCCCTGGATTTTAGAATGAACCAGAATGTCCACGACATTCCGCTGGATGAAGCAGGCCAGGATTCCCTGATCCAGGCATACCTGGATAACGGTTATGGCGGATTTGCCATGAATGTTCCTTTCGAACATTACCTGGAGGATGAAGCCATGAAGGCCACCACCCGTTTTTGTGAGAAAGCCAAAGCGGCCGGCATGGAACTCTGGCTTTATGATGAGCAGGGATATCCTTCCGGGAATGCCGGAGATCTTGTGATCAGGGAGAATCCGGACTGGGAAGGCATGGGATTGTATTTTAATGATACCCTGGTTGCTGAGGGGAGTTTCAGTTTTGACCTTCCCCCGGGAAAGCCTGAGTTAATGGCAGCTTTTCCATCAATGGATGGAGTTATTGATTATGCTGCAAAAACCGATTTGATGGATTTTGTTGACGGACCCAACCTGAAATGGAAGGCGCCGGAAGGGGACTGGAAAATTGTAGCCGTAACCAAGTACCGGTTGTACGAAGGTTTCCAGGCATCACATAAGGGTGGCGGCAAGGTGGGGGCGAATTACCCGTCCCTGATGATCCCGGAGGTTACGGAAAAATTTATCGAGGTAACACATGAAGCCTATGCCGAATATATGGGTGAGGACCTGGGAAAGTATTTCCTGGCAACATTTACCGATGAACCTTCTTTGATGGCCGTGCCCTACGGCTGGCATTCCTGGGCTGTAATCCCCTGGCAGGAAGTACTTTCAGAGGAGATCCAGAAACGCCATGGATACAGGCCTGAGGAAAAGCTGGTGGAGCTTTATCTTGATGAGGGACCCGAGGGTGAAATGCTGCGTTACCAGTATTTCCGTGCGGTGGGGGACCTGCTGGCCGAAAACTTCTTTAAACCTATAAAGGAATGGTGTGCGGAACATAATTTCCAGTCCGGAGGCCACCTCCTCCTCGAAGAGACCATGATGGCCCATGTTCCGCTCTATGGTGATATCATGCAGAGTTTTCGTGAAATGCATGCCCCGGGCATAGATATTCTGAGCTGTTTCCCGGAGAGAATGCCGGTCCATTCACCCAAGCTGGCTTCGAGCGCTGCTGAACTTACCGGCCACAGCCTGATTATGAGTGAGCCCTGTCCCGTAGCAGACCGCCTGCAATTGGGCGGCAAGGAAACACCCGCAGAATCTGTCAGGGGACATTTAAACATGTTACTGGCAGGAGGTGTTACGGATTTTAATAATTATCTGCAGCTGAGCAATTCCGACCAGGAGGAAAAAATTGAATTCAATAAATATGTCGGCCGGATCAATATGCTATTGAGTGGCGGACATACCAAGGCTGATATCGGGGTGGTCTATCCCATTGAATCTTTGTGGACAAAATTCACGCCCCGGCCCCGCAGGGTAGCTGGCTGGGATTCCGTGGCCGGTGGTGCACCGGCTGCCATCCATGTCGAACAAACCTTCAGGAACATTTCGAGGTTTATGTTTGCCAATCGCTGGGAATATTCCTACCTGGATTCAAAAGCCCTGATCGATGCACAGGTCCAGAAAGATCTCCTGGTTCATGACCAGCTTCAGTGGAAAGTGCTCGTTCTTCCAGCGGTATCCACACTCCCTGAGGAGGCATGGATGCGGCTTGAGCAGTTTATCAATGCAGGCGGGAATGTCATTGCGCTGGATCTCATGCCGGAGAATTCGGAGAACCGTTTTCCGGATGCTGAGATCCAGGCTACCTTTGACGCCTTATTTGAGGGCAGGAAAAATGCTGTATTCATAGATGCATGGGAGTCCATTCAGGTCGACAAAATACTAAGGACCTGGATCGACAAAGCCCTTACCCTGGACGATGAATCCCTACCCCTTCGACTGGCCCACAGAAAGATCAATGGACGGGATGTGGTATTTGTCCTCAATGATTCCAGGGAGACTGTGAACACGAAAATGACCCTGCATGTAAAGGGCAAGTTGGAAGCATGGGACCCGGCAACCGGGGAAATCAGACCGGTGGACAATCCGGCAACCCTGGAGTTGTTGCCCTATCACGGAATGATTTACAGAAGCCGATGAACAGGAAATCATGCGACTAAATCTTAAACCAACCGGACTGCTGGCAGTCCTGATTTTCATGATTTCCTGCTCCCAGGAAAGATTCGGGTTTTCTCCAGCGCCACAACCATATGCCTATTTATCAGGAAGTTTCTCCGGCGATAAGGTGCCGGAATCACCTGATCCGCTGATTGCATACCGCTGGAATGAACCCAAAGCATCTGATGAGCTGGAGATCTATACTCTGAAACCGGTGACAGTCAGCTCAGATAATCCCGCATCCTTTGAGAACCTGCATTCACTCACCCGCAAATCGCCTGATGTGCTGGTAAAAGGTTCCGGTTCCATCATGCTTGATTTCGGACAGGTCAATGCTGCCTGGCTGGAATTTGATTCGGAGGATTTGAATGGGACAGTGGAAATGAGCATCAGCGAGTACAAGGAGCCGGCCATCCTCAATGCGGGTGCACAAAACCGCATAAAAACGTTGGTCCCCGTTCAACACGGGAATACCTGGCGACTGGAATTAAACGATGAATTATACGAAGGGGTACGGTACGGCTGGATCCATGTACGAACATTTGATCAGCCATGGCATATCAATAATGTGAGGCTGGTATGCCAGATCAAACCCACCAATTACAATGGGAGTTTTGCCTGCAGCGATCCTGAATTGACCCGTATCTGGTACACCGGTGCTTATGGTGTAAAACTCAATCTTTTGAAGGATTTTTTCGGCGCCATCCTGATGGAACGGAGCGACCGGTTTTCCTGGACAGGCGATGCCTATACATCCCAGGCTGCATCACTGGTTGCTTTTGGTAATGTTGATTTTATCCTTACCAATATCCATCATACCGCAGACCAGAACAACGGGATCCTCAGCTATTCCATGTACTGGATACAGAGCCTGGTGGATTATTATAATTATACCGGTGATTCTGCGACACTCGAAATGTACCTGGACAATGCCTGCGGGAAGCTTGATGAGGCTTATCAACACTATGGGACGGACCCAAAACTGACATTTTACGGATGGGATGAACGCATCGGTGCGGGATTTGAAGACCATAGCAGTTATGAACCCCAGCAAGCCTATAAAATGCTGACCATTGAATCATGGATTGATTTTGCCATGATGATGGATCAATTTGGGCGAAGTGATCTGGCTGAAAAATATATGCGATATGTGAAAGAGAAAATTACAGAACTCAGGCAGGACAGGCGCTGGTATGATGATTTTGGATTACATGCCGCGGCTGACGCCATCAATGCCGGATTCACCTATCCGGATGAACAAGAGGCGCTTTACCGTCAGGAATTCTCAAACAGGGTCAACAGGATATCTTATTCCCCATTTAACCAGTATTTCATCATACAGGCCCTGGCAACCATGCAAAAACATGATGATGCGATAAACGTGATCCGGGATTGCTGGGGAGGCCAGATTGATTACGGTGCGACAACTTTTTTTGAAGTCTACAGGCCCTCCTGGAACAAGGTACTGGGATACAATGATGCACCGCCCAATAACCAGTGCGGTTACACAAGCTTCGCGCATCCATGGGGAGGTGGCGTTACCAAATGGTTGTCTGAAGAGGTGCTGGGGATCAAACCAACTTCACCGGGTTTTGCGACCGTTGAGATAATCCCCCACCTGGGAAGGACCCTGACCTCTGTCTCGGGTGCTATCCCGACACCCCTAGGGACCATCCGCGCCGGTTTCGATGTTGCATCCGGAAGATGCATTGTTTCACTTCCGGAAGGGGTCACCGGAACGATAGGTATTCCGAAAGTTGAAAAGACCATTGAGTCCATCACTGTTAATGGAGCGGTAGTGTGGGGACCCTTCCACGAGGATGAAGACTGCGTATACCTCAATTCTCAGATGGCAGGTAACTATGACATTACTGTTAGCTACTCGGGCGATACCCCGGATTATCCTGAAATTCCCTGGATCTATCCTGCCGACTTCGTCGGGGAAGACAGTCTTACTTCGGGGGACTGGGGAGGTGTGTATGGAGCTGATGGATATGTACTCTTCAGCTATATTAATGAGGGGGATGACAGGGTTGATCTCAGGAATCTGCCACCCTATGTGGAAAAGGTAAGCTGCCAGAGAAACCTCAGTGCGCTGCTGGCATCCGGTACCACAGACCAGCGGGCATTGTCGCCTGATCCGGGAAACACTTTCCCCCGTAATATTGGTTCCATCTATACTCAGGATCCCCTGGCAACCCTTCAGACTATGACCATCGATATCCATTTGAAGAAAGATGAGGAATACCAGGTTGCCCTTTATCTGGTGGACTGGGAAAAGAGTGGCCGGAGGTCTGCCATTGAGATGTTCGACCTGGGGTCAAAGGAAATCATTGCACCGGTAAAAATTGTACGCAATTATGATAAAGGCAGGTACATGATCTACCGCTATCATAAATCAGCCAGGCTCAGGGTGAATCATGTTCGCGGTCCGAATGCAAGCCTGAGCGGGATATTTTTTGATTAAGTATCCTGATCCATTTACAGGGAAACGGGCAAAAAGAACTTTTACCGATGAAAAAATTTAAACGGATGAAAAGAATTGACCAGATGAAAATCATGATACTGGCTGCCTGCCTGGCAGGCTCATTTAGCATGGCCGATGCTCAGGTGGTATTTAAAGTTATTTCCGAAAATACAATTTCTGAATGGAAGCAGGTTGGGGAAGGACAGTGGGTAGTGGAGAAAAATACGGCAGAATCGGATCTCAGGGGCTGGGCTCCTGCCTATAAGCTCTTCTGGCAGCCGAATGCAGATACCCTGACCGGATCACTCAGGTCAGCGGTATTTACCATTAAAAAACCTTTGCAGGAATTCGATATTGCCGGAGTTAGCGGATTCAAGGTCGATGAGCAAGGGGATTTTAACAGGGTCCGCCTGATTTCTTACCCTCAGGGTGAGATCCTGAGGGAGACCACCACCAATGGCTATGCTTCCCTGAATACTGAAAGATGGTACACCTATGACCTGATAGGCAAAAAGGTACAAATTGAAATATTCTCCCCCGTTCTCTATAATTGGTTTGGGACCGACTTGCAATGGGTTGCCCTGGAAAATTATCGGCAGGTGGACCATGAGGAAAATGCTGAAATAAGTGTAGTTCAACTCCAGGCTGTAAAAATAGATGACAATGCACAGCCTGTTTTTTGCCGCAGTGTGCCTTTCCTGGCGGCTGCAACTGGACTAAGGGGTACGAGTGCCAGGATGCTGGATGGCGATACTGAGACCATTCCCGTCAATGCAGAGGCCGAGACTTTGTTCCTGCTCGGGATGACCAACCAGGGATGGGAAAACGGGGTGGCCCACTGGGGCGAACATCCCGAGACCAGGGAGGAGCGGGATGACCAGAATTACATCGGGAACCAGGTTGGTGCACTGAAAATTGAATACGAGGATGGGGTTGTGGATAACATCCCACTGGTTGTGGGCTCAACCATATGGTTTTCCTCACACTGGTCACATGGGGCCAGCCATGAAGTATCGGTTCCATGCCGGGAACCCTTTGCTTCCAGGCCTGAATACATGGAGGTCCTCAGGAATACCTTGCTGGTGAAGGAGGACATTTACGATGCCAGCATGGCCTCAGACTATAAGCAATTTTACCTGGTGGTGAAACCCCGACCGGAAAAAATAAAGAACCTGCAGATTGTGGATAGTCCGGATACCAGGGGCCGGCCCCTGATCTCCGGGATCACCATTGCTGGTAAGAAACAAAAGGGTTTGTACAGGTTTGGCAAGCTGGAAGTTGATCCGGATGATCTGGTGCCCGGGGTGGATGCAGGTCAGCCCATAGATTATTTGGAAGGGGTTGGTAAATTGAGCAGGGTATTGTATACCAGGGACGAGGACCTTCCAAAGGATCCTGAGATACTGGAAATGCCTGCCGATCTGGATGCCACCTCCATTCGTTTCACGGGGGGAGATGAAGCGGATTGGCTGAGCAATATCTGGACCGCCAACCTGGTCCAGATACACGAAAAATTTGATGTTGAAACGGGGTATTTCCGTGAGACCGGGGAGGATTGTCCATGGTACGGGGGATACAGCGGGATCGGCACCTGGAATGTCCAGGGGATCTACCCGGCGGCTTATTCCCGGACCAGTGACCATTTTGTCACCCTTGCCCTGCGGCATATCAACCTGCCTCAAAGGGAGACCTCCTTTGTGGATTTCTGTGATTCCTGGCTTTATTTTTACAGGACCAACCGGGATCAGGATAAGGGTCCGCCCAACGAAAAGCTTGACATCAGCAGGTATCCTGCGGATGCTCCCCCGCACTGGTCTATGGAACTCAGCAGGCCCCCGACGGCAGATGGCATGATACAGATCAACGAGATCCCGGGCGATGAGGAAATGGATGGCCATGCCACCACCATCATCGGACGATGGGCAGCGTGGAGGCTGCAGGGTGGACGGGGGGATGACTGGCTCCTGCAGGACCGGGAGGGTGTTTACGGGAAGAGCCGCTGGCAAAGCACAGCAGATGCTACGGAATTTATCTGCTGGCTGATGGATTATACCGGGAGGGACCTGGTCTACTCCGAAGGAGAATTCACCGGCTGGGGCGGGATTGGTAATGATTATTGCCTTGTTCCCAAGGGGATGTCAAAGGAAACGGACCCGGTCAAGATCAGGGAAAACTATGCCAATGCCAATATGTATGAACCTTATCCGAATTATGCATGCATGACCGCCCTGCTCTGCGCAGCAGAAATGGCCGATTCGGCCGGCCAGGAAGACATGGCTGAAAAATGGCGGATCTGTGCCACCAGGATCAGGGAGGCCATGGTGCGACAATTGATAGCCGGTGATCATAACGAACTGACCTGGCGCATTTCTCCCTATTCGGTGCTAACCACCTTCCAGGACAGGCTGGTACAGGCATGGCTTTCGCTGTATATCGATGGACTGGATCCCGAGAAATGGGACCAGGAAATGCTGAGCATCACCAGGAACACCTTCCGGGAGCATATGGACATGCCCTATGGATATGCTCCTGTATTGGCCATGGGCTATGGACAGGGATGGCTTACCCATGCCTCCCTGCTGCTGGACGAGATGGATGATGCGGGTCCTCTGTTAATAAATTTGGCCAAATACAGCTATGATAAGAACATGGATTATGTTGATACAGACAGGGGCATTGACTGGCGCAAATGGATATGGATCGTCCCGGAAGGGTCCAACCTTTTACCGGACGGCAGTTGGCACCGCATCAATGACCTGTCGAACGGGGCCAACCAGGGGCCGGCTATGCATGCGCTCGAGGCATGTGCCGGGGTGGATGACACCGACCCGGGACACCTGAAAATCATGCCCAGGCTGCCCGACCCCATAAACGGAATTGAGGTGGAAAATCACTTTGCCCTGATACCCGCAGACAATGGACTAGAAAAGGCACGTGTGACCTATCAGTTTGAAAAGAATGGTAGATTCTCATTGGAGAGTGACCATACCATACCCCTGCTTTCCATAAGGCTCGGTCCATATTCAGATAAGGAAAAGGTAAAAAAAGTCAAGGAGCAGCTATCGGCCGAAGGATTGAAATGCCGGACCACTACTTCAGGTACTTATATGGATCAGGATGCCAGGTGGATATGGGTGGAAGATTTGCGGAATGTTACAGAATTAAATATGAATCTAAAATAATTCAAAACAATGAACCGGAAACATACAGTTTTTACACTGACCCTGCTTATCATTGCTTCTCTAAGCATTTCTATTCATGTTCAGGCACAGGAGCCGGCCATACATTCCCTGGGGAACGGCAGGATGTGTGTGTATGGACAGGGACCCGATATTATCACCGTGTACCCGTCTCCCTATTCCACGCCTTCCCTGTTCAGGTTATTGGTAGCAGATGATATACCCCATGAAACCCACTCAACAAGGGAGATAGGAACGGCTGTCTGGACCCATCACTTGTCCATGGGAGGAGAGCAGGCCGGGATACTGCAGGATTTTGTAGATGCCGAGCTACCCGTTCTTGTCCGCCATATGGAGCTCAAAAGGGAAATAAGGTTCCGGCTTATCTTAAACCCTGCTGTCCAGGTACTGGATAAGAAACAGCATGAGGATGCCGGGACCGGTGAGATGTTATTAATGACCAATGCCGGGACCGTGATCTACCAGAAATATGTCTATCCACGCCCACTGTTCCATCAGATTGCCTGGAAGGGACCGGTGACTCTAGAGGAATCGGACGAGCAGGAAAATGAATATATCCTCAGTTGCCAGCAGGGGGAGATTGATATTTACTTTGTCGGGGGACCCGAATACACCGAAGTGATAAACCATAAGGAGGAAGCCTTGGGAATGGCCCAGGAAGAAATGCTTAACCGGACACGAGGCTGGTGGAGACAATTCACTGCGAAAAGGACTGACTTTGAGAAAGCCCTGCCTGCAAATGTCCCGCTTCGCCAGGAGCTTTTGCAAACCATCGATGATGTATCGGTCATGATCCGGACCCAGCAGGCTGAAGAGGGTGCAGTCATGGCAGGATATCCCTATCCCCTTGGCTATGTACGGGACCAGTACGGTGTTTCAAGGGGACTGCTTGCCCTGGGATACCATGAGGAGGCCAGGAATATCCTGAATTTCTACTGGGATATCTGGCAAGATGCAGGTGTCCTTCATTGCGCCCAGGGAATAGGGGTGGAAGGGATCTTCCATATCCACGAGAACGATGAGGTCGAGAGTCCTGGTTACCTGATCATGCAAGCCTTTGATCTTCTCGAGAAAACAGGAGATGAGCAATACACCACGAATATTTTTCCCATGCTGGAATGGTGCTGGGAAGTCCAGAAGAAACACCTGGCCGGTTACATGCTTCCGTTCAACGGGGATGAGACTTATGTAGCAGGGGGGATACTGCCCCGCTCGACACTCAATGACGGATCGGCCGAGGCTACCATGCTGCTTATCGATGGCGGCGCAAAACTGCTGAAGTGGATAGAAGAGCACAGGTTATGGCCCGAAAAACGGCTTGATGACAACTACAGGATACTGACGGATGTCCGGGCTCATTTCAGGGAAAATTTCTGGATCAATGGTTCCCTGATCACAAATAATCCCGCCCGGCTGGAGCATACGGATCCACCGCGATTCAGGCATGGGGTATGTGAACGGGGTGGACCGGGTTGCCTTGTTTACCGGACGGATGGATTCGGAGGCATTGATTGGACGGAGATGGATGCCAACGGGAGATACCAGTGTCCGGTCTGCCTGGCCACGGGTCCCATGCCAGCCGCAGACAATATTGTCTATAAACTGATCTCGGTAAGCCTCACCCCCCTGTATTTCAATTCTGCCTTAATTGATATGGCTGAGCTGAGACCGCTCATCATACAAGTTTATGTAAGCTATAAAGAAACAGGCCTGGTCAGCTCACGTACCAAAAAATCAGCCGTCCTTGAGAACAAACGATCCGTGGGGTATGATTATGGACTGATCCTTTATGCCATGTTAAGGACAGGTGTGGGAAATCCGGAAGATCTCTACCGGGAGACCCTCTCCATTGTAGATGAAACAGGGGCCTGGTCGGAATATTATCTCGATGGTGTCCCAAGTGGAACCCGTTGCCGTCCCTGGGAATCCGCCATCAACCTGGAAGCATTGATTGATTTTGCGCTGAATTATAATAAATGAATCGTGAGTTTACTAGCATAAGCTGAATAATGAAGAAACACTGGATAAACCTGATCGCCATACCTCTGCCTGCCTTTCTGGCAATGACGGCCTGTCAACAGTCAGGAAAGAAGAAAAATCCCAATGTTATTTATGTATTTACCTAGCAGAATTAATTATGTGATTCAATTTACTTCTGATGAAATTCGTCAGGTGGTGTAACAATTTAACGATTCTTTTTCAATCAATCTTTTGTTGAATTAATTACAGGCCTAAATTTCTGAACACGTTTCCCAGGGCTAACTTCAGCTGTATACAAATTTCCTTTCGAGTCAACTGCAACATTATGTACCCAGCCGAATTGACCAGCATTTCGGCCGCCATGTCCAAATGATCCAACAATCTCTAAATTTAATCGATCTAGGATCCATACTTTCATATTCGTTCCATCAGCAATGTACATATATGTCTGATCCGCATCTGGGGAAAAATCAAAATCCCAAACTGAGCCTGGGAAAAGAGTTTGTTTGGCAACAAAAGTCTCCCTGACAAAAGTTCCATCTTTCGTAAATACTTGAATTCTATTGTTATAACGATCCGCCAGGTAAACCAGATTGTCGGAAGAAAGTCGTACAGCATGTACAGGGGTCCGAAAAGACCTTATAGGTTCGTCATTTGGGTCATAAGCAGGAAGCTCCCTATCATCGGGTGCTTCACCATAGGCTCCCCAATGCCGCTTATATTCTCCTGTTTTTGCGTCGAATATGATTACACGTCGATTGACATACCCGTCTGAAATGTATACCTCATTTGCAACAGGATCAACAGCTATGTCTGTAGGTCCACCCAGATGTCTAGTGCTATTACTACCATTAGTAATCCCCCATTCACCAATCTGTAATAGTAACTTTCCATTATTCGAAAACTTTAAAACCACCTGGTCTCTTTCGCTGTTGCCTCCAACCCATACATTCCCTTCGTTATCGACAAAAATGCCATGCTCACCATCAAACCATCGCTGGGTTGTATCCTGATTACCCCAAGCTTGAAGCACATTACCTTCGGGATCGAATTCAATTACTGAGGGAGCAGGAATGCAACATTCTGATGTTGGTGGGTTTTGCGCAGCACCAGTTTCACGATCTGTAAGCGTACTAGGCCGTTGCACAATCCAAATATGATCATTTGCGTCTATAGCCATGCCTGAAACCTCCCCAAGAATCCAATGGTTAGGCAGGGGTTTGGGCCAGAAAGGATCTACTTCGAATTCTGTAGGTATTTGTGAAACATTAACATTTTCAGAAGTCATTTGGACTCCACGATCGTCTGACTTAGCACCATCTGAATATGAGAACCAAATCATAATCCCCACTATGGCACTTATAAGTCCTTTTGTTTTAATTGAAGTCATTTTCATACATTTAATTTCCACTAAATTAAAAATTTAACCAGTACTCTTCAGGACATATCTCACAACTTTATACATTAAACCTCTACTTCAAAGCCGAAACCCGGGCGATCTGAAGGAGTCATATAGATTCCTTCTGGTCCTTTTGTTATTCCTAGTTCTTCAGTGTACATTTCATAGACTTCTTTAGGACCTCCGGGGGCAGGCATGAACATTTCACACCATGGATTATTTGGAGTGGCCATGATAAAATGTGGAGCACCAGCTCTCCAGCCACCATGAGGGATTACTGGTATACCGTGCGCTGCCGCCAACGCTCCAATTCTCCGTAACTCCGTGAGTCCACCACACCATGTCATGTCAGGTTGCCAAATCTTGGCGGCATCATAGTCAAGCAAAAGTTGGAAACCATATCTGGTGTATTCATGCTCGCCAGTTACGATCTTTGTAGAGGTGATTCGCTTATTCAGACGACCAAATCCGGCATAGTCATCAGGGGGCAGACACTCTTCCATCCAATATACGCGGTAAGGTTCAAGCATCTTGGCAAATTCGTAGGTATAATCTTCTGTAAAAGCCATCCAGCAATCCAACATAATCTCACCATCCGGGCCAACCAGCTTTCTTGCTCGCTCTACTAATTCGATATTTTTTCTCATTCCTTCCCGGCCATCAGCGGGACCATGAGGAATGGCAAGTTTTAATTTATTAAAACCAAATTCGACATGTTGCTCCAAATCATTTCCTGTGCAATATGCAGGAATCCGGTCCTTTGTCTTGCCACCCAGCAACTGGTAAACAGGAGCTCCCAATGCTTTTCCTATAATATCCCAAAGTGCATTATCAACAGCACTTATCGCATGTACGACCAATCCTTTTCTACCATAGTAAAGGGTAGATCGCCACATGATGTCCCAAAGCCGTTCCACGTCAAAGGGATCTTCATCGATTAGCAATTTTTTCAAGTGTTTTTCTATTACGAAACTTGCTCCAGTCCCACCATAACCGATACCCGAGACACCCTTGTCGGTTACAATTTGTACAACTGTTGGTCCCATATTATCGGCCATAAATAAAGCCCGATATGGTTTATATTTGGGGTAAATGGACATTGGATTGGCCACTTCTACCCCACCTGCTGACCAGGCTCCATCACTTGGCTCGTATTCAGGCCAGGGCTTTTTTCTTTTAGGCTTAACCATTCTTACCTCAGTAATTTTCAACTTGCTTTTCAATTCCTTAAAAGGCAAAGGCGGAAGCTTAATTTCAGAAGACTTAGGATCTACTGAATTGAGTTGACTAAAAGGTATTGCGAGCGCGGGAGCTGATAGTGCACCGGCTTTGATAAATTCACGACGTTCCATAAGATTTGTTTTATTAATAATTTTTAAGATCAGATATTATTAACCAGTACCCCGAAAATCAAACCACTGTAGCTTTCCCTGAAAACAAGACAGTGTAAGATTTGACAAAAAACCTTGGTGGACTGTTATTGGATACTCCCATTATTATGGTATGAATTTCATTTCAAATTACAGGAATTTATCCATGAATTCAAGGCTGGATTTGAGAAAAAAATAGATTTGATAAAAAGGATCTTCAATAAATATGCTATAGATGTATAGTATATGATTGGTGGAAGGCTCTCAAAATGCGTCAATTTTTTTACTAAAAAACACATAGTATTGACAGACCAGTGGAGGGCCCAGGACCTGGGACGAGAAAATTTTGACCACTCTGCTTTGTTTGTCCTGGATGGGATGGTCGTCGAAAGCATTGACCACCTCAATTCTTCTGGTATAAAGTCTATTTCGGGATGGGTGGCGACCGGAACCTTCTGGAATCAGGATGCGGAACCCACTCATATCTTCTTTCCGGATCGAAATCAGGATTGGGTACCGGTAACTCGGCCCCCGCATCCTGTCTCCATTCCTCAAGAAACTGGTCCAGCTCATCTGTTTTTTCAGGATGCTGCTCACTCAGGTCCTTCGTTTCCCCGATGTCATCCTCCAGATTATACAATAAGCGGGTATCGTTGTGTAGGTAATGGATCAGTTTCCAGTTCCCCTTCCTGATCACACTCGCCGGAAAATCATGGTGATATACGGGATAATGCCAAAAGATGGCCCTGTCCTTTTCCTGCTCTCCCCCGGCCAGAATATTGACAAAACTTTCCCCATCGAATACCTGTGTCGCAGGGAGTTCAATACCCACAAGCTCCGTAAATGTCGGAAAGAAATCCACACTCGAAATGATGGCCTCACTCACCTGTCCGGCTGATATTTTCCCGGGCCATTGTACAATCATGGGTTCCCTGATCCCCCCCTCATAAACGGTACCCTTCTCGGCACGCAACGGGGTATTTGAAGAGGCTACAAACAGGAGAGGATCTCCTTTATAAATGTATTGCTTTGATCTGGCCAGCAACGGGATCCTGTCAAACCTGCTTACGAGTCCGCCATTATCCGAAAAATAAACCACCAGGGTATTTTCCGTAAGTCCCAGTTCATTCAGTTTTCCCAATATCCGGCCCACGCTGTTGTCGACGTGCTCTACCATCGCTGCGTAAACTGCATTGCATGGATACCCTTCCACCTTTTCCTTCTTCAGGTATTTTTGTATAAGCAATGAATCGGCGTCGAGTTGTACATGAACATCATAGTGTGCCAGGTAAAGGAAAAACGGTTCTTCCTTGTTCCTTTCAATAAAATCAAGGCCAAGGTCCGTAAGTGCTTCCGAGAGGACTACCCCGGATTCAACCTCGATGGGTTGTTCCATTCTACCGGCATAATCAAAGAAACCGCCTCCCTGGTATACATTGCTGAAATCAAATCCCTGGTTTTTGGGATAATACTCTTCGCCTCCAAGATGGTATTTGCCAAAATATGCAGTGGCATACCCAGCATCCTTCATGGCTTCACCAAGGGTATAGATCTCCAGGGGGAGATGCTGGTTCCGGTTTTTGGGAACAATAACCTCTTCATACGGGCGCCAGTGACCCGGTATAAAATCGGTGATCCCAACACGAGCGGGATATTGTCCCGACATGATGCTGGCCCTGGTGGGAGAACAGACCGGGCAGGCAGCATAGGCATTGGTAAAACGTATCCCATTGGCGGCCATTTGTGTGAGGTTTGGCGCTTCATTGAAAGCATTGCCATAGACAGGCAGGTCAGCCCAGCCCATATCATCCGCCAGTATGAAAATGATATTTGGCCTGGTGCCTTTCAACTCGTGACTCTCTTTAACTGTACACGAACAGAGGATGAGCATGGCAGCAATGCTTACCGCCATGATATCGGAAAAGAAATTTCTTAGTTTCATATTAACAGCGGGTTTATTGATTCAATAGTTCGTTAAACTTTGACATAAATGTCTGATTTTAATTTCCACAACATGTTAAAAACGTTGTGTCATTTATTCGATGCACGCTTTTTGTACCAATCACCTCCTTCTTTAATGGTTTCACGGTATAGTCCAACCATCTTCCTTTTTAGCTTATTCGTCACTTTCCTGTTTTGGGTTTTGACATCAGTGGTTTGCTGCAGATCGTTGTCCAGATTGTATAGTTCGAAAGATTCAGGTTCGTTATTTAATATGTAATTCATTTGTGTTTTTCCAAACCAATTTTTCCCGGTACTTTCTTCTCCCAGGTGTCCAATCAGGCACCATTCATTTATCCTAAACATTGCATCACCGAATCGGTGATAAAATATATAAATAGGTTTTTCCCGGCCAGTATGATCATTCTTTAGAAATGGCCACAGGCTCTGTCCGTCAAGCTCTAAATCGGGGGTATTTATGCCTGTTATTTCACAAATGGAAGGCAACAGATCAGCCAGGCAGACCGGTGTTGTGCAGATGAAATTCTCATCGACCCGGTTCTTCCAGCGAATGATTGCAGGCACCCTGACCCCACCTTCCCAGATCTGGGATTTATAGCCTTTCAAAACACCATTCGAGCCTTTCAGCTTGCTGCCGTTGTCTGAAGTGAATATGATAAGTGTCTCATCGCTTACACCGATATCATCCAGGTATTTCAGAATTCTACCCACAGCTTCATCCATGTTCTCAATGCTTCCATAATAATGGGCATCATGTTCATTCATGCCGTTCTTCAGGTGTTTTTCGGAATATTTTGGAGGCGCTGCAACTTTCTCATGCGGTTCATTAAACCATACATTCAGAAAAAAAGGTCTCACCCCATCCCAATGATCATTCAGCCAGTCAATGGTCTCATCTGCCACCAACTGACAAGCATACCCATTAAGTTGTCCTACTGATATGCCATTGCGCATATAATTCGTGGGATTATTATGACTTGGGACGGCATTATTATCACAACCGAACCAGTAATCAAAACCATGATCCGCCGGTGTGGGTCTCAATTTCAGACTGTCATCCTCGCATTCGGGACACCACATGGCCAAATGCCATTTGCCAAAATGTGCTGTAGCATACCCTTTGGACCTCAACAATTCAGGTATGGTTATCTCACTCAAACGCAAATGCATGGGGGAATTATCCGGAACCCAGCTGTATATGCCCACCCTGTTCGGATTCCTTCCTGTAAGCAATGCAGCCCTGGACGGTGAGCAAACGGGAGAAGCCGCATAAAAATCAGTAAATTTCACTCCCTCCCGTGCCAGCTTGTCTACATTCGGTGTCCGCGTATTTTCACTGTCATAACAGCTCAGATCGGCATATCCCAGATCATCTGCTAAAAAAATAACAATGTTAGGAAGTGTCGGTTCTGTACAGAATATCAGGCTGTTCTGAAATATGCACAGAAGAACAATAAGTATCCGTATTTTATTCATTGTCGTTAGGTATTTAGAATTACTTGATGTCCAATACGGGCAACTTCAGATGTGATGGGTATTTTTCACCGAAGTATACTTTTTGATGAGCAGGTCGTGGGTTCATAGCCTTGAAGATTGGCTCGCCCGAATTAAGATTTCGGTTATACCTGGGAAAGAGAGATGAGGTAATGATGACCCTGATTTTATGTCCTTTATTTATCTGATAGCCGGTTGCCCATAAAGAAATATCTACTTTCTGTACCCTTGAATCAGACATTTCATCAATATAAATGGTCCTGCCTCCTTCCTGGATATTTACGATTCTCCCATCCGATCTGATCTCATGCAGACTTACATAGAAATCGGTAGAAGGTGCATCTGTGCTGATGTAAATTGTTGCGTCAAGAGGACCTAGCAATACCAGATCCTTTCCCAGGGGTTCACTTTCAAAAACAACCTGATCTTCACGATTCAAATTTGGTCCCTGAAAGGCCGGACCAGCTCCACTGCCAAGGAATGTACCGCCCAGTGACATATATGGATCCTCAGGGTTATATGTATACTCCGCAATTTCGTCGAATGAACTTGCCTGTGTGGTAATTGTACCGTTACTGCTCAAAAAGTAGGGTGTGGAATTGCTATTTTCCGGTGGCCATTGCTCAGCTTCATACCATTCGTTCCTGTGTATGATAAAAAAGGAATAAGGCTTATCTTTTGACTTCTCATCTGCCATATGATTTTCATCTGTTAAGTGTGATGAAAGGAAAGACAACATCTTGTCCTGGTGATTACGAATTTTACCATGTTCTCCAAAATCAGTCTCAATCAGGGTTTTACCATGTGCATAAGGCCCAATGAGCAGCCTGCTATCGGGATACCGCCGGGAGGACTGGGCTTCAAAGTCCCGTATCTGTGCCATCAGGAAAATATCATACCACCCGGCAATGGAATACATTGGACAAGGTTCGGCTGATCGATGGTTCATGGTTCCCCAATACGCATCTTCATATTGATGTTCAAGGCAATCGTCAACAAAGTCATTCTTTTGGTAGGTTGAATCATCTGCCACAGAAAGTGGCAGTATTGAAAAAGCGGCCGTAATTTTCTCAGGTTCAATTTTATTCACAGTTTTTGAATCGATCACGAGTCCCCAGTTAAATAATGTAGCAAGTGATAAAATACCTGAGGGATAAGCCAATTCATACATATTGGCCGAGGTTACTAATGGCGTAATGGCCGCCAACTGGTCTGCAATGGCCCATTGTGTATAACCAAGGTAGCTCCCTCCCCATCCGGCTATCTTCCCATTGCTCCAGGGTTGTGATTTTATCCATTTTACCGTCACCAGACCATCATGTCTATCATATTTAAAGGGATAAAATTTCCCTTCTGATTCAAATTTACCCCGGGTATCCTGAATAACCACTGCATACCCAAGTCCAGCAAACATTTCACCATCACCTTTTGAACTGTTTTTGTTGTAAGGGGACCTGATCAGGATACAGGGAAAGGGGCCATCCTTATCCGGCAGGTAAATATCAGTAGAAAGCCTGATCGTGTCCTCAACCGGGATCATCACAGTTTGCTTCGAAAAGTTTTTATTCTCTTTGTCATCTGGATTTGAGATTGCAGGCTGCCAAACGAAGAGGCTGAAAAGAACAGAAACTACGATTACCCGTGTATTCATTTTTACAAGTTGTTATGGTTTCAAATGATTATTTTTCCTTGGACTCAAGTACCCTCAGGCTTATTCCGGCCCACATGGTATTGTTATTTGGAGTATCCATCATCTTAACAAGCAGGCTGTTTTCTCCTTTTATTAAATCCGCTTCAATATTCTGGGTGACATATCCATCAGAAAGCTCAGCATTGGAGTAGATCTTTTTATCATTCAAAAACACCTGAAGCGGATCGTCAAATGAAAGTTGCAGGGTCACTGACTTTTCTTTGTCGCTGGATATTATAGTACGTGCCAGCAAACATCGCGCATAATAACCCATGTGATGACTGCCACCTAATTCAGGCATGACATGCCCATAGGCATACATTAAATTCAGATGGGGACCTGAGGCAAATTGTCTGGCCCAGCCATGATAGGTCCCTTTTAATTCCTTGTTGAAAATAATATGTTCAGCTTCGACAGGCATCCCGGCATCAAACGTCTTTGGATCAGGTAATACCTCAAATACCCTGTCCAGGTCTGAAAGATCAGGTGTGTTGCCATCACCAGTCAGGAATTTCACAGTAAGGGGACCAAACACAGACCATTCACGCCCGCGGGCTTCCATTTCAGTCATCGATAGATCTGCAGGGGAATCCTGGTACCAGAAGGCAACCGATCGCGGAGAGAGTCCCCCGGTCACCCCCCAGTTTATCGTGATTGATTCCTCAAACGGATAGGGATTTTCAAAATGTACCCTCATGCGGCCTTCATCATTATCGAAAGCTTCACTGTACGGGAAATTTTCTCCCTTGCCAAAAAAGGCAAATGAGAAATAATCTTCACCGTTAATGCCATGAAGGAATGAGGGCTGGGGTGTATTTGCATCAATGACGGCAAAATCACCACCACCATGATCGTGATGGGTATCATAAACAGTCATCCCTATCCATTTTCCGCTTCCTCTTGTTGATAATACCTGGAATGGGAGGTAGGCGACACTGCTGTCCACCCTGGTATGGAGTGCATGGAAATATCCCCAATCTGTTTCAAATCTGTTGATATTTTCAATATCCAGTTCCAGGTGCCATTCTTCATTGGGACTGCTTCCGAGGATCTCAATTTCAGCTGACTTTCCGAATGGCATGGGGAAATAGCATTGGTTGTTGTTCAATACGATACCCCTGAACGGACCAAAAAAGTCGGCCAAATCCACACTTACCGCTTCAGATTCTTCACCATCAAAACGGATCAGTAGTTTGACCCCTTCCCGTTTTGCATTGATGGCTAAACGTCTGATGATTGCTGGTCCATCGATCCGGATGGTCCGGTCCCCCGAAAAACGCCAGCTTTTTGTTTTCGTCTTTGGCAGAGTCACCCGGGGATGGGATTCCAGGGATTGATCGGGTTCATATGCCAGTTTTATTTTTCCATCTTCATTGTTATCCTCCTGGACCAACCTGATCCCCTTCATGGATTCATCTTCCAGGCGGTAATCCAGTTGAAGGAATACCAGGCCTATTTTTGGATTGGCCACCAGGTCAATTTTCATGGATTTCTCAAAAGGTACGGGCAGGTAAAAATTGTAGGAATCATAATCAACGGTTGTCCCTCCAACAGCAGTAAATGTTTGGGAACAGACTTTTGCAGCTTCTACGATTTGATCAAAGGGACCGCTGATACTGGGTTCCTTTTCCCCATCAACAAAGAACTCCAAGATGAAGGGGGAATTGCCGGGTCCATGGGTTTCCCAAATATGCCTTAAACTACCGGTTCCCTTAATATCCAGTATGGTTTTTCGCCCGTTTTCAGGGATGGCCCGAGGCCGGTTACAAATGGTTTCGAGTCCCAATACAAACGAGTTTTTATGAGCCTTGTAGTGCTGCAGATGGTGTAGCTTGAGCAGCTCCTTTTGCATCTCCGCAGAGATGAAACGTTGTCCCTGTTTGCCCCGGTCAGAGTAGCCGATATTTATATCGCATGTCAGGGTGATTATTAAAAGCACGCCTAAAATGCTTAAAATACTCAGGTATTTCCTCAAATGGACTTGTATCATATGATTAGTCGATAAGTGCCTGATAAACCGTTGTAATGAATTTTCCTCTTATTTCCCCGTAATCCTTCACCTTTTGAATGACCAATTGGGCAATCAACTCTTCCTCAGGATCAATCCAGTAGAGAGAACCAAATGCGCCTCCCCAGCCGTATGCCCCTTCGTTGATCGGGATTTTGTAGCACCCAGGAGGAGAAATGATCTCAAATCCAAGCCCGAATTTATCAGGTTCCCCGGGTATGAATAAACTCCCCGACCCAAGATCACCGATATGGTTGATTATCATCATATCAATGGTGCTTCTGCTTAATAATCTTATGCCATTATATGTCCCGCCATTTAGAAACATTTGCATAAAGATCGCATAGTCGTATGCAGTTGAGGAAAGACCACCACCTCCTGAGAAAAAAGTTCCGTTACTGTTCGGGTAATCCGTATTGAAGCCCTCTGATGCTGTCTTCCTGAAGAGATTTCCATCTGCGTTAACATCATAAAGGCCCATCAACCTGTCATGTTTTTCTTCTGGCAGATAAAAGTATGTATCCCCCATCCCCAGTGGCTTAAAAATCTGTACATGAAAAAATTCATCCAGGCTCATCCCTGACAGTTCCTCAACGAGATAACCCAGGATATCTGTGCTGAGACCGTATGTAAATTTTTCCCCGGGTTGATGTGCCAGGGGAAGATTGGCGATTTTTTTCATCTCCTCCTTCAGGACACTGCTTGAACCAAGACCTGAATTGATCCCGTATTTAGCATACAGTGCATTCATTGCTTTTCTCAGACTACCCGGATAACCATATCCAGATGTATGAGTCAGCAGGTCACGAATGGTAACCTGCTTGTTTGCTTTTATGATACTGAAGGTTGAATCCGTCTCATTGAAAGTATCGAGCACTCCCTGGTTGCTGAATTCGGGTAAATACTTTGAGACCGGATCATCCAGCAGGAATTTACCTTCTTCATAGAGAATCATGATGGCCACACTGGTAATGGCCTTTGTTTGAGAGGCAACTCTAAAAATGGCATCTTTCTCGAGTAGTGTTTTTGATTCGAGGTCGCCATAACCGATTGCCTTGTAATATACAATCTTCCCTTTCCTGGCAATAATGGCCGATGCCCCCGCACAATATTCATGATCAACATATTCTTGGAAGAGATTATCAATTCGTGTAAGCCTTTCAGAGGAAACGCCGACGGTTGCTGGTTCAACAATTGTCAGGGATGCCTTAGTGCCGGCCTTGTCATGGACATCAGTTTGCCCACAGCAAAATAAAAGAAATGCAAGCGCAAGAAAACCGAGGGGGTGGGAGTATTTTTTCATTCTTCAGTTATTTTTAATGGGATGTCAAGAGGTCCAAAGGCAGGGATAGGCATATCGAGTGAGTCGGTTATATTCATGTAAGGATTTGTCCCGGGACCACAGGTAACCTGAGCCGGATCCTGGTGCAAGCCGGAAAGAAAAAGTTTCAAACCAGCTTTATCATCGGGATGAAATTCTACTTTCGGGATGACATAATGTATCCTGATCTCATCACCAAAACGAAGTTCAAACTCGCTGGGCAGTCCCTCGGACTTCAGTTGTCCTGTCACCCCACTGTAATGAAGATGAAGGTAATAGGATCCGGTCTCATCATCTTTTGCCAGTTTCATTGATTCAAGGTCGATCTGTTTGCCATGGCCGGTGACATCATATACATTTGTCAATGCCAATTCACCCATCCTTCTGCCAAGCCTGTTATTTCCCTTGGTTGAAAAATGGACACAATCATCCAGGGGAAGGTCAATACCTGTTACCGTATAGACATTGGAACGTTTCTTTGGTACATTTCGCTGAATCTCCCGGATGTCTTCCCACGATCGCTCCATCTCAGGGTGATTGATAATAAATCTCCCGATCTGGACAATTATTACAGGGAGATCCGGGTCTCCGACATCCTCCCTGAATGAATCAACCAGGTTGAGCAGGTTTTCCATATAAGTGTCCTGTCTTCGCAGCATGGCTTCAGACTCTCCCTGTATCCAGAGAAGTCCTTTTACAGTACTTCCTGTTGAATTTATTTTGTTCATCATGGTGCCATAAAGGGAACTGTCTCCCTGGACAATCCTGTCAGGATCCCACTGGTCTATTTTTGAACCGCCGAGGGCACATGGTATCAAGGCTATTGGACGGCCCGTATGTTCCAGGACATGCCTGGCAAAATAGATCCCGGGGCCTACTCCCCCTAAGGGTTTTTTCTTGCTTTTTTCCCGTAGCTCCTCGAACCTGATTCGGGTTTTTTCCATGCTTTTATCAGGTTCTGAAGAGAGTTCAAATTGAGCAATGGAATAGGCCGGGGCAGGGGATTCATAGATCCGGTGCAAGGGGCATTGTGCGACCATCCACTGATCATCCATATTCAGCATCCAAATCTGATCATTGGTTAAGGTATCCGGAGTCCGCCCGGCTCCCTGCATATTGGATTGTCCGGCCAGTACCCAGATATCTGCATCTATGGGGCATTTATTATCTCCATCGGATTGACCGGAACATGGAGTCAGTAGCAGGAAAATCAAAGGAAAAAACATGATTATGGAAGTGTGTTTTTTCATAGTTATTCT
Source organism: Bacteroides sp. (assembly GCA_030640625.1). GTDB lineage: Bacteria > Bacteroidota > Bacteroidia > Bacteroidales > SM23-62 > SM23-62. The sequence goes on from DAOWJB010000278.1 coordinate 35,415, forward strand.
GGTTTATATTTGGCAAATCCCTTGTTCTTTGAAACTTTCACGTTTTCTGTCCATTGATCTGTCACGATGGTCGCCCCCTGGTCCCTGAGCCAGCAATGGACCATATTGTCCTGGATTTCCAGGTTCTCAATATTCAGATCATCCCGGCTGTTGTTAACCAGGGTAACCGTGGCCCATGATCCCTGAAGATCATCGGATGCGGAACGAAATCCCGATAGCTGCCAGGGGTCCTTGCCACTGACTCGCACCCCGTCAACCGTAAAAGAGAATTCATCTGAGTGTTCCGAGAGGTAACTTGTTCCACTGCCGTTTAGGTTCAGTGAGGTGGTCGAGATGTTTCTGCCTTCCGGATTGTAAATAATTTGCCGCTGAATGACTCCGTTATCAAGGACCAGCTGGGATCCTTCCCATACGGCAAAAGGTTGAGAGAATGAAACATACACTACCAGGCAGAGTCCGCCGGAGAGGGTCTGGATACATTTAAATGGAATTAATTTTAACATTGATGTATTTGAGGATTAAAGTATTAGCGGACTCAGTATTTTACTATTTAATGGCAATGTTGAGCTAAAATCGTTTAATATTCTCCCGGGGCTGCATAGGTGTAATTTAATGCCGGGTCTTCAATTTCTCCTATATCA
>DAOWJB010000165.1 GCA_030640625.1 Bacteroides sp.
CTGAGTGCCATCAATCCGACACATGCATGCGTCGTCTATAATAAACCCTTGCTGGCTGCCGAGGCATATACTGGGTTTGCCCACTATAGTGAGACCCCCTGGGATTTAAAGCTTTATGGAGATATGGCCTTCAACTTCGGAGTTAACCGCATGGTCTTGCACAGCTATGTTCATCAGCCATTTGAGAAGAAACCCGGATTTACATTAGGCCAGTGGGGGTCCCATTTTAACCGCCATAATCACTGGTGGCAGCATTTCAGTAGTTTTTCAACCTACCAGGCCAGGCAGCAATATATTTTACAGCAAGGAAAAGCAGTATCCGGTATTTGTTATTTTATTGGCGACCGGATGCCTGATTTTCAGGCCAAAAGGCCTTTGTATAATCTGCCTTATGGATATAGGGCCGATCATTGCAACCCTGATATCTTGATTAATCACCTGAAAATGCATGAAGGAAAGATTGTCCTTCCCGACAGGGCCGAATACAAAATACTCCTGCTTCCCGATGATCAGGTTATGGAATTGGCTACCCTGCAAAAATTGGAAAAGCTGATTGATGATGGCGCCATTGTTGTTGGCCCAAAGCCTCTGACTTGTCTTTCTCTGAAAAATTTTGGTCCGGATAATCAAGTCTTAAAGGTACTGGCTGATAAAATTTGGGGTGACATAGATGGAACAACTGTGTTTGAAAATAACTACGGCAAAGGGAAAGTATTTTGGGGCAAGAGCCTCGAAGAGATATTCGATCAGGAAAAGATAACACCCGATATTGAAAACAATGACAAGCAACCTGATAATTTTCTGTTTTATCACAAATTATTGGGGGAGCAGGATATTTATTACCTGGTTAATCAATCGGATCAGGCAAAACAAGTTGAATTCATTTTCAGTGTTCATGATAAAAGACCATCCATTTGGGACCCGATGAACGGGGAGGTTGAAAAATGCATGATCTATAAGCATGAGAATTCGAGAACAAGAGTCCCACTTCATTTTCGTCCCCGTCAGGCATATTTTGTTGTATTAGAAGAGACCGGAGTTGACGAACATATCATTGAAATACAAAGGGCAGGAACAAAGATCTTCCCGGCAGGTGAAACAGCCGGCCGACCGGTCATACTTCCCCGGATTGCAGCAAAAAATAAAAATCAATTAGAAGTATTTTCAATGATAAAAGGTGAATTTACCATGGTCTCGAATACTGGAAGTTCATATCAGGTGAATATTCCGGGAACTGAAACATATACTGTCAGCGAATTAAGTGGGACCATCCAGTTTAACAGGGAAAGTGAAAATGCCAGGACTGTTACAACCGATCATTTGATCTCATTTACAGCGTATGATGATCCATTTATTAAATATTTTTCGGGGACTGCTAACTATAATATAGAATTTGACCTTCCTGCGGGTTGGATAGAACCTGGTTATAGCTATTCTTTCAATCCCGGGGAAACCGGTGCCACCTCCAGGATCAAACTCAATGATTCCATTTTGGGAATTTCCTGGGAGCCCGGCTGCGAAATCAAACTGGGTGAGGTATTAAGACCCGGCACGAACACACTCGAAGTTATAACAACCAATGTTTGGCGCAATCGCCTGATAGGAGATTTGGCACAACAAAAATCAACGGGAAAGGCATGGACAACTTCCCCAATAAATCAATACCTGGATAAAAATTCAGAATTATTACCTGCCGGCTTCATTGGCCCGGTTACTCTACTAAAATATAAACCTGGATATATTGAACTAAATGATCAAGTACAATAAGAAAGTAATACTTGAAATTGAGGCAGTTTATACGGCAAATGCCTTTCAGATTGGACCATCATTTTATATTGGCGGCGGATCGGAAACAAAGCCAGAGGTTTTCCTTTATGACATTTCCAATGGCAGCTCAAGCAAGGTGACCGGAAGTCCGGGCGGCATGATGAGTTTCATTCCGGTTCCTGGTGACCCCGATCTGTTTATCACCGTCATGGGATTGTTCCCCCCGTTTAAAGGTATGGAGGCAGGACTTTTCATCCATCGAAGGGCAGGAGATGATTGGGCCTCTACCAGGGCTCTGCACCTGCCATTTGCCCATCGATGTGAGATACTGAACCGGGATGGAAAAAATTATCTTTTTGCTGCCACTGTGAGCAAATACAAAGAAAATCCTCAGGACTGGTCGAATCCAGGCGAAATACATTTGGTTTTACTCGAAGATATTCCTGGGAAGGATTGGGAATCCCGGATTATCGATAACCGTGTTACCAGGAACCATGGCATGACCCGGACACGCATCGATGGAAAGGAAACCATCTGTATCTCGGGAGCCGAGGGAATTTTTTACCTTGAACAGGTGGCCGATGATGATTGGATTACCAGGTCTATGTTTGACAGGGAAGTTAGTGAAATGACATTTATCGACCTGGATGGGGACGGGGAGGATGAACTGGTAACCATCGAGCCCTTTCATGGAGAGACCCTGAATGTTTACAAAAAGGAAGGCGAGAAATGGGAATTAAGATTCAGTGATTACATATTCTTCGGGCACGGTCTCAGCAGTGGATTTGTAAATGATGAACCTGTTATTGTTGTTGGAAACCGCAGTGGATCCCTGGCCCTGGAATCATTTACCATTAGTGACCTATCAAAAGGGACCTGCGAGAGGAAGGTTATCGAAGAAAATGCCGGTCCCACACAAACACAGGTATTTTCAGTAGGAAATACAGATTATATTTTAAGTTCCAATCAACGGAAAAATGAAGTAGTGTTATATTATTGATCAACAGAAACGAACGGCCTTGCTCCGGTAACCAGGCTTACTTTTTTCTGACCTCCACCTGAGCCAGTTTTTCCCAGTACTGGATAATCCCGCCGTGGTCATCCCCCTGCTTTCCGTCCACTTTTAATGCCTTCATCATTTCCAGAACCTGGGTTGTCAAGGGGATAGGTGCGTCAATTTCAAAAGCTGTATCCCTGACATTCAACAGATCTTTGGTATGCATTTTAATAGGACCACCCGGTTTGAAATTGCGTTCCAGGATCAGTGGCAGTTTGGCATCTAAAACCGTACTGCCCGCCAGTCCCCCTCTGATGGCCTGAAACACCTTTTCCGCATCCACCCCTGCTTTTTCCGCAAAAACCATTGCCTCTGACATAGCCGCAAGATGCAAGGCAACCATGATCTGGTTGGCCAGTTTGGCTGTATTTCCACTTCCAATACCTCCTATTAATATGGCCGATGCCCCCATGGTCATCAGGATGTTCTTCACCTTGTCAAGCACCTCCTGTTTTCCACCTACCATAATGGACAGGGTACCATCGATGGCTTTTGGTTCACCTCCGCTAACCGGGGCATCCAACATATCGACACCTTTTGCTGATGCAATTTCATAAATTTTGATGGCAGCCATAGGTGCGATGGAACTCATATCAACGATAATGCTGCCGGTTTTAGCGCCCTCCAGGATCCCGTTTTTCCCTGTAATAACTTCTTTCACCTGTGGAGTATTAGGAAGCATAGTAATAATCACATCACTGTTTTCACCAATATGTCTGGGAGAGTTTCCTTCCATGGCACCTGCGGAGACCACTTCTTTTACAGGATCCTTATTGATGTCATAAACCATTAATGAATAGCCTGCCCTGATCAGGTTCAGAGACATTGGCCTGCCCATGACACCAAGACCGATAAAACCTATCATCTGTTTTTGAGTTTGCATGTTTAAGTTTGCTTAGTGAGTTGTTACAAATTCCCGGGAATATCCGGTGTACCAAGATCATTAACCCCATTAAGGTCAGTAATACAGCCCCTGTTTGTCCGGGCCGGTTCATTTTCGGGAAAATCAATTGGGACGCCAACCGCACCGGCAAGTGTAACCGTATCAATGTCGACCAGGATTCCATCAAATTGATATTTTTCAACAGATTGGATAAAGGCATTGGCAATTTTCTGCAGGTTGGAGCAGAATTCAGCCTGGGTATAGCCGGCCTCCTGTGCAGCCATCATGAAATTATGCAGCATCACCGGGGTGGTATCCGGCCGTTCACCTTTTAAGGCGGAGATAATCCTTTCATATCCATTCATGGCAGTTCAACGGGCTGATTGGGCCGTATGATCAAATGTAAGAATTAAAATTTATCCGAATGTCCGTAAAACCACTTCGTTTTAGGGAGTGGATA
>DAOWJB010000104.1 GCA_030640625.1 Bacteroides sp.
CATACTGTCATTCCCACTCTCATCACACACACTCACACACACACCCACTCCTTCATGCCGTCTTGTGGGGAGAGCAGGATTCGAACCTACGAAGGCATTAGCCAGCAGATTTACAGTCTGCCCCAGTTGACCGCTTTGGTATCTCCCCAAATGTCAGAGCCAATGAAGGGATTCGAACCCCCGACCTGCTGATTACAAATCAGCTGCTCTGACCGGCTGAGCTACATTGGCAAATCAAAGAACTCAGGGTAAAAAACACCCTTGAAAATCGGTTCGCAAATGTATAAATATTTTATTTATAACACAAAAAAAATGTTTGCTTTATTTCAGGCACGTCTGAGTTTTGTTTTATGCTTCATAATTTGCCTTCTCAAAGCCTCAACGGAAAGGTCTGTGGATTCTTCAAATGTTTTGCTCTGTTTTTTCGCAAAAAGCTCATTGCCAGGAAGTAATAACCTTATTTCTACCACTTTGTTCTCAAGGTCCTGTGAACGGTCCAGCCTGAGAAAAACCTCGGTACCAATTATGTCGTCATAATACTGCATAAGTTTCCGGATTTTTGAGTTAATAAATTCAAGCAGTTTTTCATCTGCATCAAACCGGATTGAATGAATTTTGATATTCATATTGATTCCTCCCTGATTATGCCCTTGGATGAGCTTGTTTATATATAGCAACTAATTTTTCAAATGTATTATGAGTATAAACCTGGGTGGCAGATAAATTCGCATGGCCGAGGATCTCCTTGATGGCATTCAGATCTGCTCCCCTGTTTAACATATGTGTAGCAAAGGTGTGACGCAATACATGGGGACTCCGTTGATCCATGGTAGTCACGAACCTTAAGTACTTATTCACAACCTTATAGACAAATTTCGGATACAATGGTTTACCCTTATCAGTAAGAAAAAAATGAGGTGTCGACGGTTCGGGGAATTCCTGTTTTCTCAGGCTGAGATAATCCCTGATAATGTCGAAAGAGGCAGGTTCCAAAGGGATTATTCTCTCCTTGTTCCTTTTTCCTCTTACCTTGAGGGTGTGCTCATAAAGATCTATATGGTGATCCTCCAATTGGATCAGTTCCGACAACCTCATCCCGGTAAGGTACAATAGTTCTATGATCAGTTTATTCCGTGCCCCGTGGAAATCCTCGCCGAATGAATGCGAATCAAGCAATTCATCCATCTTCTCCTCTTCCACAAAAGCAGGTAGTGTTTTGCTGAGCCTGGGACTGATTACCTTGTCCATCGGATTGATCTTTATGTACTGCTCACGCATCATGAACTTGTAAAAGGATTTCAGTGTGGTGATCTTCCGGTTGACTGTCCGGGCTGACATGCCGGATTCCATCAGGTGGACTACCCAGGAACGAATGATCTTTACATCCACCTTGTCAAACCCTTCCTCTTCGAGATGTTCACTGGTATACCCTTCAAACTGATCCAGGTCTGTCGTGTATGAAAGTATAGTATGTTGCGAATACCTCTTTTCGAATTGGAGATAATCCAAGAACAACTCTTTATAATTCATCAAGTAGCAGGGAAAGAGTTTTTATTAAAAAAACCAGCAATATATTTAAGGAAGATTGTGCCGGGTTCAGACCCGCTGACATAAACTGACTACTGCTCCATATCCTGAAGTTTCTGGATGTACTCTGCACGCTTTTTGGTCTGGCGTTTTTTAACGGATGGCTTAATATAAGCTTGCCGTCCCCGTAATTCCTTAACTGTACCAGTTCTTTCGAATTTCCTTTTAAACTTCTTTAAAGCGCGCTCGATATTTTCTCCTTCTTTGATTGGAACAACTATCATGATTTTCTCCTAGCTTAAATTATTGAGCCGCAAATTTATAAATTGTATAGAACTATTCAAAAATATTCATAAAAAATCCATATATCTTTGTTTTTGGTTAAATACTCTTGTCGTTGTCCCTGATGGGATTGTCAATCATTAAATCAGGCATAATGTTCGCATTATGCTGTCTTTAACAAAATACAAAAAACCGGGGACAAAATCCAGCCTTCATATGTTAAAATACTGATAAAATTGCATGGGACCCGGAAATATCATGAATAATTCAGCTAAAGTTCCCTTTATCTATCAATCTCAAAATAGGGCCTGATCCGGGCAAAAACTGAATCAGGCAGCAGTTCATTATGTACGATTTCATCAATATTTTGCAGTCCACCTCTAAAATCCCGGTAAGCTATAATGGCATCTGCCTGGTATGCATTCAGGTAAGGATGTCCCGACAGTATCTTCCTTTCGGCTGTATTCAGGTTGATCTTTCGCAAACAGCTGGTATCGATGAAAACATGCCTGATTATCTCGTCATATTGTTGCTCCTTCAGTCCATATACCTCCATTAATTGCTCCTGCTTGCAAAATCCACCCAGCAGGTCACGGTACCTGATTATCCGGTTCGCAAATACCGGCCCGATCCCATAGATCACTTGAAGCCGGGTGCTGTCTGTACTGTTCAGGTCGAAGGTCGAAACCTCCGTTTTTTTCCTGGGATATGCCGGTATTGTTGCAATGGATATATATGGTTCCAGCCTGATATAATCTGCCTCGGATAGGCCATACACCTTCAGGAGATCCGTCTTGTCGTAAAAAACGCCCCCACTGTTCCTGTAATTCAACATTGTCCGCGAAACTTTCAAGGACAGGCCGAGTTGCAGGAGTTCCTTATAGGATATGTTATTGGGGTCAAAGTCGAAATATTGAATGGCAGCTTCAGTTCCGGGATGTTCTGGATGTACGGGATACCTGGGTGAAGCGGGGTATCTGGGTGAAGCGGGGTATCTGGAGTATCCGCTGTGTCCTGTGGCCACTGGATCGTGAGCTTCAGCATCCTGCAGCACCTCCCTGAATGCCCTGAAGTCTTGCTCTGCTGTTTTAAAATCCGGGACTGAAGGATGAACCATTCCGGGAATAAAGATCCTTCCCAGAAGCAGTGTCATGATCAATAAAATCAGGATGAAGAACCCGTTCCGCTCACCGCGGGTCAGTGACAAGTAGGCCCTGAGGATCCTGCGGATCATGCCAACCATCAGAACTTGATCACTCCGATCACCTTCAGAAATACCAATGCAATAGCGATGGGTGCAAGATACCTGACCAGGAAAATAAAGAATGGATAATAACGTATTGAGAATTTTCCATCACTCGATAATTCCTGCTTGCTTTTATCGCGTCCATAGAACCAGCCCACGAAGATCACAATAAAAAATCCTCCGAGGGGAAGGAAATATGCCGGAGAAGCATCGAAGAGTCCGAATATATTCAGGTCTCCAAAAGTTACATGGGCCAGGGGGCCCCATGACATGGTCACCACCAGTCCGAGTATTCCGATAGAGGAACCGGCGATCCATGTAGCCCTTTTCCTGCTCATGCCAAGTTCTTCTGAAAAATACGCAACCACCACTTCGAGAACGGATATGGTGGAGGTGAGTGCTGCAAGGCAAAGCAACAGGAAAAACAGCAGGGCCCAGAACGACCCGAAGGCCATTTTTTGAAAGATCACGGGCAGGGTTATGTAAACCAGTCCCTGGCCTGAATCCGGATCGATCCCGAAGGCAAAGACTGCAGGGAAGATGGCCAGTCCAGCTACAACAGCAATAAGCGTATCGGCAAATGCAACACTGACAGCCGTATTGGCCAGGTTTTCCCTTTTCTGGATATAGGAACCATAGGTGATTAATGTACCCATCCCTACGGACAGGGAAAAGAATGCCTGTCCCAATGCCACCAGTATGGTATTGCCTGTGATCTGGGAAAAATCAGGCTTGAAAAGGAATCGTACACCCTCCCGGGCACCTTCCAGGGTAACGCCCTTGATCACCAACATAAAAAGGATGGCCAGCAGGATGGGCATGAGTATCTTGGAATATTTTTCAATGCCATCCCGTACACCGGAAAGTACGATGGTGATCGTAAGTCCCATCATGGCCAGGAAGGTAAGGATGGGTTTCCAGGTCCCCGTCAGAAAAGAATCATAACCATCCTGGAAAAAGCTTCTTAACTGCTCGGTAGACATCTCGCTGAATCCGTATTTTCCCGGTGAAACAAGGTACCTGGCTGAATCAAACAGGTAGGATAGCGTCCAGCCTGCCACCACAGCATAGAAAGCCAGGATAACAAAGGCCCCTGCCACCCCCATCATGCCAACAAGGAACCAGGGTTTACGTGGGGCCAGCTTCCTGAAGGAGCCGACGGCATTCTTCTGTGCACTTCTGCCAATTATAAATTCAGACATCATTACAGGAATGCCGACCAGGGCTACAAAAGCCAGGTAGATCAATAGAAATGCTGCACCTCCGTTTTCACCTGTGACATAGGGGAAACGCCAAATGTTACCCAGCCCGATCGCAGAACCTGCCGCTGCCGCGATCACACCAAATTTGCTGGAAAAACTTTCACGTCCTGAAGGGGAAGTACTTGCCATAATAGATGATTATAAAAAATGAACCGCAAAGATCTCATTGCTTAATGATGATCTTCGCGGTATATCGTATAGATGATCCGGATTAATTCCTGTCAATACAGTTCAGGTCTTCGAAAGCCCGTTTCAGCCTCTCGACCATGAATTTCTCCCCTTCACGCAGCCAGACCCGGGGATCGTATTTTTTCTTATTGGGTTTATCTTCTCCCTCGGGATTACCTATTTGTCCCTGCAGATAATCATGGTTTTCCTTTTCATAATTCCTTACGCCATCCCAGTAAGCCCATTGTGTATCTGTATCGATGTTCATTTTGATCACGCCATAGCCAACAGCCTCCCGTATTTCTTCACGGCTGGATCCTGATCCACCATGGAAAACAAAATTAACCGGCTTGTCCGCCGTATTGTATTTGTCCTGGATATATTTCTGGGAATTCAACAATATTTTGGGGGTAAGCTTGACATTTCCCGGTTTGTAGACACCGTGGACATTCCCAAAGGAGGCAGCAATGGTAAATCTGTCACTGACCTTGCCGAGCTCCTTGAAGGCATAGGCCACTTCTTCGGGCTGGGTATAAAGTTTGGAACTGTCTATATCGGAATGATCCACCCCGTCTTCTTCTCCACCGGTCACGCCAAGTTCTATTTCAAGGGTCATGCCCATCTTACTCATCCTTTCCAGATAGCGTTTGCATGTCTCAATATTTTCCTCAAGCGGCTCTACTGAGAGGTCCAGCATATGTGAGCTGTACAAGGGTTTTCCGTTTTGCTTAAAATGTTTTTCACCCGCATCGAGCAATCCATCGATCCATGGCAGTAATTTCCTGGCAGCATGATCGGTATGTAGGATTACCGGGACCTCATAGAGCGCTGCCAGGTGATGCACATGCAAAGCTCCCATGATCCCCCCGGCAATGGCAGATCGCTCCTTATCATTGGACAAAGCTTTCCCGGACCAGAAAGCAGCACCGCCATTC
>DAOWJB010000059.1 GCA_030640625.1 Bacteroides sp.
GGAGGGCGTGAACATGCCATTGCCTGGAAGATCTCGCAAAGTCCGTTGTTAACATCCTTATTTGTGGCTCCAGGTAATGCCGGGACAGCGGAATTGGGGACAAATGTAGATATGTCTGTGACTGATTTCCTGGCGATAGAGACATTTGTCCTTGAGAATGATATTGAGATGGTGATCGTGGGACCAGAAGCACCGCTTGTGGCAGGGATCTATGATTATTTCACTACCCAGCCAAAACTGAAAAAGATCCCCTTGATAGGCCCTTCCCAAATTGGAGCCTCACTGGAAGGAAGCAAGAAGTTTGCCAATGAATTCATGGTCCGGAATAATATCCCTACGGCAAGGTATAAGAATGTAACCCTGGATACCTATCAGGAGGGTGTGGAATACCTGAAATCACTTGAGCCACCCTATGTTCTCAAAGCAGATGGACTGGCTGCAGGCAAGGGAGTTCTGATCCTTGAAAGTCTTAAAGATGCCGAACAGGAGTTAAAAGTAATGCTCGAGGGGAAGTTTGGAGATGCCAGTGCCAATGTGTTAATCGAAGAGTTCCTGCCCGGCATCGAAGTGTCGGTCTTCGTATTGACGGATGGGATATCTTATTTGATCTTCCCCGAAGCAAAAGATTATAAAAGGATTGGAGAAGGGGACACGGGACTAAACACAGGCGGGATGGGAGCCGTTTCACCTGTACCCTTCGCGGAAAAGGTATTCCTTAAGAAGGTAGAGGAAAAAATCGTTAAACCAACAGTAGGAGGTCTTTACAGGGAAAAAATAGATTACAAGGGTTTCATCTATATAGGGTTGATGAATGTATTAGACAATCCTTATGTGATTGAATATAATGTTCGCATGGGTGACCCGGAAGGAGAAGTGGTATTGCCCAGGATCAAGAGTGACCTGCTGGATCTCTTTGTAGCCGTTTCAAAGAAAAAGCTTAAAAAGAAAACCCTGGAAATTGATACCCGGACTGTTTGTACCGTGATGCTTGTTTCAGGTGGTTATCCGGGTACATATGAGAAAGGAAAGGAGATAACCGGATTAGAAGATCCGGGAAAATCAGTCGTATTTCATGCCGGGACAAAACTGGATGAGGGAAAGGTATTAACCAATGGGGGAAGGGTATTGTCTGTAACCTCTTTTGGGGATGACATGACCGAAGCCCTGGCGAGGATCTATATGACATCTGAAAAGATCCATTTCGAGGGTAAATACTACCGGCGGGATATCGGCTTTGACCTTTAGTTTATAAATGCTTCACTGAATGTTTCTGAAATTCTTAAAAGGAGGTCGGTCACTGCAATTCATACTTTTACCGGTTTTCGGGGTCTTGCTCTGGCTGAAGTACTTTATCGTTCAGCCGGTACCGATAACCTTTGAAGACTCCCCCATGCCCTTGTATCAACTTGTGAGTGATATACTTGAAGGACATGCTTTTTTATCCAAAGGAATTGCCCTGGTACTGTTAATCATTAATGCCCTGCTGATCTCCCGGCTTAATATAAAGTTCATATTACTGAAAAGCCGGACCTATCTTCCATCCTTTATTTTTTTACTTGTGGTAAGCAGCTTCTTGCCTCTGCAACAGCTAAATCCGGCTGTTTTTGCCAGCATTTTTCTGCTGATCAGCATCGAGGCTATTTTTGGAACATTTAAAAAAGAAGGATTGGCCTATGAATACTTTCAGGCCTCATTCCTGGTTTCTTTAGGCAGTTTGTTTTATGCCAAAGGGGCATTCCTCATGCTAATCATTTGGATTGGTCTCTCTTTGCTCAGGAATTTCCGCTGGAGGGAATGGACATTCACTATACTTGGGTTCCTCTTACCTTATCTGTTTTTGTTTTACTGGTATTATATGACCGGACAGGAAATTGCCCCCAGGTGGCAGGGAATAATCAGTAATTTTCTCCCCGATCATGATTTCAGCTATCTGAGCATCTATTATATCCTTTTCTACAGCTTCTTGCTGCTGTTGATTTTGCTGGCCAGCCAGATGATGATTGGTTCTTACCAGGGACTTAAAATCTATGTGCGGAAGTTTTACAGCATGAATTTCTGGATATTTTCCGTGACGCTGATCCTGTATTTCAGCCTTTACAGCAGGTCGGTTGAACTTATCTATTTCACCGGCATTGCAATAGCATATATCCTATCCTATTACTTTTTCAGCCTGCGTTCAAAACTGACAGGTGAAATAATGGTTGGACTTCTGTTTGCAGGCTACGTCATGTTACTCATCACTTCGTAACATAAGACAGTATACCTACCGCTTCACCGGACTTCCCATCAAGGAATGAAATAAATACATGGTATATCCCGGTCTTCTGGCAAAGGAAATTGAATGGATTGAATTCTTCCTTTGTGTCTTGATCATATGAGCTGAAGATAATGCGGTTACTATCGTATAGTCTGATAATGGCTTTCCCTTCAGATTGTTCAGTTGTACATACTGAAAACCTGTAGACATTGTTTTTACTTAATACGAGAGGGTAACGGGCGACAGGTGGTCTTGATCCGGTTGCGGCTTCCCCCATTTTAACTACAAAATCTTTTAGATAGGTGGCATCTTCACCAGCATCGTTGGCACATTTTTCTACCAGGTCAGCGGCAGTCTGAGCCTGCAGGTTACCAGTAAAAACAAATAAAATTCCGAATAATATTATCGTAAGGATCCGTATCATATTAAATGGCAATTAGCTTGTTTCTTATTTCTTCTGTCTTAATAATGATTCGCTGCATCTGTTCATCCGTGATATGGACAATGCTTTTCTCGTTTTGAACGATCATGATCATACCATCCTTTTCTACAGTTTCAGGCTCTCCCATTTCATAAGTGATCTCTACCTGGTCAAATTCTGCTTTGATCACATTCAATTCAGCGAGCAGATCTGATATATGCTTCTGGTCCTTGTAAGGATTCAGGATGAGGAATAAATTATTCAGATTGAGCTTCTGTTCTCCAATCCTTTCATTCAGGGCCGGATCAGGGTTTTGTTTAGCTACCTGGGTTGCCAGATACATCCCCTCTACCCAGACCCCGGTGATCATAAGGGCACTCAGGTGTCCCCTGTTGTTTTCCCTTAAATAGGAATCCATATTATTAAAGCTGTTCACTGAGATGTACATCAGTGAATCTATGTTTTCCCTGCTTGTAGCAAGCCGTTTCATAGTAGTAAAATCGAAGAACTGACCCACCCTGATCCCATCAGCCAGTTTATTAATGGCTGTCAGATAATCGATGATCTGGGTACCTTTATTGTACATATTTAGATAACCAAGATCAGCTCCGAAAACTCCAAGGCTGTAAGCCATCTGGAAACTGGTATTGTACTGGTCGACATAATCCGTGGTCGCCAGGTAATCCAGGGAAAATGGAGTCCCTATCTCCTTGATCAATGCCGCCATTTCAATGGGGGAGGATACACTTTGGACGACCTCGTCCAGGGCTTCCTCTGAGATCTGCAGGTCAGCAGCGAGTTCCAACGAATCAGGCATGTCAAGCGCTGCTTCGCCTAGTTTGCCTTTTCTTGATTGGCAGGATGAAATCACTGCAACTGAGAGTAGAAACAAAATTGTTTTCCAAATCATAATAGTTTTTATTTTTTAATCGCCAGATAAACAAAAATAGAAATTAATCATTTTAATTTTTGAGGAAGCCTGATTATTTTATGTAATAAATTGTAATATAAGCAAATGTAAAACAAAAAGGAAAGGAACCATATAAATCCTATATTAAACCAAAAGGTGTCAAAATACCTTCCCAGGAAGTGTTTACTGGGTGCAAAAAAGTGTGATCTGAAGGATAATAATCCTGACGGGAATGGATCGAGGTAAATAGGATCTATCTGTTGTATCAGTGTATTGCGGTATTCTACCATCTTGTTTTTCTCATATACCTTTCTGACATATTCTTCCACACTTTCGTTATGGTAATTGTCCTTGACCTGATTATAAATACCGGGCTGGTTTTCCTGGTAGTACATGATCAGGTTTTCGATCTGTGTGTTGGCAAAAATGAATTCTTTGGAATAATATTCCTTGAGGATTTCCAAATGAAATTCCAACTCATCCAGAAGATTTTTGGAGATGCCCTCCGGGGTCAGTTGTTTCACTCCGGGGAATGTCTTTCCGGGTACCAGGGTGTTAAATCTGGAGATTTCGTTCCGGAGTAAATGAAGATCTTCAGCCGACAATCCGATGTTTCCTGTTGAATTAAAATCCTGTCTGACCAGCTCCAGTCTTCGATTTAATTCGGGGAGCAAATAAACCTGCTGGAAATCGGCAACACTTTCTGTTTTCTTAACCTCATAAAATCCTTTCTGGAACTGGTTATCCTTGAATTGATGCACCATCAGGGCTTCGTATGACCATTTTGGTATCATGATTTCGGCAATCCAGGGCACCTTCCCAACACTGCCTACCTTCCGGTTCAGTTTGTCATAACTGAACATGGCACCACTAAGCACCATCATTGGGATCATGAGCATGGGTATCACGATGTAAATGGTAATGGCAGAGTTGAAGGCAGCCGAAACGTTAAGGCCAAGAATATTGGCACAGACTGCAGTAGAGAAAAGGGCCAGCCAGTAAGCAAATGTCATTCCCTTGATGCCAAGGATGGGGTTCCCGATAATGACAAAAAGGAAACACTGGATGGCGGAGATAATTATCAGGATGAACACTTTTGAAAGGAGATATCCGGAGCGGCTCAGGTTTAAAAACGCCTCTCGTTTTAAGATTTTCCGGTCCCTGAATATTTCTTCCGCACTCACGATCAATCCCAGAAAAAGTGCTACGATCAGGCTCATAAATATGTAAATGGGAATGTTCTCATTTTCCCTGAAAATATACGTCGAAGAAGTTGGGTCAGCAATGTAGCGGATGATAAAGGCAAGAATAACAGCAAGTATCGGTGAGACGATCAGGGTCAGTCTAACATATTGCCGGTTGCTGATTTTTGAGCGTAGATCCCGGATCCAGTAAATGCTTAATTGCCTTATCCAACTTGGGACTTTCAGGATCCTTGGTGGAGGTGTGGAAGGGTCTGGGATTTCCTCAGCAGCATGATTTTCTTGATACAATTCTTCCCAGCGTTCCGGGGGTACTTTCCTGATCTCCGTATAATTACCGAATTCATCAACCACGCTGGCTTCAATGATATTGAATATTAACTCAGGATAGACATTACCACAGGTGGGACACTCCCCGATCCCGGCATTGATCTGTTCATCCATTCGTTTGAAATACATCACCGCTTCAACCGGATTACCATGATAGATCATGTATCCTCCAACATCAAGGAAGATGATCCTGTCGAACATTTTATAAATTTCAGAAGAGGGCTGATGGATGACAATAAAAACCAGTTTTCCCTTGAGTGCCAGCTCCCTGAGAAGGTCCATAACATTTTCGGAATCGCGACTGGAAAGACCGGATGTTGGTTCGTCCACAAACAGTACAGATGGCTCCCTGATAAGTTCAAGGGCAATATTCAGGCGTTTTCGTTGTCCGCCGCTGATCAGTTTGTTGAATGGGCTGCCCACTTTCAGATTCTGTATATCTTGGAGTCCAAGATTCACCAGGGTCTTGTCAACCAGTTTCTTCAATTCCTCTTTCGACGAATCACGGAAACATAATCTGGCATTATAATAAAGGTTCTGGAATACGGATAATTCCTCTATAAGCAGGTCATCCTGGGGGATCAGACCAATTACCCCCCTGAGTTTTTCCTTCTGGGTTGAAAGGTTCAGTCCGTTTATCATTACTGATCCTTCGCTAGGCTTGTTAATTCCTGACAGGATATTCAGAAGGGTTGTTTTTCCCGCGCCGCTGGCACCCATTATGCCAACCAGACTGCCTTGGTTCTCTGTGAATTCAATATTGCGTAAACCAATATTCCCATTGGGAAACCGGTAATTGAGCCCTTCCACCCGGAGGGATATCTTAGTATCGGTCTCTTCCTGCAAAAAGTGACTGACGACATCACTGTAGTATAAAGGTTTTCCCCTGGGCAGTTTTATGGTACTGCCATTGGCAAATAAATAGATACGGTGTTTGCTGATTAACAACCCGTTAAGGTACAATTCATGATCCCCGGTGTATCGAAAGAAATACAATCCCACGCTGGGAACATAAAGGAACATCATGAGTCCGGTAAGCTGTTCGGCATGCTGATGCAGGACTCCGTCATGGCTGGCCTCCAAATCATTAACGATCAATACCCGGGGATCATTGATCTCGGATGGTGCAGCGGAAGTTATATATTGCTCAATGCTGGCGGTTTCTTCTTTTGGGACCGTGAAAACATCAGCTACGGTATTAATTATGGCCATACGCTGAGGTGTGAATTTCTTGTCAGCGTTGACAAGTTCAAATAACCTGACAAGCACCACAATTTTCTGATTCTGGTGAAGGGTTTTATTGATCCTCCGACAAATGCCAAGGACCCTGACAGAATCTATTACGGAAGTTAATTTTTCCTTGTCGGTGGATTTAGATCCTTCCTTTTTGAGGCCGGCATGTTGTTCAAAAAGGGAGTAATATTGGCTTACTTCCTTACTGGAGAGTTGTTGTGATAGAAAATTCCTCACATATTTTTTCTCAGTCTCCTCAACACCCCCATCCTGTTTGATAATTAGTGCAAACAGCTGCATCAATGCCTTCAGGATCTCTTCACTCATCTCTTAGAAGCGATTTAAGGGTTCAAATAGGATACCATCTCAAAGGGGACATCAACCATCTCTGAGTATTCTTCACCGGCGTCCATCATATCCTCATCTTCTTCCAGGTAATGCCAGCGTACCAGGACATTATGCCCCTCTTCAATCATTTCTTCAAATTGGGTGAGGATATCCAGGATTACCTTGGAACTTGCTGTATTAAAATAGGTCAGCTTAAAATTAAATACTGTAATATCCAAAGGGTTTTTGGCGTATTCCTCAATCCAGCTCAGTGCGGGTTCATAAAAGGTATTAACATCTTCAGGCAGGGAACGACCGGATATTTCCAGTATATTTGATTCTTTGTCAAGCAGTATCCTGGGACTATCCTCTGTACTTTTAATTTTTAGTGTTTCCATAGGAACAGGATTATAATATTCGTGGTATGAATGTGGTTAATAGAAAAAACGAAACTGAATCTGTGATTGGCAGAAAATGATACTCAAGTTTCCTTTTTGTTTTTCTTCTGATATCGATAAATCCGAGTCCAGCTCCTCCCTTTGCAGATAACCTCCCTACGCGCATTTGCTTGACATAAAGATCTTTCAGGTCCTCCTCATTCAACTCATTTATTTGTTCAATCATTTCTCTTAAGTCCTTTACCTTTTCATTAAAAATGGCATTGCCAGTTGTAACGCACCAGGTTTCATCGGTCTGACTGACCATGAAAATTCCCTTGCCGGCATAGAGGGATTCACCTGATTCATATTCATCTGCATGGCGACTGATATTCTGCAGGCATTCGACCATAACATGGAAGACCTTTCGCTGGACGCTGGCGGCTTCCTCATTTTCTGACATCTGGGCTTCAGTCAGTGCAATGAATGCCTTGGTGATCTGATGGGTTACCCTGCCTTCATAGACCAGCTTTATCTCATGCGCCTTCATGGATTTGTAGAAATCATAGACGAACTCAAGAAAACCGCTTTCCATATAATCTTAATAACTAAAATTCTATACCTATGAGAAGCACGTCATCAATTTGTTTAGCATCCCGCATCCAATCCTCAAAATCCTGTGAGAAATAATTCTTAAACTGGTTCATGGTAAACCCGGGATTATCGGTAATGATGTTCCTGATCCTTCCAGGAGAATATTTCTTGTTTTCGGGTCCACCGAGCTGATCCGACATCCCGTCAGTAAAGAAAAAGATCTTATCCCCGGAATTATATGGAACGACATGGTTGGTAAATGGACTTTCTGCTTTTTTCCTGTTCGGGATACCGCCGATTGCTTTCCTGTCCCCTTTAAACTCCATCAACTCACCATTGCGGAGCAGATAAAGGGGACGATGAGCTCCTGAATATTGAATTTCTTTTGATTTTGGATTGATCTTGCAAAATGCGATATCCATCCCATCCCTGGCATCAGCATCTTCTGATTCCTGTTTAAGGGTTCTCCTGACGCCTGCATGCAACATATCACAAACTTGTCCGGCTGTAAATCCGGGCTGGTGATCCACAATATTATTTAACAGGAAATAACCCACAAAGGATAACAATGCTCCCGGAACACCATGACCGGTACAATCAACAACAGCAATGTTAACCAGGTCTCCGTCCGGGAAGAACCATGGAAAATCACCGGATATCACATCACGGGGTTTATAATAGATAAAACATTTTGGGAAAAACTCCTGGATCTGGTGAATGTCAGGCAGGATGCTGCTTTGTATCCGCTCGGCATAATTGATGCTATCCTCGATCTTCCGGTTCTTTACCTGGATCTCTTTTTCGATACTTTTAGCTTCTGTTATATCATGGCCAACGATCAAAATGGTTTCCAGCTCCCGGTCACTGAATTCGGGAATGGCATCCATGCTCATGATCCGGTCCAGCGATCTTTCTCCTGCATGGACAGGGATGGTCACTTCATTATTGGTCTTCTTTGGATGGTCCTTCATGTTGATAATGGCCATATCAAAGTATTCCTTCAGGCCGGCGGGAAGTTCGGCCTCAGTAATATTTTTGTTGACAAGTTCTGCTGGATTTTTCCCAAGGTAGTCCTCCACAACGGGATTGGCATAATAAAACCGGCCATCCAGACTGAGCCTGATGATCATATCCAGGGAATTTTCGGAGAGGGACTGCATCCTGGACCTGAGACGTTCCTCTTTTTCAGCCCTGTGTCGTTCCGTAATATCACTCATATTCAAGATAATACCATTAACGGATGGATCATCCAGCATATTCCGGAATTTAGATTCCAGGGAAACCTGCTGACCATCTTTTCTGATGTAATTATACTGAATGGTAGGTGTCAGGTCGGGATCCTTTATGATCATGTCAAACAATGCTCTAATCCTTGCCTGTGAATCCAGTGTAAGCCTCTCGAAATCCTTGCCCTTCATAAATTCTTTTGGGGAATAACCCAGTATCGTGATGACAGACGGACTGACATAAGTATTATTCAGGTCCTTATCATAGATGGTAATTATCTCAGAAGCGTTTTCAAGTAACCAGTGAAGTCTTTTCTGAGCATTTTCAACCTCCAGTATCTGGGCTTCCAGTTGTTCATTTGAACGTTTTAATTCTTCCTGGGTGCCCCTCATCTCCTCTGCATTCTCTTTGAGCTTTTCCTCGTTGGTTTTTAGCTCAACGGTCATTGTCTGGGATTCTTGGAGTAATTTCTCCGTTTTCTGGTTTACCCTTAAATTAAAAATGGTCCGGGCAATAATATCCCCGAGTTCCTTCACCAGCTCTATGGTTTGTTCTGGGATATCGGGGTTTAGTGAAGCAATTTCAACTACGCCCTGGAGCATATCATCAGAGATCAATGGAACAATTAGCAGACTGGCTGGTTTTTTCTCACCCAGGAGTCCGGATGAGATCGTAAAATATTCTTCCGGGATCTCAGTCCGGTAAATATAATCCTTTTCAAAAGCACATTGTCCGATCAGCCCATATCCAACTTTGAATTCCTGGGAGATATATTTTTTCCGGTAATATGCATAAGTAGATAAGCTCACCAGGGAATTTTCCTCCTCATTATACAGGTAGATAGCACCCTGTATAGCATCAATGTATTTCACGAGATGTTCCAGTATGTGATCCCCAAGCTCTTCCAGCTTGTTATATATTCGCAGTATATTCGAAATAAGGTTCTTGCCCTCAGAGATCCAGTTTTGTATGGATTCTTTCCTGTAATTGGACAGCAGGTTCTCCTTCATGACAAGAAGGGATTTCCCAAGAACATCCTGGTCACCTTCAGGGATAATATGAACGCTGTAATTGCCTTTGCCTATTTCCTTGGCAAATTCAGCATTTCTGTTTATCGTCTCATCCTTTCTGTTGATAATATTTCGAAAATATGCCTGGTTTTTTACCTGACGGATATAAATAAGATGCACGAAATATGCACTGCATACAGGCAATAGATACAGAATAAACAATTCAGGGTGGTCAAGATGTATCCTGAAGATGTTTTTTAAGGTAAAATACACCTCACTTTGAAAGGTGATGATAAGGATGGAAGCAAAGGGGAAAAATAAACCTGACACTATGGCGATCAGGATGGACCATTGTTTCTTTGGGAATCTTTTTTTATTTTGCCCGGCTTCCGTCATTTTTTTTCAGCTGCTTTGACTTTGGTTACTATGGCATTTCCGATGATCTTAGCCAGGTTCTTGAAAGTCCACACCGTTTCCTTGTCAAAAACATGAAATGAGGCTAATTCAATGATTCCAATGGTTTCCTTATTCAACAGTAAAGGAATGATCATAAGATTTGTAGGGGAGGAATTACCCAGGCCGGATTGGATCTTTAAATAGCCTTCTGGTATGGCAGTCAGGTGCATCAGGGTTTTATTCTTTGCTACCTGACCCGGGATACCTTCCCCAATTTTAAAGGCTGATGGTTTTTTGTCAGATGTATAGGCAAATGTGCAGATGGAATAAAATACCTGGGTTTTCTGGTCTTTGAGAAAGAAAACTCCCTGAACAATCTCAAAATGCTTTGACATATTCCTGAGTATGCGTTCTGCGTAGTCTTCAATTTTTTCCTTTGAGTCGATCCGGGGAATAATGCCTTCAGCCAGAAGGTCTATGTCCACCTCGTAGGGTGAGGCATATGCTTCTATCGTATTTTCTGAAGAACTATCTGCATCTTCTGCCAACAAATTCTCTTCAGGTTCCCCGGAGAGACTTCCCCGGCTTTCCTCAAGCAGGTGGATGATAAAGATCGCAGATGCCAGGATAGCAATGGAAAAAACAAGGAGATACAAGCCATTGCCGATCTGTACTTCCGCATTCATACCCAGTTTGTTCCAAAGCCCGAAAAAGAGAATAACGGCACAAATAATGAGCAGAATATACGATATAATAATTATGATCCTGAAGCGGTCTCCTGTATTCATCTCATAACAAAGATACAAATTCAATGATCTCCGGTATTGTTAATATCTGGTTAGGGATTGTTAATTTAATTGCTGATTCACACATGGTTGTTATTTCGCAATCGGTCGGGTCCTGTACAAGGGTATAACCACCATGCCGGTTGACGGCAGCTATACCCCCGGTACCATCCTGGTTTGCACCCGATAATAAAATGGCCAGTAATCGCTGTTTATATATTTCAGCAGCACTGGCAAAGCATATATCTATGGAAGGACGGGAGTATTGAATGGGATCTTCAGTAGACAGGGCGATAGTTCTTTTGTTTTCAATAAGCATATGGTAATTGGCAGGGGCGAGGTATATTATGCCAGGTTTAATTTTTTCTTTATCGAATGGCTCCATCAAAGGCAAGGAAGCAATATTTGCCAGGGTCTCCTCAAATCCTTTTCGAGCCTGTTTCAGGCGATGAAGGCATAAGAATACCGGTATGGATAAATCTATGGCAAGAATTTCCAACAAGTGGATGATTGCCCGGAAACTTCCTGCAGAACCACCAATAACAAGGGCATCATGCTTCATACTGTTTTCAAATAAATATTGAGATCTGAAGAAACCACATCGATTCGATCCGTCAATCCAAGATGCTTAACAGATTCCTTTATTCCAATGATGAAAATAGTTCCTGCCGGCAGCTGATCAAGCATTCTGTTGGCCACAAGCCGGCTTGTATCCCTGTTAAAATAGATCATCCGGTTGCGGTAGAGGATCAGGTTTGTAGGAACTGATATGTTCAGATGATCCTCAGCTTGCACCTTGATTTTTACCTGTTTAAGCAATCCGGGTTTTCTAAAACGCTTACCATCGCGGACAGTGAGATATTTATCCAGGGTTGAACCGGGATGGAATACAAGATAATTATCCTGGCAATTTCTATATCTGCCTTTGGAAAGATGACCATATTCTATTTGTTTCCTGATGGGATTATTCCTGCACGTTGCTGTAAGCTGAATTTGCTTATCCAGTCCTGATTCTTTAAGTAATATGGCCATTGAATACAATTCATCACCCGAGACACAACCTGGGATAAAGATCCGGGGTGTTTTTACCTTCCGGACCATATCAGGCAGGATCTGGTCACGAAGCCTAATCCACAGTTCCGGATCACGAAACATATCCGGAGAGCCAACAGAAATGCCAAGCATGAATGATTCAAAAAAAAGCGGATCATCAAGCATCCGGCTGATTATATTCCTGGTGGATTGAAGATGATGGTTCCTGCAAAATTGAGATATCCTCAGCCGGAGTGAAGCCATGGCCATACCAGAGAGGTCAATCCCAAAATTTTGAGAAACTGTATGGATAATGTTCTTAGTTTCATGGTCCGTGACAGTGAACATGATCGTTGTTTCACATGTTATTTCCGTTCTCCCAATTGTCTGTTCAGCCTGTCTATCTCCTTGTTGGCTTCTTCGAGCAGCTGGTACTTAAGTTTCCTTTCAGTAATATCCTGACCGAGTAGAAAGACTTTGTAGATGTTCCCATTTTCATCTTTCACCGGGGTAAAGGTAGACATGATCCAGACTTCTTCCCCGGTGGGTTTGGTCCGGCGTATGACCCCGCTGTAAGGTTTATCCTTAAGTATCTCATCCCAAATCTTTTCAAACTGCTCTTTTTCTGCACGTTGCAGGAATGCCCGGTTGTTTTTTCCGATCATCTCCTTCCCTGTATATCCCGAGGCATTTTCGAAATTCTCATTGACCTCCAGAATCTGTCCGGCCGGTGAATAGATACACTTGATCAGCGCCAGGTCAACCGCATCACTGAAAGAACCCATTTCAATGTTTTTTCTTGTGATTTCATTGGCCTGCTTTTCAAGTGACTCCTGCTGCCTTATGGTATCCGTAATGTCATTTGCGATGTTCAATACCTTAAAAGGTTCTCCGTCTTTGTCCAGTATGGGTGTAAATGTCTGTCGCAGCCAGACATCTTGTCCGGTAATTGTGGTTATTTTATCTATCCGGGACAATGTTTTTCCATCTCTTATGTCCTGCCAGAATTGTTTGTGTGAATCCGTGTGTCTGCTGACGTCGATGATTTCATGGTGTTTTTTACCCAGCAACTGGGTACGCTGGAATTCAAGGAGGGATTGAAACTTATCATTGATGCTGATTAACTCCTCCTCCATGTTATATTCTGCGACCAGGGATGAATTATGGATGGCGTTGAGGATCCCGGAGATTTCTGACTCTCTTCGAGCCGAATTTTCCTGGGTAGTTTGAAGTTCTTCCATATTTTGCCGCATAATGTCTTCCTGTTTGGCCATTTCCCTGGCCTGTTGCTGTGACTGCTCCAGAAGCTGGGCAGTGCGCATGTTCATTTTAACAGTAGCAACAGCTGAAGCAATACTATCTGCAAGGTTCTCCACAAATGCGATCTCATATTCCTTAAAAACACTGATGGATGCGATCTCGATCACTCCCAGTGTTTCATTCTCAAGCTTCAATGGAATGAGCAAAAGACTCCTGGGTTTGCCCTCTCCCAGGCCGGACGCGATGTTGATATAATTTTCTGGGATATCGGTAAGAAAGATCTTGTCCTGCTCTATGGCACAAGTTCCAATCATACCCTCACCGAATGCGAATTGTTTTTGGATGTATTTTCTTCTCTCAAAGGCAAATGACGCAATCAGTTTTAGTCCCACATCAGCATCTTCATCGACCACCAGGAAAAATCCACCCACACTTGCGTCCAGGTAATTTACCAGCTCCTGGATGACATGTTCGGCAAGGACATTGATCTCGTTATTATGGATTCTGAGGATCTCACCAAATTTTGCTATTCCTTCATTTGCCCACCGTCTTTCCTCACTAGATTGTTTGTGCTTGAGATCCTCTGCTTTGGCAGCCGTGATCTGTTTTTCCATACGGATTAATGCATTTGCCAGACTGTCCTCTTTGCTCAGGGTTTCGAGTTCTTTAGCTTCTTTGCCTTCAGCTAGTGCATCAGCAAAACTGGTCTTGTCCTGCAGGCTTTTTGAAAACCTTCTCAGCAGGACGGAGATTTCTGACAGTTCATTTTTCCCCTTTATCAATGGCACTTTTGGAAATTTGCCGGAGACAAACTCTCCGATCGATCGATTCAGTGATTGCAGCTTGTTGCTAAGAGACCTGCTGAAAAATAGAAGCACCGTTCCCAGAACAATGGCTGATAACAAGATGATGATGGCTATTCCTAGGTTGATTTGCCTTACTTTGGATGCCCTTTCAAGAATAAATAATTCTTCCAGTGCTTCTGCTTCATCGTAAAGAACATGAACGCTCCGGCTGATCTGGCTTTGAAGGCCTTCATAACGGGTGATGCCAAGTTCATGGTCAAGCAGGAGGAGGCTGTGAATACTATTCAGCAATCCTTGCAGGGCCAGCAGATCTGGATTCAGTCTGATCTCATTTGCCGGAAGTAGCGAAATCATGCCTTCAAGGGTAAAAACCTTATTCTCGATGGAATTTAGTCTGCTGATCCGGGGAAAAACCAGGTAGAGTTCCAATTCCCTGATGAGTTGCGGGATCTCCTGGTTAATGCCGGTAGCTGGATGATTTTTCATCTCATCGACCTGTTCCATGATTACGCCTGAGATACCATACCTGTCCCAGCCCCGTTGGCGGGATTTGCTTACCATTGTTTCAAAATAGCTGTCTGAGGTTGTCAGGTATTCTATCAGACGGTCTAATTTTTGAAGGAAAAGTGGATTATTGATGATGTAGGGATCTTGTTGAAGATCACTCAGAATGTTATAGGTTTCGAGATAAACCTCTTCAAATTGATCTATTCCTATTGATCTGCCACTTTGCTGAAACTCCTCAGAAGGAAGGTCGTTGATGTAAAAAAACTGTATGGCGTTCTGTATCTTCAATACCCTTTGGGGAATTGATTGAACGGTAAGGGATGTATCCTGGTACCGGGCCAGATTATTGATCAGGCTGAAAATCAGAAAACCTGCCAGCAGCCAGAAAAGAATAGAACCGGCAACCAATAGAAAGAACCTTGATTTGATAGATATATTCCTAATATTCATTTTTTATAATATGCTTGGAATTTTTTTTTAAAATAGGCTGCGTAAGGCCCAAGGATCGTTTCATGTACTCCCAGGACTAATACGCTTCCCTGGTTCATATTATCCAGGAACAATTTAAATACTTTGTTCTGCAATTCATAATTAAAGTAAATGATAACATTTCTGCAGATCACCAGGTCAAATACCCGGTCAAAGGGATTATGATCTGTAACAAGATCCATTTTCTCATATACTGGCTTGTTCAGCAGGTAGTCTTTCATACGGATATTGTCACGGACTTTATCGACAACAAAGTATTTTGAATATGGCACATTGTGATATATGTTGTGATCCCTGGGATTTTCCTTGATAACGGCATCGAAATTATTCAGGTATCCGACATTGAACCTGTATCTGTAAACTCCTTTGCGTGCTGCTTCAAGTACATCTGAATTAATATCCGTAGCATATATATCCGATCTTTCAAGCAGACCCATTTCGTTCAGGAGGATCATCATGGAGAATACTTCCTGCCCTGTGGAACAACCAGCATGCCAGATGTTGAGGGTGGACAGGTCCTCAAAATCAGGCAGGATATCATAGCGCAGTGAGTGCCATATAGCAGGATCCCTGAAAAGTTCAGTAGTATTAACAGTGATATCCTTGACGATGCGTTCCAGGAATTCAGGATTCTCAGAGATCTTTATAAGCAGGGATTCAGTCGTAAGATGATAATCATGGAGGATTTTCATCAAACGCCTTTTCAGCGACTTATCTGAATATTCTGTGAAATCATAGTCAGAAAGTGATCTAACAGTATTAACAAAAGTTTGTATTTCCTGGTTTTCAAGTTCCATGCACCTAAACTCCGGACAGCACTCAAAGGTCGTATAAACAGCCTATTCAAATATAGGTTTTTTCTATATCTTTGAGGGCAAAATGCCTTCTTACTGAACTAAATCAATTCGCATGAAGACTGGAGTTGTTATCTACCCGGGTTCAAATTGTGACCATGACATGATTTACGTGTTAAGGGATATTATGGAACAGGAGGTTGTGGAACTTTGGCACAAGGATGTTGACCTTCAGGGTGTGGATGCCATTATTCTACCCGGGGGATTCTCCTATGGCGACTATCTGCGATCAGGAGCCATTGCAAGGTTTTCCCCGATCATGGATAATGTGATCCGGTTTGCACAGGATGGTGGTTTTGTTTTTGGTGTATGCAATGGTTTCCAGATCCTTTGTGAAGCTGGATTGCTTCCGGGAACCCTGCTTCACAACAGCAATCAGAAATTCATATGTAAGAATGTATATATCAGGCCCGATAATGACAATACTACATTAACCTCACTTCTTGACAAGAACAAAGCCTACAAGATACCCATCGCACATGGAGAGGGAAGATACTATGCTGATGATGATACCCTGAAGGCAATGCGCCTGAATGATCAGATCCTGTTCAGATACTGCGATGAACAAGGGGTGATATCAGAAGAAACGAATCCGAACGGGAGCATCGAAAATATAGCCGGTGTATGTAACGAGAATCGGAATGTATTCGGCATGATGCCGCATCCGGAACGCGCTGCTGACCTTGAACTGGGCAATACAGACGGGAAACCCATTTTCGAGTCTATGCTGGCCATGATCCGTGTTTAGGATCATGAGCAATCAGGTCAGGGCACACCTTGCCTTAATCGCCGCCAATATCATATACGGGATAAACTATGCGGTTGCAAAGCGGGTAATGCCTGATCATCTTTCTCCGTTCGCCCTTGTATTTACCCGGATTGCTGGTGCCTGCATGTTGTTCTGGATGTTCAGCTTACTCCTGCCAGGGGAAAAAATCGACAGGAAAGACATTCCCAGATTGATCATTGCGACCGTATTCGGGGTGGCCCTGAACCAATCTCTTTTCCTGAACGGGCTGAACATAACAACCCCCATTGATGCAGCCATCATAATGACAGCCACTCCTATACTGGTATTGATCATTGCCAGGTTCCTGATCCGTGAACCCATCACCTTATTTAAAATATTTGGCATCATTGCAGGGGCTACCGGTGCCATTTTGCTGATTCTATACAGCGGGAAAGTCAGCTTTGGTAATAACCATGTCCTGGGAAATTCACTAATAGTTGCCAATGCCACATCCTATGCATTGTACCTGGTGATCGTAAAACCGCTGATAAAAAAATACCATCCGATTACCCTGATGAGGTGGCTTTTTTTGTTCGGACTGCTGCTGGTAAGCGGTCCGGGAATACCAGCATTAATAAATGTGCAGTGGAGTTCTCTGCCTGTTGATATCATACTGTCAGTATTGTTTGTGGTAGTTGCAACCACTTTCCTGGCCTATCTTTTGAACATGTATAGCCTAAGGTATGTCAAACCTATCACGGTGAGTATCTATATCTACTCCCAGCCTGTGATAGCCTCCATAGTTGCCCTGATTCTTGGTCAGGATGTGATAACCCCGGTAAAAATCATTGCTGCCATGCTGGTATTTACCGGTGTATATTTTGTCAGCTACTCCAGCAGCAAAACCGGAAGGACTTAATTGCTGGGGCAAACCATCAGGAATTGCCATTAATTTTGTAATTTCATAACATCAGAAACAGAAAACTACTAAAATCCAATGCCATGAAAAGAAATTTAATACTTACCGCTATCAGCCTTATGGTCTTTATCTTTCCCGGATCAGGGCAGGATTGTACTTTCTTCTATCCGATGGAAGAAGGTACCCTCATCGAATTAAGGCATTATGATAAAAAAGCGAAAATATCCGGGACAACGCGCCAGGAAATTATCGATAAAAAGACCAGTGGTGGAGCAATTGCCCTGACCATTAAAAACACATTCTTTGATGAAAAGGGAAAGGAACTGATGACATCCGATCTGACCATGGAATGCAAGGATGGTGTTTTTACTTTTGATATGGATCATTTCCTGAACGATGAGATGATGGCCGGAATGGAGGATATGGAGTTTACCATAGAGAGCGATAATCTGGAGTTTCCTGCAAAAATGAGTCCGGGTGATGACCTTAAGGAGGGAATAATCAAACTTATCATGCCGGATATGCCCATGATGAATATGACAACAAGGGTGTACAACAGGAAGGTTGAAGCAATGGAGAAAGTTACTACCGAGGCTGGCACCTTTGAATGTTTGAAGATCTCTTATGATGTTCACACCGATGCCATGATTGACATCCATACCAAAGGCATCGAGTGGATCGCCCGGGATGTCGGTGTCATCCGTCAAGAAAGCTATAATAAAAACGGTAAGCTGACCGGTTACACGGAATTGATCAGGCTGGAGAAATAAGGCTGTACCGGGCACCCTTCTCACTGATCTGGATCTGGATGATGGCTAGCACGACAAGATCGGATAGGATCTCCTCAGCCTTTCGGAGCGGGATTTTACCTATCCTGCAAAATTTTGAAATGCTTATATACTCGTTCGACTTCAGATAATCCAGCAACATCTTTTCAGCATTGCTGTATTTCAGCAATATCCCTTTCTTTCTCCTCTCTTTTCGCCAGACTTTCATCATTACCCTGTTGGCGAGCAGGTTCTGGTCCTCCACCCTGAGATAGGCCAGCCATCGTTCATCATCGTTCTGAGCCAGGCAGGGACGCTTATCTGCCCTTGCAATGTTCACTTCAAGGATTGTCTTACCGAGAATTGTCCATTTCTTTACCTCGAAGGGAATTTCAGGCCTGCAATATAATTGGGCGGCGCCTTCCAGCATATGATATTCCTCCTCTGACCGGATCCCTGCAATTTTCCCATTATCTTTCACCCCGATCAGCAATTTACCGCCATCGGTATTGGAAAATGCCACAAGCGTCCTGGCAATTTTTCTGGCATCGCTGATCTCAAACTTGAAATCTAGCACCTGGTTTTCGCCCTGATTGATGAGGTTCTGGATATACCTACTCAAAACTTTGAAGCATATAATACCTAAATTTAGCATTTTCTGATCGATCTGTCAATTCTTCATGAGCGAGAGATTTAGTATATTGTACGAATCCAAAATCAGCCTATGAAATGGATATTGTGCTTATTCATCATGCCCTTCATTTTTTCACTGACAAGCGGAGAGCAGGATGACTACAAAACGGGGTTTTCCCTGATCTATGAGCAGGATTTTGAGGACAATGAAGCCATAAGTGGTTTTGTTTTTTCTGATCCTGGTCCCTGGTTCTTGACCAGTGGGAAAGAGAAAGGCCTGGCCCTTGAATTTGCCGGGAGAGGTGATTATCAGCCCAGGGTCAGATCACCACTTATCATCGGACTGATAGACAACCTTATACTGGGGGATTTTGTACTTGAAGCTGATATCCTCCAGACAGGCAGGGAATATGGGCACAGGGACATGTGTGTCTTTTTTGGCTTCCAGGATTCAACCAGGTTCTATTATGTCCATATGGCCAGTAGTGCCGATCAAAATGCACACAATGTATTTGTTGTCAATGATTTACCGCAGACAAATATTGCCAGGGAAACGACTGACGGGATACGATGGATTGATGATAACTGGCACCATGTTCGCCTGGAAAGACTCACAGAAAATGGAAGCATCAAGGTGTATTTTGATGACATGGATACACCAATCATGGTAGCAGATGATAATACTTTCCAACATGGCTATATTGGATTTGGTTCATTTGATGATTCAGGTAAGATTGATAATATCCGGATATGGGCGAAAGACAGCAAGAAAATGAAGGTAGACTTTTTCAAAAAAAAATATTAATCTCAGAACCCTCAGGCTGGTTTAACCATTTCAGTAAACAGTAATCCATTAATCAATAAAATTAAAACCAAATGATGAAAAAAGAAAGTAGTAAGGAGAAAAACTCCGGATTTTCGAGGAGATCATTTATTGCAACCTCTGCCACTGCCACTGCAGGGTTTACCATCCTTCCCAGCAATGTTATAGCAGGTTTGGGACACAAAGCCCCCAGTGATAAACTGAACATTGCCGGCATAGGTATCGGTGGGCGCGGAGGTGGCGTTCTCAAGGAAATAACAGGGGAAAATATAGTGGCTCTCTGTGATGTGGACTGGCATTATTCCAAGGGAACATTCAGTCAATACCCGGATGCTAAAAAGTTTTGGGACTGGAGAGTCATGTTTGACAGAATGGCGGACAGTATCGATGCAGTTGTGGTTGGGACCCCCGACCACAGCCATGCCGTTGTTTCCATTAATGCCATGAAACTTGGCAAGCATATATACTGCGAAAAACCACTGACCCATTCCGTATGGGAATCCCATGAGATGACCAGGATTGCCAAGGAATACAAGGTGGCTACACAAATGGGTAACCAGGGAAATTCAGGCGAAGGGATACGACAGATATGTGAATGGATCTGGGACGGTGCGATCGGGGAGATCAAGGAATGCCACACATGGACCAACCGACCCATCTGGCCTCAGGGACTCGAGCGTCCGGCAAAAGGCGAATGGCCGCCAGATACCCTGAACTGGGATCTGTTTATAGGACCCGCTAAAATGAAACCCTACCATAGTATACTGCATCCCTGGAGCTGGCGGGGATGGTGGGACTATGGAACGGGAGCCCTTGGTGATATGGCTTGCCATATCATGGATCCGGTCTTTAAGGCCCTGAAGCTGGAATATCCCACCAAAGTACAGGGAAGTTCCACCAATTTTAATACGGAATGTGCCCCGGTCGCAGAAGTTGTAAAATACACATTCCCTGAAAGATCCAAATACAAAAAGGTAAAAATGCCGGAGGTTGAGGTTACCTGGTGGGACGGCGGACTCCTGCCCCCGAGGCCTGAAGATCACCCGGCTGGCGAATTACTGGGCAGAGACGGAGGTGGAGGTTGTATGTTTATCGGTACCAAGGGAAAAATTATGTGTGGTGTCTATGGCAGAGATCCATACCTGTTGCCGGAATCGCTTGAAGCATCCTATAAGAAGCCTGAAAAATACCTGAGGAGGGTGGATCTCGGACACCAGATGGATTGGGTCAGGGCCTGTAAGGAAAGCCCCGAAGACAGGCTGGAAGCAAGCTCGAACTTCGGATATTCCGGCCCCTTGAACGAAATGGTGGTCATGGGTGTGGTGGCGGTCCGGCTGCAAGACCTTAAAAAAGAACTTCACTGGGATGGCAAGAATATGAAGTTTACCAATATCGGTGATTCGGATACGATCAGGATTGTTACATTAGATGAATTTGATGTCATCGACGGGCATCCACATTTCAATACGGAATATACAGAACCGATCAATGCAACTGCATTTGCTTCTGAGCTGATCAAGCATCACTACCGGGAAGGCTGGTCACTCTAGATAAAATCTTGACTCAATTAATGCCTGCTTCAACTTATGGGAGCAGGCATTTTTTTTCGTAGCCATCCCATCAGGTCGTGGATCAAATAATTCATCCAATGATTGTTCTGTCCCAGCAGATATACCGGTAGTGCAAGGCAAGCTTTATTAGCAGTTTTTTAACACCGGATATGTAAGGCATTGAGTAATTTGCACCGGATTTAAACAAATATTTTTATCATGAAAATAGCCGTCACAGCAGCAAGTGGTCAGCTTGGTTCAGCCATTGTGAAAGAAGCAAAAAATCAACTGGGAGACAGAAGTGTAGTTGGCATTGCCCGAAACCCTGAAAAGGCTGCCCATTTGGGAGTGGAAATCCGGAGAGGAGATTACAATAGCCAGGAAGATTTCCAGGATGCCTTGAAAGGGATAGAAGTAGTTCTGCTGGTATCAGGAATGGATACACCGGATAAAAGGATCAAGCAACACCAGAATGTAATCAATGCAGCGAAAACAGCTGGCGTTAGAAAACTCGTTTACACCAGTATTTTTGGTGAGCCGGGTAAATGTACATTTGATGCCATTATTAAAGCAAACCGGAATACGGAGATGGATCTTATCGATAGTGGACTGGAATGGTCTATCGGGCGGAATGGTCTTTACCTTGAAGCTGACCTCGAATACCTGGATTATTATTTCAATGATGGAAAAATAACAAACTGTGCAGGAGATGGCAAGTGTGCTTATACCAGCCGGGATGAACTCGCCAGGGCGTACTTTGAAATGATCACCCGGGATGAATTGAATGGATCGGTATTTAACCTTGTTGGTGAAGCCCTTACCCAGCAGGAACTTGTAGATGCAATAAACCTGGTCTATGGATCCGATCTGAAATTTGAGTCAGTGGGCGTTGAGGAATACAGACGAGACAGAATAGCAGCCCATGGAGTAGTCTTCGGGACCATTATCGCAGGGATATATGAAGGTATTCGAAATGGTGCCTTTGATGTAGATTCTGACTTTGCTTCAGTTACCGGCAGGGATCATATCTCTGTGCCAGAATTTATCAACTGGTTTCGATTAAACCATTGATTGTTTCATTAGTCCAAGATTTATTATATCTGTATCTTTGCATGCTTAAATAAAACCAATGAGAAAAATTGATAAAAGGATCGTAGTTATTGCGGCCTTTATTTTTATTGTGGGACTGGCATATGGGCTGATGAGGTTCCTGGCTGCGCAGAAGGAAGATTTGCAAAGGCGTCCGCTCATGGAAGCCAAAAGGTTCGTGAAAGCGGAAGCTGTGAAATATGCCACAATCATTTCCCCGGTTTCGGCTGACGGCAGGCTCACCTCCATTGCTGAAGTGGACATTGTTGCTGAGGCTTCGGGCAGATTGCAGCAGGGTGATGTCTCACTTAAAAAAGGAGCGAAATTTTCGCAGGGGGATATCCTGTTTGTCGTCTATCCCGATGAAGCCGCACTGGCACTGAAAGCAAGCAAAAGCCAGTTCCTGAATACCCTGGCAAACCTGCTTCCGGACATCAGAATTGATTTTCCTGAACATGAGCAGGGATATATGGAATTTTTCTCATCCATCAGCCTGGATCATCCCCTTCCGGCTTTTCCCGAGGTTGAAAATGAAAAGATCAAGATATTCCTGACCAGCCGGAATGTATTAAGCCAATACTACAATATCCGGAAAGATGAATTGCAACTTAGCAGGCGTACTAGCATTGCTCCATTTGACGGTACTTTTACAGAGGTGAACCTGGAAGTTGGATCATATACCAATACCGGGGGAAGAATTGCCAAGGCCATCCGGACGGATGAACTGGAACTCGAAGTACCGGTAGTTCGGTTTGATGCTGCCTGGATCAAGATCGGAGACCCGGTAACTGTCCGGTCCGACATAAGGGGCCTTACGTGGAAGGGGAAAGTGATCCGCAAGAGCCAGTTTGTGGACCAAAATACACAATCCCAGGCCATATTTATCAAGATTCAGAACCATCGCAATCCGGCCCTGCTTGCTGGAGAATATTTAATGGCAGAATTCCCGGGTCATCCTGTTGAAAATGCCATGGAAGTTCCCCGCAACGTTGTCTTTAATACCAATGAAGTTTTCGTGATTGTCGATAACCGTCTGGAGAAGAGGGTGGCAAATATCATCAAGGAAAATAAAAAGACCCTCATATTCAACGGCCTGGAAGAAGGGGAAGTCCTGGTCATGCAGCCCCTTATTAATGTGCTGGAAGGAACCCTTGTGGAAAGATTGGGAGAGCAGCAGGACAAGCCGGCCATTGGCCAGGGTCCTGGTATGCGTCCCGAAGGTGAGCGAGAGCGTCCGGCTGATAAACCTGAGGGAGCAAGCGGTCAGAAAAAAGATAAGGCCGCACGGAAGAAGCCAGGGGAAGAGGGTGAAAAAGCCCGGGAAAAGAAAAAGAGAACGGACCAGGGCCAGCCTGAATAATCCCAAGATCTGAAGCAATGAGGAAATTAGTTGAAAAATTCGTTG
This sequence comes from Bacteroides sp., assembly GCA_030640625.1. Classification (GTDB taxonomy): domain Bacteria; phylum Bacteroidota; class Bacteroidia; order Bacteroidales; family SM23-62; genus SM23-62. Next base: position 23,934 of record DAOWJB010000059.1, read on the forward strand.
AATATCCCATCTATGCAAACCTGGCCATCCTTTTCGTAATTCTGGCCGGTGTCTTTGCATATACCTCCATGAAAAAATCCTTTTTCCCGGAGACAGAAAGCCGATTTATCAGCGTTTCAGTTTTCTATCCGGGAGCCTCCCCCGTGGAGATGGAGGAGGGGGTTACTTCCCGCATCGAGGAGGCTATCAGGGGACTCATAGGTATCAAAGAGATCACATCAACATCTGTTGAGAACCGGTCCAGAGTCTCCATTGAAACAACAGGTGAATATGATATTGATGAGGTACTGATTGAGGTTAAAAATGCGGTGGATGGCATATCCGCCCTGCCTTCTGCAGCGGAAAGGCCCATTGTTTCAAAGCGAAGATCCCGGATGTCAGCTTTATATATGAGTCTTTCCCCCATTGAAGGAACAGAAGTCGACCTGATGACCCTCAAGGATTATGCACAGCGCATCGAGGAAGATTTCTTTAATTCAGGGGTAATGAGCCAGATATCCTTGTCCGGATACCCCCAACCGGAAATTTCCGTCGAAGCGAAAGAGGAAATGCTGCTTCGGTACAATATTACCTTTGATGATATTTCACAGGCCATCCGGGATAATAACCAGGATGTTTCCGGTGGACAAATTAAATCAGAAGACGAGGAATTGCTGATCCGTCTGCGGTCCCGCAGCACAGATCCCAACAAGATCGGAAACATCATCATTCGAGGCCAGCCTGACGGTGGATACCTGCGGATCAGGGATGTCGCCGAAGTGAAAAAGAAATTTGCCGATACTTCCAATAAAACCTGGCTAAATGGAAGAACTGCGGTTACCATAAGGGTTGAAAAACTTCCGGAAGAAGACCTGGAGGCCATAACAGATTTTGCCCGGGATTATATGGATGATTTCAATGCCAGGAATGCCGGGGTTGAACTGAATATGTCAAGGGCCTTCCTGGATATTCTGGATAGCCGGCTCAGCCTGTTGACCAGAAATGGCCTCATTGGTTTATTCCTGGTTATACTGACCCTTACCATGTTCCTTAGCCTGCGGCTCTCTCTATGGGTTTCCTGGGGTATTCCTTTCAGTTTCCTGGCCATGTTCGTATTTGCTTACTTCTATGGAGTAACCATTAATATGATGTCCCTGATGGGGATGATCCTGGTGATCGGGATCCTGGTAGATGACGGGATCGTGGTCGCGGAAAATATTTATTTGCATTTTGAACGGGGGAAGAGTCCCATGCAAGCCGCCGTGGACGGAACCATGGAGGTATATCCAGCCGTACTCACTTCTGTAACCACTACCATCATCGCATTTTCTCCACTATTATTCATGGCGGGAACGACCATGGAGATGATGTTGCACCTTGCAGTTGTGGTGATAGCCAGCCTGTTCTTTTCGCTGTTCGAGGCGTTTTTTGTACTGCCTGCACATCTCGCCAATCCCAAGGTGCTCAGCCGGAAAAGTCTGGAAAACAAAACCAGGGGGATTAAAAAATATTTTGAGGGTTTCATCATTTGGCTGCGGGAAAGGATCTACCATCATATGCTGGGTTGGCTGATTAAATGGAGGCATGCAGTGATTGCCATACCTGTCGCCCTGATGCTGATTACAGCCGGTTTGTGGATGGGGGGTTACATTAAAAATACCTTTTTCCCATCGGTCGATTTTGACAACTTTGTCGTAAATGTGGCTTTTACTCCTGGGGATGGGGAAAAACAAACCGTCGAATTTCTGAGACGATTTGAAACATCCATATGGGAGGTCAACGAAGATCTGGTGGAGGAAATGGGATTAGATGAGGATATTATTGAAAGGGTACAGACCAGCGTGGGAGCTGCTTTCAACCGCCAGGAATCCGGTGCGCATGCTGGCGAAATCAGGGTTTATCCGCGTGATCTCGAGGGACTCTCAATTGCTGGATTTGATATTGCCAACATGGTCCGCCGTAAGATAGGTCCGGTTCCAGAAGCGCGCAAGTACACGGTCGGCGGCAGGAACAGGTGGGGCTCGCCGGTGTCCATAGGCCTGATGTCGAAGAACCTTGCAGAATTAGAGGAAGCAAAAGATTACCTGATGTACCGTTTGAGAGAATTGCCACAATTAAAGGACATCAATGAGAATGTAGCCCTGGGAAAGCAGGAGATCAGGCTGGAACTGAAGCCAAAAGCCTATTTTTTGGGACTCGATGAAAATGCCATCGTCAGGCAGGTGAGGCAGGGTTTTTACGGTGGACAGGCACAGCGGCTGCAGGAAGGGCGTGATGAATTGCGCATCTGGGTCCGATACCCCAAGGAGGACCGGCTGACGATAGGACAGATGGAGAAAATGAAGATTAAAACTCCTTCCGGTGTGTATCCCCTGATTGAACTGGCCGATTATCATATGGAACGGGGACCGGTAGCCATCAACAGGTATAATGGTTCAAGAGAGATCCGCGTGGATGCCGAAACAGTAGATCCTTATGCCTCTGTACCGGAGATACTTGAACAGATCGAATTGAATATCATGCCTGATATCCAGTCACAATTTGCAGGGATTCGTTTTATTTTTCATGGACAGAGACGGTTCAGCAGGGAGGCCATTGATAAAATCTATAAATATTTTGGCGTAGCCTTTATTATTATCATACTGGTCATGATCCTGCATTTTAGGAGTATCAACCAGACCATCATCATCATTGCCATGATCCCCCTATCCATGCTGGGAGTATTCTGGGGGCATGGGATTCATGGAAAACCAATATCGATTATGAGCCTCTGGGGGATGGTCGCCCTAACAGGGGTGATCATCAATGATGCGATCGTATTCCTTGCCAAATATGACGGTTTGCTCGTTGAGGGTAAGAAAGTGAAAGAGGCAGTTATCGAGGCGGGAAAGATCAGGCTCAGGCCCATCATCCTGACATCTATCACAACTACGGTGGGCCTCTTTCCCATCATTCTTGAAAAAAGTGTACAGGCGCAATTCCTTATTCCAATGGCCATCAGCCTGGCATATGGAGTAGCTATCGGGACAGTTTTTATCCTGATCTTTTTTCCTATTCTGATCATGCTGCTGAATGATGTCAGGGTATTTTTCCGGCGATTCTGGACAGGTGTTAAACCTGAACGTGAAGATGTGGAAATTGCGATCATTCATCACCGGCGCAAACTGATGCTTGAGGCCAATGGAAAAAATTATAATGAACCAGGACCGAATAAACAAGGTGAATAATTCAATTTTTGAGATGAATCGTAATATTTATATCTATAACCTGCTGATTGCTTTTTTCATTTCTTCATATTCCGTTTATGGTCAGCCGGAAGATCTTACCCTTTCTGATGCCCTTGTCAAGACCCTGGAGTATAACTACGGAATCAGGATCTCAAAGTCCGATGTGGAGATAGCATCCATCAACAACAACTGGGGGAATGCAGGGAGATACCCAACCATAGGTTTTGATGCAAGTTCAAACAACAGTTATAATTTTACGGATGATGAGCGGACCAATCGACTCTATGCCGGGGTGGGACTGGACTGGACCATCTTCGATGGTTTCCGGGTGAATTTTACGAAGGATAAACTGGAGTCACTTGAAGATTTATCCCAGGGAAGACTGGGCGTGGTTATTGAAAATACCATCGAGGATGTGATCATGGCCTATTACGATGTCTTGCTCCAACAGGAGAATCTGGAGGTGCTGGGGACGGTGACGACATTGTCAGAAGACCGGTACACCTATGAACAGGCGCGCTATGAATTGGGAGGTACGGTCACCTACCAGGTTTTGCAAGCCAAGAATGTTTACCTGAACGATAAGGCCCTTTTTATGACCCAGGAAGTTATCGTAAGGAACGCTATTCGTAACCTGAATTTTTTACTTGGATTAGATCCATCTATGATCTGGAATTTCCCGGATCCCTTTGAACCGGATACTACTGACTATATCCTTGGCGACCTGACCGGGAAAATGATGTCCAATAACCAGACACTCAAAAACCAATTCACCAATTTGCAGTTACAGAAGAAAGAGATCGACTTGGGAAAATCTGCCCTTTATCCGTCACTGTATGTTTCGGCAGGGTTGGATGAGAATGTCGGTTCTGTACAGTTTATCGGGAGTACTGATGCCCTGTCAACCTATGGAAATTTAAGGTTGTCCTGGGATATTTACACTGGAGGAACCCGGAAAAGGGCTGTTGAAGTGGCCAGGATCAATGAAGAAATCGCCCAGGTTGAGATTGAGCAGATGGAGCATGCCCTGATGAATGAATTGCTAAACCTGTATGATTTTTACAGCATCCGGATTGCCCTGCTTGAAGTGGCTGATGAAAGCCTTGAAGCGGCTGAGCTGAACATGTCCATCGCCGATGAAAAATTCCGGTCAGGAGCCATAAGCTCTTTTGAATACAGGGATATCCAGTTGATTTATCTGAATTCCGCCCTCAGAAGGCTGCAGGCCATTTATAACCTGATCGGTTCCCGCACATCCCTCACAAGATTGACGGGTGGATTTTTGATGGAAAATACCACGGCAGAGGAACCTATTGATCCTTAATCAGCATATTCAATAGCTCTGTCATTGGACTGGAATCAAGTCGTACAGGAACTGAAGATTGGTCTTAAAAAATACTGAAAATTGCCAGTTCCGGTAAAGTTCAGGTATTTTTGCAAAATCCAGATCATCATGCGTTTTTCCTTGCATTTTTAATTCTCCGGCCATAGATTCTGCCATGTCTATATATCGGATCATGGCCTGTATATCCTCCTTTTTACCCACATCTCCATGACCGGGTACAACTGTATTTACCGGCCATTCCAGTAATGTTGAGAGTGTCTGCTTGAGTCCAGCAGGATTTCCATCCGCCAGGTATGGATGCATCTCTTTAAAAACCAGGTCCCCTGTAAACAGAATCTGCTCTTCTGGAAGGTAAAGTACAATGTCGGATTCCATATGACCTTGTTGAAACTCAATTAATGTTGCAGACCTTTTACTTCCATATAAAATAATTGTATCATTGAAAACAACGTCGGGGAGAGTGATTACAAGATCCGGAAAGGTTTCCACCATGGCTTCGAAATAACCTATCCACATCCGGGCAAATTGTTCTTCTTCTTCTGTTTGGGCTTCTTGCATCTTCCCCTGATAGAAAGCCAGCCTCCCAGGGGCATGAGATTGTTCCTCCTCTGCTTCTTCTTTTCCATGAATTACCAGATAATCCCTTATTTCTGAAGAACTGATTATGGAAGCTCCGGGACTAAACACCTGGTTTCCCCTGATGTGATCGTTATGGGAATGGCTGTTAACCACCCATCTGACAGGTTTCCCTATCAATTCTTTGATTGCTTGCTTCAGATCCAGTGCAGCAGCTGTTGAAAGAAAGCTGTCAAATACCAGAACTTCCTCACCCAGGTCCACAAATCCTGCATTACATATGGCTTGTCCACCGGGTTTATGAATGGCAGCATAAATCCCATCTCCGATGTGTTCCAGGGTGAAATGGGGTGAATCAAATGATTGCGAGAAACTGTAAGTTCCCGTTGTGATGATCAGAACAACAAACAGCTTGGATATCAGTAGCTTTCTCATAATATGATGCAAGTTATTGATTTGACCCAATTAAGTTAAAAAATTTTATATATTTGCACCGCAATTCCTGCGAGCACATCCACACTCACACCCACACTCATGCCTTTATGGGGATATAGCTCAGTTGGCTAGAGCGCGTGACTGGCAGTCACGAGGTCAGGGGTTCGACTCCCCTTATCTCCACTGATAAAAACGCAACTTATAAAAGTAAGAAACAATCAATTTATTTGCCTGTATATCAGATATTTAAGTCTCCATTCAATGGCTTAAATTTTCCCCAAAATTGACGAAGAACAGTTTACTCCGGACTGA
>DAOWJB010000121.1 GCA_030640625.1 Bacteroides sp.
AACGGATCGAAGATCTTCTCCAGGTTTTGTTTCGGGATCCCTTTCCCATCGTCCTTGTATTCGAGGAAAAGCTCTTCATCTGCTTGTCGGGCGGATATGTTGATGTTCCCCTTGTCACTCTTATCGAATCCATGCACCAGACTATTGATGATCAGGTTGGTCAGGATCTGTGAAAATGCCCCCGGGTAACTGTACATTTCAAGCTGATCGTCTATGTCAAGGTTGATCTTTACCCTTTTACCTTTCAGGCGGGGATAGAGGCTGCGGATCACATCCTGGGAATATTCTCTCAGTTTAAACTTGCGCTGCTGCTCGGTAGATTGATCCACAGACACCTGTTTGAAGCTCTGGACCATGGTGGCTGTACGTTCCATGTTGGACAGGATCAATTTTGCAGACTGGCTTGCGGTATTTAAATAGTCCTTGAACTCGGCCCGGGAAATCCGGTTATGTTTGTAATGATCGGCCATTCTGTCTGTCTCTTCCACCAGGCTGGACGCAGCGGTAACACTTATACCTACCGGTGTATTGATCTCATGCGCGACTCCTGCCACGAGTCCACCGAGTGCCGCCAGCTTCTCCGACTGAATAAGTTGCACCTGAGTTTCCCTTAAATTCTCAAGCGTGATCTGAAGTTCCTCATTCTGCTGTTCGATCTCATCCTTCTGCTGTTCGATCTCCTGGGTACGGTCCCTGACCTGCAGTTCCAATTCATCCCTCTCTTTCCTTATCCGCCAGGTCCTCCAGCGCATAAAACCATATAGCACGGCCAGCAACATCAGGCTATATATTAAATAAGCTACGATGGACCGATACCATGGCGGATGAACAATAAATGAGTATTCCACAGTATCACTCCAAATATTTGCAGACCCGATGGCCCTGGCTTTGAATGTATAGGAACCCGGTGGTATTTTCCTGTATACCGCCTTGTCCTCCCCTGTGATTTGGCTCCATTCACGGTCAAAGCCCTCCAGCATATATTGATAGGATAATTTATGGGGAGCAGCCCAGTCAATGGCGGTGTAATAAAAAGTGAGCTGGTTTTTGCCGAAAGGCAATTCCAGATCCAGAGGGTAATTACCAAAATCAGCCACCTGGCTGAATAATAAGCCAGCATGGGTTTTAATACCTGGTGACCGGGATTCCTGCAAATCACGAAAATCAATGAATTCCTGGCCAATATCAATACTGTTCAAAGATAAGCGAGGAGGTTTTGTCGGCAATTTATAAGAATTCACATCGAGCATTGAAAGTGCTTTGGTGGTACCCCACCACATCCGGTTTTTGCTATCTGAATAGCTTGAATTAGCACAGAAAGTAAGTGACTTGAGTCCATCTTCACGAAGGAAACTGCTGATCTTATAATTTTGGAAATCCTTAGAAACAACAGAACGACCAGATGCCTTTGCTTCTTCTGCCGTAACTGGCGATAGCAGATTCAGTCCCTTTTCTGTACTAACCCAAATATTTCCATGGGGGTCCTCGGCCACTGACCAAACCGTATTACTGAGCAGGCCATTCTGTTCTGTCAGATAGTCAAATGAACCAGATCCGTCTCCCGGTTTTGCATCCGGACTGAATATTACAACACCTTCCCCTATGGTGGAGAACCAAATATTATTAAACCTGTCCTCGAATCCGGACCATATTTCCAAGTTTACCAGCTTTTCCAGCAAGGTATAACGGCGAACGTAATTTCCGTCTGACCAGTTTATACCCGGACCGCAAAACCAATGGTTTCCGCTATCTTCACTGATGATGGTTCCGTCCCAATTACAATAAAATCCATTCTGATCTGTGATATTGGTAATGTGTGTACCGTCGTATATAACCAGACCACCTCCATTTGTTCCAATCAAGATATTTCCTTCCTCATCTTCTGCTAGCGACAGGATACTGTTAATGCTTAATCCCTCATTTTCAGTATAATGTGTAAAATACTCACCATCAAATTTATTTACACCATTAAACCAGGTGCCGGCCCAGATATTTCCATACCGGTCTTCCAGGAGCGGATAAACCCTGTCATTGCTAAGGCCTTCTTCAGCTGTATATTGCAGAAAAGATTTCCCGTCAAATTTCAGTATACCGTCATGCCTTGTTGCCAGCCAGATATTACCTTCCCGGTCTTCCAGGATTGAATTTACTTCCTTATCAATAATATGGTAGAATGAATGAGGATTCAGTTTGTTAATGCCCCCACCGGCGGTACCGATCCAGAGATTATCATACTGGTCAAGTACCATATCCTGGACGTAATTATTGCTTAATCCGGCCTGTTCATCATATGTTGTAAAGTTTGCACCATCATAGGATATGACACCTCCTCCATAAGTACCCAGCCACAGATCGCCTTTTGTATCCTCCACAATTGATACAATATTTGTGCTTACAAGACCTTCTTTCTCAGTATATTTCGCCAGGGAAATCATCTCAGTATGATTGTCTGTCTGAAAGGACAACTTATTTAATCCAGCTCTTGTACCAATCCAGATATCTCCTTTTTTATCCTGTAAAAGAGATACTATAGTATTATGGGTAAGTCCTTCATTTTCTGTAATATGAACAAAGGATTTACCATTAAACCTGCAAAGACCGTCCCTCGTACCAAACCAGATATTCCCGTTACTATCTTCCATCATTGAGGTCAACCAGTTGCTTACCAATCCTTCTTTTTCAGTATAATGTGTAATCACTTCATATGATGAATTACCTGCGGCATCATGTTCAATTTTATAAACCCCGTCGCTCCAGAAGCCTGCCCATATATTTCCCTTGCTGTCAGCAAGGATGGTGTTTACCTGATTATCACTAAAACCTTCTTGCCCGGCATAGTAGGTAAACAGACTACCGTTAAACTTGCCTATGCCACCTTTATAGGTACCAAACCATATGTTGCCATTAACATCCTCTGTGACAGATCTGATGATATCATCATTCAAGCCTTCTGCCGGTGTATAGTGAATGAATTGGGATCCATTGTACCTGCTAAGGCCTCCTCTTGCCGTTCCCATCCAGATAATCCCTCTGCTGTCCTCTATTACAGACCAGATATAGGAGGAATTCATTCCCTGATCCAGGTCCAGGTACCTTATGTCGCAGGTTGCATTATCCCTGAAACGAGGTGCCAGTGCAGGCACCGGAACGGGGTGAGTGACATTGACCGTACGGATATTAAATGCTGGTATAATTTGTCCCGATGTATCCAACCCTGGTTTCCAGAGCTTAAATGTCTCTGGCGCAGGAATCAAATCTGAACCTGGTAGTACTCTTTTCAGGTTATCGGGTAGCCTGGTAATTTTTGGGGAACCGGTCTTTACAGTCTGAACACCTTTATATTCAATCACTTTTGGCTCGCCTGCTTTAACTCTCCTGCCCTTCACCGGCTTTCTGATCAGGCTGTCAGGATTGATCTCAACGGTA
>DAOWJB010000127.1 GCA_030640625.1 Bacteroides sp.
GACGCTACCATTTGTGATTTGAAAATTATCAATGTCTATATCCGGACTGTAGAACCGGTTAAAGAGTACGAGTCCCTTGATACCTGTACTTCCCAGACGGGTGATCATGGTGGCCAGGTTTGAGAAGTAATAGCTGATCTTGAGCGATACGGGGATTTTGATCTTGCTGCAAACTTCTTCAACAATATCAAAATAGATCTTTTCATTTTCCTCAGCAGATCGTTTGAGATCTGAGGGAAGGATAAACAGGTTCAGTTCAAGTCCGTCTGCACCTGCGCTCTCTATATCTTTCGGGAACCAGGTCCATTGTTGTGCCGTCATACAATTTATACTGGCCAAAACCGGGATGGATACCTGCTTTTTCGTTTCCCTGATCAATTCAAGGTAATCTGTTGTAGTTTCTTTAGGTGCCTCCTCGTACTGGTAAAAATCAACCGTTTCGGGATACAGGAATCCACCCGATTGCATCTGGCTGAACCGGGCTTCCTTTTCCAGGATGATTTCTTCTTCAAAGAGTGACTTTAAGACAATTGCAGCTGCGCCATTCTGTTCCAGGTTACGTATTGATTCTGTTTTATCGGTAAGTCCTGAACTGCCAACAATAATTGGATTTTTAAGTGTGAGTCCCAGGTAACTAACTTCCAGGTTTGCCATATCTCTTCTTCTTTTTTGTTGAAAACAAATGTAATTGATTTTATAATATGTTATTTAACTTTGCCATATATAACCAAACCGTAAGAATATGAAAAATATGCTATTCCTGGTGTTGATCAGCACCATTGCATTCTCCGGCTGTAAATTCATGAAGGAGAGATCAGGTAAAAAAGGAAGTGATACGCTTGAGGCTTACGTATATAATCTGGAGCAAAAACTGGCAGCCCAGGAACAGGAACACCAGGTCACGCTAGACCAGCTTAAAAAAGAATCCCAGGCCATGATTGATTCGATCATATATATTTATGAAAACAGAGCTGCTTCAGGAGACAGGAATTCTGGCACTGCTGCCTCGGGGAGTTTCTACGTGATAGTCGGAAGCTTCAAAACACCGGCATACGCATCCAACTGGTCCACCAAAGTAGCTGAGATGGGATACCAGACGGAAATTGTAAAAGTTTCACACTGGAACCTTGTATCTGCAGAAACTTCCAGCAATCTCAGGACGGCCCTGGATGAACTTGCCACCGTCAGATCAGATGTTACGGTTAATGCCTGGGTCTACGTTGCCAGATGAGCTAAACCCCGGGTTGATGCTCAATTAAGAGCTTCCCGTCATAATGAATAAGGGCTGGAATTCAAAGCTCTTATAATGGGGTCTCAGCCTTTCCACATTGTAATGCTTTTTCACATCAACCAGCTTTTTGGAACTGGTTACAACGTCTAATGGTGCATTGTCATAACGCCCGTTACGCAACACAACCAGTCTTCCATGGATACCTTTCAGGATCAGGTCCAGGGCTAAATTTCCGTAAGCCATGGGGACGATTGAATCGATGGCATCGGGATCTCCACCTCGAACCATATAACCCAGCCGCTGGTTGATGATATTGATCCTGGTACCATTGTTATATTTTGCTGAGCCATCCTTGATCTTGGCAGAAACGATATCTCCTATACCTCCAAGCTTGGCATGGCCGAACATGTCTTTTTCCGTGTTTGTGAAGGCCATATCATCCATTCCCTTGAACATGGCACCTTCAGATACCAGTACAATGGAATATTTACTTGGATTCCGGTTCCGGTCATCGACCAGGAGTTCGGTCAGGTGCTCCATATCAAATTTATATTCCGGGATAACGCAACGGTTGGCTGAACCTGCCATGGTCGGAAGCATGGCGGTAAATCCTGCATATCGGCCAAAGACTTCGAGAACCAGTATCCTTTCATGTGATCCGGCAGATGTCCGGACGATATTACACAGGTGTATGGTACGTGTTACACATGTACTGAATCCAATACAATAATCGGTCCCGGGCACATCATTATCCATGGTTTTGGGCATGGCTATTACCTTAACCCCTTCCTGGTACATTCTCACACCATAACTCAGGGTGTCATCACCACCGATCGGGATCAGGAAATCAACACCCAGGAACTCCAGGTTCTTAATGATCTCAGGGGTCAGGTCATTAATCTCCTCTGTATAAGCATCCTTCAGATGATTGGGTACGATTTCTTTCGGCACATGACTCGGACGTGTCCTTGAGGTATGCAGGAATGTGCCTCCTGTACGTCCGGCGCGATTTACTATCTCTTCTGTCAGCACAATATAATTTTCGCTGGTATCAGCCTTTTTATCTCGCTGCAGTTCCATGAGACCAGCCCAGCCACGCCGCAGGCCGATAACCCTGTACCCTTCCCTGAGTGCACGGATGGTGATGGCACGTATGGCCGGGTTCAGTCCAGGTACATCACCACCCCCGGTGAGGATGGCTATGGTTCCTTTTGTCTTTTTAATATTCGCCATATTGATCTACGCTTAAATAAATTAGTTATCCAGAATGAACGGTAAATATAGTGTTTATTTTTATTCATGAAATGGACGTTTTTATACTTTTGCAGGGTTATTCATGGAGCCATTACCGGATAAAATACCTGTTGGAATAATCACCGGTTTCCTGGGTGCTGGAAAGACAACTTTGTTGAACAATCTGATCATTGAGACCACAGGTATTGCCGAACCATCGGCTGTTATTCAACCTTTTTTCAGATCCGGACATACGGCTGTCATTTGTGATGGACAGTGTTATCTGTCTTGTAGATGCCCTGTATTTCAAACAATCTTTCAGGCAGCAGGAGGAAGTACACCGGCAAATAGCCATGGCCGATTTGGTTTTGCTGAACAAAGCAGGAGATGTTGATGAAAAATCCCTCACGGTAACCAGGATAAACCTGCAATCCCTGAATCCTCATGTGGAAATAATCCAGACAAACCATGCTGATATACAGCATCGGCAATTGCTCGGAAGGTATGCATACCGGGCAGATCATATCGCTTCCTACAGACTTATCAGGAGGGTAATTTACTGATTCAGGATCCCCTGCCGGATCGTTCGATCTCCTCATAAAGTTTTCAAATCTCCGGCGATTTTGACATTGAGAAATTTTCCTATTGGATTGAGTATTTTTTGTATATTAATCAGTCCAACATCTTCAGAATAAAAGGTGTACTCAGTTGGTCCTGCAAACCGTACGGAGTTCATACCTGCTGGAGGAATGGAAATATGAAAAGAATTATTCAAAAATTACGCAGTGCATTTATCTGGGTTGCCATTATCCCCATAAGGATCTATCAGTATACAATATCTCCATTATTGCCCACTTCCTGCAGGCATGTCCCGACCTGCTCCCAATATGCCATTGAGGCCCTTAAAGTGCATGGTATTTTTCGGGGGACCTACCTGGCGGCGCACAGGATATTACATTGCCATCCATGGGGCACACATGGATTTGATCCCGTACCACCGAAACCTTACAGGATTATCAAGATCAAAAAGATGAAAAAATGAAAACAGCATCTCCCTATGCATGAACATGACCACAATTTAGGGCTGTTTGGGGGAGAAATCCCCTACGAAAATTTATTCCAGTTTCTGGCAGAGATTTTCAAGCATGCGCTGGTCATTACTGTTTTTGTAATTATCATGATGCTGTTGATAGAATACCTGTCTGTTCAATCCCGGGGCAGGTGGCATAGCCGGTTTGAAAGATTTCCCCTGTTACAGATTGTCATTGCTGCTTTGCTGGGACTTACCCCTGGTTGCCTGGGTGTATACCTGGTTGTTTCGCTTTATGTCCACCGAATCTTCCATTTTGCGGCACTTGTTACGGTAATGGTTGCCACATCGGGAGATGAAGCATTTATCATGTTTGCCATGATCCCTGAAAAGGCAATCAGTATTATGTTGATCTTGTTTATACTGGCCATCATTTCAGGTATGTTACTTTATTTGTTTCCCATAGGAAAACGCAAGATGAAACTGGCTGAAAACCACATGAAACTGCATGATCATGACCAGGACTGCCAGGTTATCATTCCCTCTCGATTATTCACCCAGATCCTCCATATTACCATTGAGCGTGCAGTTTTGCTGAGTGGAGGCTTATTATTCCTGATCCTGTTGCTGAGCGGGGAAATCGGTCTGGATACATGGAACTGGAAAAGGATCATATTTCTCCTCGTCACCCTCTTCGAATTATTCATTGCCCTGACCGTACCCGATCATTTCCTAAGAAAGCATCTATGGGGACATGTGATCCGAAAACATTTCCTGCGGGTTTTTGCTTGGACATTTGGTGCTTTTTTGATTATTCATGTGGGACTCGAATTCTTTCAACTGGAAGACTTGATCCGGGAGAACCTGTTCAGTCTGTTAATCCTGGCTGTACTTATCGGGATCATCCCTGAGTCAGGTCCGCATATCCTGTTTATCACCCTTTATGCAACAGGGAATATCCCTTTAAGTATTTTACTGGCCAATTCAATCACCCAGGACGGCCACGGGTCTCTTCCATTGCTGGCAGAAACCAGGGCGGATTTTTTGCGCATGAAAGGTGTAAACCTGGTGCTTGGATTGATCGTTGGAATATTTGGACTCCTGTTTGGGTTTTAAAAAATCATTTTACTTTTGTACGAAAATTCTTACTATGTATACAATTCACCAGACTGTCATACAGGAAGCATGGGAGAACCGGGTTCTGCTGAACGATGGCGATGTACAGAAATCAATCCGCTTTATCGTCGACGAACTGGATGCCGGCAGATTGCGCGTAGCAGAACCAGGTACTAAAGGATGGAAAGTTAATGACTGGGTAAAAAAAGCAGTTATCCTTTATTTCCCGATCCAGCAGATGAGTGTAACAGAAGTTGGACCTTTTGAATTTCATGATAAAATCGAACTGAAGAAAAACTATAAAGAGCTGGGGATAAGGGTAGTTCCGCATGCAGTTGCCAGACATGGGTCATACCTGGCCAAAGGGGTGATCCTGATGCCTTCATATATAAACATCGGGGCATATGTGGACGAAGGGACCATGGTTGATACCTGGGCTACGGTTGGATCCTGTGCACAGATTGGTAAAAATGTGCACCTTAGCGGAGGGGTTGGTATCGGCGGGGTACTGGAACCCGTTCAAGCTGCCCCTGTTATCGTGGAAGATAATTGCTTTATTGGATCCAGGTGTATCATCGTTGAAGGTGCTTATCTGGAAAAGGAAGTTGTCCTGGCAGCCAATGTGGTCATAACAAATTCCACCAGGATTATAGACGTCTCAGGGAAAGAACCGGTTGAATATAAAGGCATGGTACCCTCCCGGTCCGTGGTGATCCCGGGCACCTATCCCAGGAAATACCCCGCTGGTGAATACGGGGTTTCCTGTGCATTGATTATTGGTAAACGGAAAGAGTCAACCGATAAGAAGACATCCCTTAATGATGCACTGAGGGAATACAATATTGCCTTTTAATTACAATAGAAGTATATGCGAATCGGATTTGATGCAAAACGGGCTTATTTCAACTATAGCGGACTGGGCAATTACAGCAGGAACACCATTCGCTACCTCAGCAACAGGTTCCCTGACAACGAATACTACCTGTATATCCCCAGGAAAAAGAACCAGATCCAGAATGGTGGTTTTAAAAATCACACCCTTATCTATCCCCGGTCCTGGAAGGACAGGAATTTATCGTCTTTCTGGCGCAGTTACTGGTTAGGAGAACAACTGGTACGGGATGGAATCGATCTTTATCACGGACTCAGCAACGAGATCCCTTTTGATATTAAAAAAAATCATATCAAATCGGTAGTAAGCATCCATGACCTTATCTTTTTACGGTTCCCGGAATGGTATAAACCCATTGACAGGAAAATTTACACCAGAAAAGCAAAATTTGCCTGTACAAATGCAGGCAGGGTAATAGCCATATCCGAACAGACCAGGGCTGATATCATTCATTATTTCGGAATCCCTGAAGAAAATATAGATGTGGTTTACCAGGGCTGTGATCCTGTTTTTTATGAAAAGGCGAATGATACTGAAAGGAAAAAACTAAGGGAGAAGTACAAGCTGCCCGGTTCCTATCTGCTATATGTAGGAACCATTGAACCACGCAAGAATCTGCTACAGGTTATAAAGGCCCGGCACAAAGGTAACCTTGACATCCCCCTGTTGATAGTCGGCCGTACAACCCCCTATATCAAGGAGATTCATGAATACATAGCGGAACATTCACTGGAAAATATAATCTTCCTGAAGGATGTTCCCAATGAGGACCTGCCGGGAATCTACCAGATGGCTGATGTATTTATATATCCATCCCGTTTCGAAGGATTTGGCATACCCATACTGGAAGCCCTTTTCTCTCGCACACCGGTTATTACTTCCAGGGGAGGTTGTTTTGCAGAAGCCGGAGGCGTTGCCTCCACCTATATCAATCCGGATAATACCGATGAACTCATCCATGCGATCCGGGACATCCTGGAAAATAAAGAATTGCAAACCGAAATGCAGGAAAAGGGATATGATCACGCCATGAAATTCAAAGAGGAGA
This sequence comes from Bacteroides sp., assembly GCA_030640625.1. Classification (GTDB taxonomy): domain Bacteria; phylum Bacteroidota; class Bacteroidia; order Bacteroidales; family SM23-62; genus SM23-62. The sequence goes on from DAOWJB010000127.1 coordinate 6,551, forward strand.
TCATTGCGGACAATTTAATGGAAGTCTATAGGAAAATATTGTAAATGCACCAGGACATACAGAAGAGTATTGAGATACTGGCCGGTGGCGGAACGATCCTCTATCCAACCGATACCATCTGGGGCATAGGCTGTGATGCGACACAGCCTGAAGCCGTTCAAAAAATCTACCAAATAAAACAGCGTGAGGATTCAAAGGCCATGATTGTTCTGGTTGATTCCCCGGATATGCTCGCCAGGTATGTCGGAGAAATCCCGGAAATTGCCAAAGATATTCTCGAAATTAATGAGAACCCGCTTACCATAATTTATCCTGCTGCCAGAAATCTTGCCGGAAATTTATTATCCGCGGAAGGCAATATAGGGATCCGGATCACTGCAGATCCTTTCTGTACTGAATTGATACACCGTTTTCGGAAACCGCTGGTCTCGACCTCAGCCAATCCAGCCGGTCAGACTGCTCCGGCCATATTTAAGGAAATTTCCCAAGATATAATATCTATGGTAGATTATGCGGTTACCTGGCGGCAGAACGACAAAACAAAAAGAAAACCTTCAGGCATTCTGAAGGTTAATCTTAATGGTGAGGTCGAAGTGATCAGGAAATGATCTGCAATTCTTATCTCTCTCCCTGCCTGATTTTTCCGGAACCGGATACCCTGGCATCTATCACTGGATTACTGTAATAAGTAACCTTGCCGCTACCACTAATGGATGCATCAAGTTCTCCCGTTACATCAATTTTACAACTGCCAGATCCGCTGATCTTAATGCCACATTCATCAACCTTCAATCCATCGGCCAGAACACTTCCGGAACCACTGATGCTTATTTCCATCTCGTCTGCTGTACCAGCAAGAAAAACATCTCCTGAACCTGATATGGCAGCCTCAATTTCATCTCCATTTAGTTCAGGTATTTTTAGCTTTCCGCTTCCGCTTACTTTGAGCACAAGCTCATCAGCGTTTACAGGCGTCTCGGCCAGGATGGACCCGGAACCTGAAACAAGCAGTTTTTCTACTTCGGGGATAGTGATCCAGATCTTAACGTCTTTAAGTTTGAGGTTCCATTTTTCGGTTTTAATCTTTAACACACCATCCTTAACAACGGTTTCAATCTCGTCAAGTTTATTCTCGTCAGCTTCAATTACCACTTTTTGCGAACTTCCCTGGGTAAGATAGACATCTGCTGCAATACCAAGGGAAACACCTGTAAAGGAGGATAGATCGCGTTCTTCCTTTTTTTGCCCGAATGCTATCACGGTTGTAAAGATCAGGGCTATAGAGAGTACGGATTTAACGATACTGGTTTTCATACGGCTATAAGTTTATATAGTTGGTTATGCTTGGTAAAGACGAGATGATTCCATTATTGCTGCAAATCAGAAGAAAAAAATTACATGATCCCTTCAGGAAGGTGCATAGTCAGTTTTTGATCATCCTGATCAATCTCCTGTATCAGCTCATCCTGCGCAGGAACCATTATTTTTTCACCTTCCAGCTCGACTTCAAAAACGGGGTTGCCCGGGATATCCATGAAATCAACGATCACACCCTGCCTGCCAGTGGTGAGATTGATTAACTCATACCCGGTGAGCTCATCCATATATAATTCATCATCAACGGCTTCAATTAAATCGTTCTTGACCCAGACGGGTGATCCGATGAGGTTTTCTACACTGCTTTTATTATCATAATCATCAAAGCAAACAACCCATTCATCTGCTTTGAAACTGCGAATTGATGAAATAAAAAAAGGAACCAGAATTCCGTCAATTTGAAGGAATAATGATTCCCAGTTTTCATCTGGTTCAAAGGAAAGGTTATTTGTCCGGATGATCATCTCACCACGGATACCATGAGTTTTTGAAATAGTACCAAGGAGCAAACAATCTTCCCTGGGCATTATTGAATGATTTACTATTCAGATTTCTCTTTCCCGGCTTCCCCGGTTTCCCCTGATTCCTTGCTTGCTTCCTTTGCCTGCTTTTCTGCCTTCTTGCCCGCTGCCCCTACCTGATCCGCTTTCTTCCCTGCTGATTCCTCCCCGGCTTCTATCCCCTTCGGCTCTTCCTTTTCTGTCTTAGCGGCTTTCTGTTTCGGCTTCTTTTTCTCTTCTTCCGAAGCTGCTTCTGCAACCGGTTCTGGTGCTACCGCTTCCTCTGCAGGCTTTTCAGCCTCCTTAGTCTCCTCCTCTGTTACAGCTTCAGGGGCTGCTTCTTCAACAGCTGCTTCTGCAACTGTCTCCTCTGCAGACTTTTCAGCCTCCTTAGTCTCCTCCTCTGCAACAGCCTCAGGGGCTGCTTCTGCAACCGTCTCCTCTGCAGGCTTTTCAGCCTCCTTAGTCTCCTCCTC
>DAOWJB010000055.1 GCA_030640625.1 Bacteroides sp.
CAGATAAATATGTTCCGGACCATTGAGAATATTCTCGGTGTTCCTCCATTGAACCAGTTTGACCTTGCAGCTGAGCCAATGTTTGATTGTTTCACCGCCAAACCGGATTTTTCACCCTATACCGCATTGCCAAATAATATTCCGCTGGACGAACTAAACCCGGAGCTCAGCCTCCTTTCAGGAAATGCCCGTTACTGGGCGGAAAAATCCCTGGAGCAGAATCTGGATGAACTCGACCGTATTGATGAAGATACTTTCAACCGTATCATCTGGCATTCGGTAAAAGGATATGATGTACCCTATCCGGTACTGGCCGTAAAATAAATATCTACATAAAAATGAATGATATTCTGAGCAGGATTAAAGCTTACTCCGGCTTCATTGGTTTTTTTTCTATTATTGTAATACTTGCCCTTGGTTTTCACTATCCAATCCAGATAGTTGATGCATTAAGTTCGGAACCGGTTCCTGGCTTTGATGTTAAAATATCCGCCTGGCGCATAATTTTGGAACCATTTATCGGGACCTTATCATTCTACCTGCGTGCTGATCAGCCATTCTTGGAATACACGGTATTGTTAATCTGGATAATCTCCCTGTTTCTGATTATTCCATTTATTAACACATTGTTAAATAAAGACAGTAAAGGCTTAAATGCGTTTCCACGTAAATTCCTCGTATGGTTAAAACAAGTCCCCTTGATATTAAGTATCTGGTCTGGATTGCTATTACTTATCATCTTTGCGTCCCTGCCGTCTAACACAATTGTGAATAATCTGGAGAATGCCATACTGATTAACACCCACAGCCACACGGAATACAGTCATGACGGAATTATTTCCCGGGCAGGTCTCCAGGAATGGCATCTGTACAATGGGTTCGATGCTTTTTTTATCACAGACCATAATCATCATGAAAAGACCATGGAAGCCGTAAAAGCTCAGGAAGACGGAACACTCCCGCCTTCACCTTTAATCCTGTGTGGAGAAGAATACTCAGGCAGCAACCACATGACCTTGCTGGGATTAAAACGTAATTTTATTACCAGAGAGCTGACCGATCAACAGGTCATCGATTCCACTCATGATGATAGTGGAATTGTAATTGTAGCGCACTGGTTCGATGGCGAACGAAAATCAATACCTTATTATCTTGATTTAAATGTTGATGGTTTTGAGATTGCAAACCAGGCTACAGGATTGAAATATGATCAGCGGGTATTTAAGAATATTGTGAAAGCCTGTACCGCAAATGGTTTGGTTATGAATGGCGCTGCAGACTATCATGGATATGGTAGTACATGCTTTGCCTGGAATGCTCTCGAAATTCCCGGGTGGCATAGAATGGATTATCAGCAGAAGCGGGGATCCATTTTAGATGTCCTGCGCCGGAAGGATATGGGAAAGATAAGGGTTCTGCTTTATAATGACCGGGATGTTTTTGATCGCTCAAGGGTCTTTCTGAGTCCTGTTTATACTTTTATCAGCTATTTCCGGACATTGAACATCTTTCAGGTTTTATCCTGGCTTATCTGGTCAGTTATCATAATGAATATCAGGCTGTTACAGTCAAATAGAAAAAGATTTATACAATTCAATGTTGGTTCGTTGCAAGTTTTGGAAGTACTGGCATTCTTGAGCAGTCTATACATACTTATACTGGGATTTATTTTACTGAATAAGTCTAAACACCTTGCAGATTACAATGACATTTATGCTGAGTATGGCACTATTATGCTATGGGGTGGGGCATGTTTCCTCACTTACCTTATGATATTATTTATCTTTGAGATCAGCGTGACACGGTTTAAAAGAAATCATTTATAAAGACATAATAAAATGAAAAAGTGGTTGTTACGAATTGGAGTTACAATAATTGGGATTGTACTTCTTCTATCTTTGTGGGTATTTTGGAATTTAAGAGACCGCCATCCCGGCTATGAAGTTGATTTGGCTATTAAAGGATCTGGCACACTTGGTTCCCTTCAGGTCGGATTTGCTGCATTTCCAATTACACCTGAGATCGTAGATACCTGGAATGATGTAAATGATGATGCCAAGTTTCGGGAGAAGGAGGGTGATACGTATAATGACAATAATAACAACGGAAAATTCGATGCATACTGGATCGCCGGGTTTGATAATCAAAGAGCTGCCAACGGTGTGCATGATGATGTGTGGGCCCGTGCGGTTGTTTTTGATGACGGTGAAACCCGGCTTGTGATGGTATCACTCGATGCTATTGGTTTTAGACATGATGATGTTGTTGATATCAGAAAACAGATCCCGGCTGAGGCTGAGATAGAATATGCGATAATATCAAGTACACATACACATGAAAGCAACGATCTGATAGGTATCTGGGGCGAGCATCCTTTTAAAAGTGGTGTACATAAAGAACACATGCAGTATGTTAAAAACCAGACTGTTGCTGCCATTGCGCAAGCTGTAAATAATTTGCGTCCTGCGAAACTGCTCTTTGCACAGGATCTCACCGGGGCTGAAGAACTGGTTATGGATACACGTGAGCCCATTGTGATGGATCCCGGCCTTCGGTTGATGCAGGCAATTGATGCGGAAGCAGATACTACTCTCGGAGTTATTGTGGCATGGGCTAACCATCCGGAAACGCTTTGGTCAGATAACCTGTACATCAGTTCTGATTTTCCGCATTATGTCCGGGAGTATATCGAAAAAGGGGTTTATGACGGAGATTCTCTGTGCAAACCGGGTGTTGGCGGTGTGGCTGTATATGTTAATGGGGCTATCGGTGGACTGATGACTACCCGGAGCAGTATGCCTTTGAGTGATCCATTCCTGGATACAACCTATACCGAGGCTTCCTTTGATAAAGCAAGGGCCCAGGGACAGCGGCTGGCTATGCTTGCACTCAATGCTTTGGATCATCCTGATACCCTGGTTGACAAGGCAAACCTCTCTGTTCGTGCAAAAACCATCACACTGCCCCTGGATAACAAAGTATTCCGTCTGGCTGCCATGCTCGGAGTCCTTGATTTTGGAATGACCGGGTGGTTCCGGATACGTACAGAGATTGCTGCATTCACACTCGGACCGGCAAGTTTTTTAAGCATCCCGGGAGAGATTTATCCTGAAATCGTTAATGGCGGCGTTGAAGTACCCATTGGACAGGATTATGAAATTGATCCCGTAGAAATTCCGCCTATGCGAGAACTTATGCCGGGGAAATACCGATTCGTTATCGGTTTGTCCAATGATGAGATCGGATACATTATTCCTAAAAGCCAGTGGGATGTAGAAGCACCTTATTCCTATAATAGAGATGATGCTCCTTACGGTGAAGAAAATTCTATTGGTCCTGAAACGGCACCGATTTTACACAGAGAGATCCGGAAAATTTTGAGTGAATTGCAGACAGGGGAAATTGCAGTTGAGAGCCACAGCAGGCGGTAAAATGAAAAATATTCAAGCACAACTCGCATTTCTATCCGGGTAGAGCAGCTTCCTGCCGCCTATTCAATTTAGGGTTGATAATTCCATTTATTTGTTTTAATTTAGTCCAATTAAAATTAACATATCAATGAAACACTATCGATTTATTACAGGACCGGTCCTGGTGCTGGTACTGATCTTTGTAGCCGGGCAGCAATCCTATGCCCAGTCATTGTTGAAAAGGCTCAAGCAGAAAGCAGAAGATGGGATAGTCAATGAAGTGTTCGGGGAAGAAAAGAAAAATGAAAGTGCGTCTTTTCAGCAAACCAGTTCAGCCTCTAACGTTAACAATACCCGTGGAGGTGGACTAACAAACACTGCCCCTGATGTAGTAGAAAACATCACCAATGCAGAATCTGCCTTTAAACAGCGCAGTTACACAGAGGCCCGGTATTCTGTCCGGCAGGCCATTCTGGGTATTGAAATGGAAATCGGGCAGAACATACTTGAGGGATTTCCTGAATCTGTAAAAGGGCTGGACATGGTTCCCGAAAATGATAATGTGGCCAGTATGAGTATTGGATTCGTAGGCTTGATCATCGAGCGTGTCTACCGTGGAAATGACCAGCAACTTAAGGTGACGGTTGGCAATGATGCAGCCCTTCTTTCCTCGGTAAACATGTACATGACCAGTGGAGCTTATGCCTCAACTGCAGAAGATCAGAACCACAAACAGGTGAAGTTCAAGGGATACCGGGGAGTTCTGGCATATGACGATTATTCCGGTTATACCCTCAGTGTTCCATTCGGACAATCGTCAATTTTTATTGCAGAAGGTGTCAATTTTGAAAGTGAGCAGGACATCATGGCTGCAGCCGATGAATTTGATATTGAAAAAATTAAAAATGAATTTGGAGAACAATGAAAAAGATAACATTCCTTTTTGCAATTGCATTGATTATAATTCCAGGGACCCATATTAAGGCCCAGGAAGTAACCGCCAGCCTGGATGAAGCCCTCTCATCCTACAAGTCTGATAACCTTGAGAATGCCCGTTTTGCTTTGCAGGGGGCCCTGAATGGAATCAACCAGACAATTGGCAAGGAGATCCTCAATATCCTTCCCGATGAGATGAACGGTATGGCCAAAGTTGAAGCAGGCGATGATGTAACCGGGGTAAACACTGGTTTTGCCGGACTCTTCATCAGCCGCTCTTACGCAGGAGAGAACGGTGACGCCTCCATTGAGATTGTTAGCGATTCACCGCTGCTGGCAGGGATCAATACCATACTTGCCATGCCTGGTTTTATGACTTCTGATGAGAATCAGAAACGGATCAAGATTGAAGGCTACAAGGCACTACTTACCAAAAATACGGATAGCGAAGGTGTTGTTTCGTATGATATCCAGATGCCGTTCAGCGGATCCCTGCTGACTTTTCAGTGTTCCGGCGTTGATAATGAGAATGAGGTAATTGGCATGGCCAGCAGCATACCTGTTAATGAGATTGAGACCATCGCCCGTTAGCCCCATATCCATACAGGTACAAGAGTGGCCCCTCCATAAACGATAATATCGAATATGCCGTGCACCAGGGCAGGAGGGATGACACTTTTGGAAGCCTCTCGCATGATCCCGAATACTATCCCAACCGTGAACGTTAAAATAATAAGGGAAGTGAAATTTGTACTGAGATCGACCGGTACAGTTCTGATCACAAGATATTTATAGAGTGTGTGCCCGGAGGATGCAAGGAGGATTGAGGTCAGGGTACCTAAAGAGGCAGACCTGGACTGTACGAATCCCCTGAAAACGAGTTCCTCTGTAATTCCAATCAGGGGAGCTATGAGGGCAAAATTTGTCAGGCCTGGGGGAAGTAAATAGTCTGCTTTAATGAAATTGTACAGTACCCCCAGCAAGACCCCGAAAATTATCCCACCCATGCTGTAATAAATCGCTTTTCGCATGAATGGAATAATTCCAAGAATGGCCAGTAAGGATTTGATGTCACGTACTGATCGGCTGATAATTACTGCAGCAAGTATCAGGCCGGCAAAGGAAAGAATACGTAGGCAGGAATCAACATGAATAAATAATGCAAAAATGCACATTCCTGCGATGACAAGGATAGCTGATGAAAGCGCTGTATATTTTGTTGGAATTATCCTGTTGAAAAAAGTCATCGCTTATCCATGGTATCACGCGATTCAGTATATTTTTTTCTCAGGATAATCAGGGAAATGATTGCCGGGATCAGCAGCAGGACCCATCCGGAGCCCAGGCAGAAACCACCACCCGTAACGATCCTGGTGTCAGGCATGGCTTGTTGGATTTCAGCTATTGCATTTGAATCCTCGAAGAATTCCTCTGGCAGGACCAGCAGTTCCAGCCCGGTTAATTGATAGACAGGTTTGAGATCGGGTATATTGAAATCCAGTGTGAGGGCTTTAAGTCCCGTAAAATCTCCGAGTGGCGAAAGATCTGTGATGCTGTCACAATTGACCAGATCCAGAACCTGAAGCATATCATGCCTGGATATGATATCAGAAAACTCCTGCTGGGTAGTGTTCCCGGGAATGGACAGCCGGGTTAAGGGAGGCATCTGCAGAATTACCGGTATATCATTGATATTTTGGCAACCGGTGAGTCCCAGACATGTTATCCTGGCAAGATCAGCTAAAGATCCAATCTCTTTAAGTGTTTCACAGTAAATCAGGTTCAAATTTCTGATTGTGGACAATGCTGCAATGGGTGAAAGATCATGGATATCGGATTCTATTATGGAAAGGGACTCGAGATTTTTCAATTTATTAAATTGGAGATCGGTTATGGCAGTTGAATCCCAATATTCAAGGATCAGGGAATTAAGCCGCGGCAGGCCGTAAAGAAATTCATGATCTATGGAATCTTCTCCAGAATACCACAGGAGCTCCAGGTTCTTAAGGCTTGATATTGCCTCATCAGATAATATGCGGTAATCAAGGTCCTCCGCAATAAGCCAACCCGGATTAATAATGGAGAGAACTTCCTCCAGTAAACTATCCCCCTCAATAAACAAACCGGGATTTGAAATAGATCCGGATATTATCTTTAGTGTATTGATCTCGGTTTCTGATAATGGTAAGGAAATATTGAAGGACCTTATGCCGGTCAAAGCTACTTCATCATGTTCTGCGAGCCAGTCCCACGCCTTAGATCCTTCCTCCAATCTGACCGAAATAACCTCTTCATTAAGATAAAACCGCTCGTAGATCGAATCAAATCTAATCGCAAGATTAGCGCCATCGGATGGATTGTATCGGTAACATAATATTTCGTCTCCCATGAACAGGAAGTACATCAGATCACCTGCCGAAACAGCTACCCTGACCGTATCATGCTCTTCGTTGGCATAGTGACCGGCGAAGGTGTATGATTTTGAGCAATTGAGTACAATTGGGGTGCCGATCACGTCGATAATATATTGTTGTGGGTCTTCAAATCCGGGAATCGATCCACAACCTGCAATCAGGAACATCATTTGCAGGATGAAAATCCAGTGGAGAAATTTGTTTCTTGTCATGGTAGTGGGGTTATTTATGTTTTTCAAAATAGGTCTTTAATAATTTAGATTTCGTATGACCCGAATTGCATTTGAAAAAGGAAATTTGAATTTGTCCTTTGATTTGCCTCGATGTGTAAAGTTAATCCAACCATCTTTTAATGTCAAATTTGGATGCATTAATGATTGACATTCAGATAACTATTCTCAATTCCCTCGATGCACAGAAACCTGTAAAGCAAATGTGGTACAGGAAAGATCTGACTTACATACCTGGGGAATATCAGGAAATTCAGGAAAATGGCCCGGACAGATATGTCCGGATTTTTTATTGATTTGAATCACTTTATTTCATAAATTCACATATCAGATTTCACAGGAATATTACTCCAGCGGTTTACCAGGTATTCTAATTTTAATTACAATGATGTATTCCGGTTTGCTCTCCGTCGTGATACCCTGCAAAAATGAAGAAAAGCAATTAAAGCAGACTTTGACTGCCATTGAGAAACAATCCTTAGATTTAAAGGATTGCCCCATCTACATTGCTGATGCGGGATCTACAGATGGGACCATGTATATAATTGCTGATTTTCAGAAGAGAAATAGCTTAAATATCCGGGTAATTGAAGGAGGGTACCCACCTGCCGGGAGGAATAATGGAGCCAGGCATTGCCATTCAGAATATATTTTATTCATGGATGCTGATATTGAGTTAGGTGAGGATACTTCCATTGAAAAGGCAATTGGCCTTGCTCTGGAAAAGGATCTGGAGCTGGTTTCAACCTATATAAAGTGCAAGGATGGAAATGCCTATGACAGGTTTTTCTGGGAGAGAATGCATGCTTTTACTTACCGGTATCCCTATATCGTTGGACCATATTCTGCTGGCATGTTTATTCTCATAAAGAGGGCGAAATTCAACGAACTGGGTGGATTTAATGAATTGATGGTCCTCGGGGATGACTGGGAACTAACCCGCATGATCCCCCGGAAAAAATTTGGCGTTGCAGATACTTTTATATGGATCACAAATCGCAGGTTTCAGTCCCAAGGCTACCTGAACACCATCAGCAAGTATTTCAGGGTTGCTTTCAGCAAGGATTTCAGACATAAGGATAACAGGAACTACATGCACGTGGATTTCTGACCTTGATTCGAGAAGTTTCTTTTTATCTTTTATTCTCAGTTCCAGCATATCTCAATGAGTTAATTTAATTTATACTGTCATGGAAATGATAACCCCTAAACCCACCTCCAGACTAACTGGCTTTGGCCTGTTGATTATTTTATTGCTCATGTGCGGGGATCAGGTCACTGTCATGCTCCCAGACCAGGAACCAGATGTATCGGGGTCCTGGCTTTCAAATTCAACACGAACTATTGTCCCGCATATCCCTATTTATTTTGAAATGAACATGGGACAAACGCATGAATCGGTCAAATATCTTTCGAGAGGTAAATCCCATACCCTGTTTTTAACACCCACAAAGGCCGTACTCAGTCTGACTGGCACCCGGGAGCAGGCGGATGTACTTGATCCTGTGGCGAATAGGCAACCCCCAGCGCTGGAATATACCAAACTCAGCTTACAATTGGCGGGATCAAATCCGGAGAGTAAAATTGAAGGGATAAATAAATTGGATGGAAGAAGTAATTATCTCATCGGTAACGATCCGGCCAGATGGCAGAAAAATGTTCCGCATTATGAAATGGTGAAATACAGCAATGTGTATGAGGGCATCGACCTGGTATACCATACCCGAAAAGGTAACCTGGAATATGATTTTGTCGTTGCTCCCGGAGCAGATCCCGGAAAGATCCGGTTGAACATCACAGGTGCAGAAGAGATGATGGAAGATGCTTCAGGCAATCTGGTATTGAAAACCGGACTCGGTGATGTTATGATCAAGGCCCCGGAAACATACCAGGAAATTGATGGAGAGAAGGAGTATATCGCTTCTGATTTTGAAATTGATGAAGGTGGACAGGTCACCTTCCGGCTTGACCCATACGATGAATCCAAACCATTGGTTATTGATCCGGAACTATTATACTCTACTTACCTGGGGGGAGGAGATAGTGATTCCGGACTGGGGATCGATGTCGACAACGAGGGGAATGTTTATGTAACCGGATTCACAAGATCTGCAGATTTCCCGGCTGGGAACGGATCGCCTTCCCTGGCTGGTGAAAGTGATGTGTTTGTTACCAAACTGAATACCCTCACTTCAGAAGTGATCTTCACTACTTTTATTGGCGGATCATACCGTGAAATGGGACTGCATATAGGGTTGGATAACAATAAGGATATCACTGTAACCGGATGGACCTGTTCACATGATTTTCCAGTGAAAAACGCGATTCAATCCAATTTGGGTGATGGTTTCGGAGGAGATTGGGAAAATGGAGATGTTTTTGCTTTAAAGCTGGATGCTGAAGGCTCCTCGTTGATCTATTCAACCTATCTTGGTGGAAAAAAGGAAGATGATGTTTATGATGCTGTGTTTGATCCAGGTGGAGATATTTATTTATCAGGGTTCACAGAATCATATTACTATGAACCAGAAGGTATCTGTACCAACCATTTTCCTTCGCATCCTAAGAATTATGAAGAATATCCAGATCATTGTTCTAGTAAACATTTTGTAGCGAAGATTAATGCCAAGGGGGAACTTCAATATTCTACATTATTTGAAAGTACAATTTCGAGGGCCAATTGTTTAGCAGTTAATAAAACCGGCAATGCATATTTACTGCAGTGGTCATATCATTGGCATGTCGATTATGAAATACCCTGGAATCTGTTTACGATAATTATATTGAATGGCTCTGGTACGGATCTCGTTGATTCCCTGAGCATTTTGTTTAGCTCTGATGACTTATTCAGCTGGACACATGACTTTCAACTCGACGACCAGGAAAACCTATATATTGCTGGAGTGGCCGAAGGTGGTATGGTTCCAGTTACATCGAATGCCTATCAACCATCGTACAAAGATGATCGCGACGGATTTATTGTCAAATTGAATAAAGATGCCTCCAAGTTTCTCTATGCCACATACCTCGGTGGTTCTGGATACGATAATGTAGACCGGATATATATCGATAATAAAGGATGTATTTTACTATATGGACAAACTGAGTCAGCGGATTTTCCTGTATTGAATGCCTATCAGTCCAACTTCGCAGGTATTAGCGATGCCTTTCTTTCCAGGATAGATCCCTTAAAAAATGGGGCAGCTTCGTTACTGTTCTCCACTTATCTTGGTGGCGAAAATTACGATGGGTCTACAGCCTTTGCTGTCGATGTCAATGAGAAGATATACCTTACCGGCCGGACCTATTCTGACAGTTTCCCTGTCAAAGATGCTCTAATAAGTGCATTGCCGGGTACCAATTCAGCGTTTGTCACGGTTTTTGGCACCGCTGTTGATACCATTGACCTGATCTATGATAAGGTGGTTATCCTCGGACCGCCCATATTTACCCCGTTATTGCCACCCAATACCCAGCAGGTATTGCCACAGTTTCTGCTGAAGAAGAAATATGATACATTGATATTCCGGTTTGAGGGACGCAGAACCGACAGCCGGGTGGGACTGAGGGTTACCAATACTTTTGTGGACCTGGAACCACCGCTGGTTCTGGAGATGGAGGTCTGGGACCCGGATAATGTGGAAATTCCTACCTGGACTATTCACAATATCGGCGAGGGAAACCGTGGTGTACAGTTTGATGTGACCAAGAACGGCTACTATATCGTGAAGGTCTGGGCAGAACCCCTTTCAGGTCCATTTCCCGCTCCTTTCCAGATCCATCTGGCCGGGAATGTTGGCTGGCCGCAGCCCCTGCTTTTCCCCATACCGAACACTCCACCTGGTGGTATACCCGATACCATCCGGGCAACCAGGCAGGATATCCTGATCAATGCCCCTGCTCCACGGCCCCAACTGGTACGGGGCAGATTGGGCCAAGTTTTGTATGATTCAACCGTGGAAGTATCCCAGACCTCCCTGTTCAAGTTTGTCAATATATTTCAGGTTTCGGAGCATGCCGTGGCAGTGTTAACACCGTTTTACAGCATGGGATTCAGACAGGGAAGGGCCCCTGTCAGGATGCTTGATCCGAATCCGATGGTTGATATCACGACACCGACTGCACCTTTCAATGACGCGGTATATTTCCCTGGCGGTGGTTATGTGGTTGATTTTACCCAGGTCCCGATCCCGGCTGCCATTAATGTGCCTGTACAGTTGCGCCATGCTGCTGTGCTGGGCAAGGCTGATGGTAATGCTGCAAGCCTGCCTGTGCAAATCCGGTATAAGGATGGATGGATTTCTACGCCTACATTTATACTGGACATGGGGTCCGGTCAGGAGATTGTGAACGGTGGCGGAAATGATTTCCGGGTCATATCACCCCAGGGAAATTACCGGGTGGCTGTAAGTAATACGGTTTTTGAGAATACCTTTATCCCCATTGGGGGAACATTCTCAGGGGACCAGGAATTCGATCTTCAAGGCACCTTCCTGAGGTCGGCCCGGTATGTCAGGATCATTGCTGATCCTGCGGTTTCTATTGATGCTGTGCAGGCATTCAACTTCTTCTGTGATGAGATCAGGACCAATATTGGTCCCATTTCAAAAGTCAGCCACATCACCCTGACAGCCCGGCGGACAAAAGCTCCCGAGACGAGAATCGATCCCCTGATTGAACTGATCGGTCCGGATGGAGCCCTGAATGCAACAAATGAAAGCGGCTTCGGTGATGATCTATCGATCAATTACAGCGATGCAGCGCTTATCAACATGGAACTCAACCAGGAAGGATTTTACCGCTATCTGGGAAGGGGCCATGATAAGGTACCCAACGAGGAATCTTTTGGATTCTTCTACACAAGGTACGAAAGCGCAGGGTCTTATGATCAGACAGAGATTACTGTCAGCGAATCGGTAGAAACCGATCTCACTGCTCAGCGGAAAGTTAATATTACGAAGAGCAGGCAGAGGGATTCGTATTTGTTCCAGGCTGCTCCCAATCAAATCATAAATATTGCCGTATCCTCCTCCGAGATTGATGTGATGCTGGAGCTGTATGATCCTGAAGAGTTCCTGATTGCTGCCTGTGACAATCACCCGGGTAGGGGGACTAATGCGCTGATCTCGGTCGAAATTCCTGATTCTAGTTTTGTGGGTCAGGCTCCCCTGCCAGCTCTGAATACCTACAGGATCGTAGTCAGTGCCATTGATTTCCTGGGCAGTAAGAAGTCCCAGCAAGCCGGGGGTGCCTATGTCAGAAAAGCCGCTGTCGGTGAATATGCGATGAAGGTATTTACCAGTGATGAATTGGTGGGTATTACAGACCTGGAACAGGGAAGTTTCGCGCTTCATGATAATTATCCCAACCCGTTCAGCCAGCAAACGGCTATCGGTTATGAGCTGCCGGTTTCAGCACATGTTGTAATGGAAATCTATGACCTCAGCGGCAGGATGATCATCCCGCTGGTTAACGAAATGCAACCAGCCGGGAAGTATAATGTCCACTGGCATGGTAACGATGGATCCGGGCACAGGATACCGGATGGTGTGTATATCTGCCGGATGAAGGCCGGTGAATTCACAGGGTCAAAAACACTGATGTTGTATAGGTAGATTTGGTGAATATGAAACCCTTCAACTGATCTGGTTTAATAAAGCATTCTTCACATTGTATTATCTTGTACTTGTTGTAAAATTGATTTTTAACCATGAATCCGGTCATAAATAAATCTACTTTCGGATCCATTACGGTGGATGGTGTAAACTATGATCACGACATTATAATTACCCTTAAGGGAAAGGTTAAAAAGCGGAAAAAGAAGCTGTCGAAAGCGGTATATGGGACCTCACATACCATTTCCCGGGAGGAGGCAGATTATGTCTACCAGGAAGGTTCGGAGGGGATCATCGTTGGTTCAGGCCAGTATGGAGTAGCAGAACTGTCGAAGGAGGCAACCGGTTTCTTCCAGCAGAAGGATTGTAAAGTGAAGCTGTTACCCACACCTGAGGCAATCCAGGAATGGAACAGGGCCGAGGGCAGATGGATCGGATTGTTCCATATAACATGCTGAATATTTTGTATCTTATTCCAAAATACATAATGATGATGCGTACAGGTTATTTGTTATTGATATTTGTTATGCTGACCTCCACTTTAACGGGGCAACGGAAAGATCCTTACCAGGGGATTACTGATGAGAAGGTGCTACCCATGTTAAAGCACCTGCCTTACCGTCATGGAGGGATGAATGTGCCTGCCGAAGACGGTCGTCTGCTGTATGATATTATCCTGGAGAATGATTATCAGCGGGGACTTGAAATCGGTACTTCAAATGGATATTCAGCCCTGTGGCTGGGACTGGCTTTTAAACAGACAGGAGGTAAACTGATCACATTGGAAATCGAACCACAGCGGGCAAGAGAAGCCCGGGAGAATTTTGAACATGCCGGGTTGGAAAATATAATTGAGTCCCGGATAAATGATGCGCTAAAGGAAATCCCCAATTTGGAGGGGAAGTTTGATTTTGTATTTATCGATGCCTGGAAACCCGACTATATTAAGTACTTTGAGTTGATCCTTCCAATGATGAATCCGGGAGGTGTTATAACATCTCATAATGTTACCAGCCAGGGTAGTTCTATGCAGGATTTTTTACAGGAAATCCAGCAGAACCCCAGGTTGACTACTACCATAGACCGCACCAGTAGAGCAGGTGTTTCAATCAGCTATGTAAAACAATAATATTTGTCCTTTTCAGAATGAAGAAAGACTAATGGACTGTGGAGGAGTGGCAGGCTATAATTTCATGTGTCCATTGTTGATCTCATCAACCATGATCCTGATACCATCTTCATTTAAGTCCAGGTCATCAATAAAATCAACATAATTTGTCCATTGCTCTGGTGATAAGTTATGTCGCTGAAGGGTTTCTTGTGGTGGATTACCTAAACCGCTCTTTTTGCTCTGTTTGTATAATTCAATAAATAGTTCTGCTGATGGTAACATATATCTTTTGAATTAATTTTTTACTTCATTAACCGAATTTACGAAAATTAGTATTACATAGACAATAAAATCAGAGGTCTGGTTGATTTAAATTGTAACTTTTTTACGAATATCACACAACATTATGTGAATACCCTGAAAAGAACCATGAATTTTTTAACATTTTTTACTCAATATTTGCTTGAACGAACAACTGCATGCTATCTATATCCAATCCCACAAGATATCCCATATCCGCATAGTCAGGATAGACACATCCTGCGTCAAGGTTAACCAATGTACGGTCAGGACTAAATAAAGTTACCCTGATTGAGTCGAGAGAGGTAGGTGTATGTCCATGTATTACTGGTTTTCCCTTTGCTTTGTAACGATCGTAGTCCATGTTCCGGCTCCAGATCATCGCATCCATGTCATGAAATGGGTGGTCATCATGAAAGTTAAATCCAGCATGAACGATGAAACATTTATCAAGTTCGATGTAGTAGGTTGTATGGCTGAGAAATTCCATATATTTTGGTGGAAGCTTCTCATCGCCAGGTAGTTTCAGATAATCTTCCTGGCTGAGCCCGAAAGATTTCAGGGTTTCACCTCCGCCATTATATATCCAAGGGTGAAAGTAGGTATCACTCGATAAGGATTCAATCAGCATTTCTTCATGGTTACCCCTGATGAAAACTGTAAAATAACCTTTCTCCTTCAGGTTGATCAGATAGTCGATGACCCCTTTGCTATCCGGACCGCGGTCAATGTAATCCCCCAGGAAATACAGCTCATCTTTTTCGGATATACGCATCTTTTGTTCAAGCAAACCCTGGAGGGTCTTATTGCATCCATGAATATCACCAATAACAAGTCTTCTCGCCATGCAAATTATGTTCTGGAGAATATAAAACTAAGAAAAAGTGCGGATTAAGTTGGTTAATTGGACACGGTTTTTTACTCCTGTTTTGAGATATATTCTATGTATATGATCTTTCACAGTCTGCAGAGAGATAAACAGGGAATCACTGATGTCCTGGTTGTTCTTTCCCTTACAGATCAGTTGAACGACCTCGCTTTCCCGTTTTGAGATCTGGTATTTATTTACAAATTCTTCCAGGCTTTTATCAAAATCATTCCTGGCAGAGGGCTCAATAAAGTTCATATCCAGGTAAAGGCTCAGGAAAAAAATTGGTAGAAGATGGATCGCAAACAATATGATAATGAATCCAAATCCATAGACAGGCCCCAGATATGACAGATTGATCAGGGAAATGGTACCCACAGCATATAATACATACAGCAATCCGAAAAGTCGCATGTTTCTCCGGTCCTTATTGTCAAGGAACCTGCGTGATTCCAGGAACAGTTGGGTAAGTGAGTAAGCATAAACAACCAGGCTGACAGCTGAAAATCCGATCAGCATAATGGAACGTATCAGCTCAAACCTGTTCTCACCTAACAGGTCCCGTTTTATGAGAAGCAATCCAATTCCCAGGAATCCCAGACCAAGGATGAGGAAAAACACAAGGTTGAAAATGGAACTGATCTTCTTATTGATCATCTCGCGGGATAACCTGATAAACATATACCATGACAGTATCAGGAAAGGAATTCCCAGGTAGGTAATAAAAGAAACTATGGAAGCAATAGCCTGGGGTTCCAAACCCTGTTTCAACAGGAATACGCTGATCAGTTGTGACCCGATGATCCCGTAAATGCCGAATACAAAAAGGAATATCAGGTAGTAAAAATAGGAGGAAAGCCAGGGCAGTTTGTATTTTCTCGTCAGCTGGCTGCTGAACATGATGACCAGGATGCCGGTGATCAAAGAACCGGTCAGAAGGATTATTTGTAGAGATTCATTCATGTATAATGGGAATCTGTAACGAATTTATACAAAATCTGCAAATGTATCCCCTACCAAAGTAGTGTTTTCAAAAATCCTACTTTAGTCGCTAAAACAAATGGTCCGGCTGGTATATATTTGGAAGCGTAAAAACCAATTAATACTTATAGATATGGAGACACTTGAATCAAACAATGCATTTGTATCTGACACCTCCACCGGAGACAGCTACAGTAAAGGGTGGAAATTAATCTTCACCACTTTTTTAGAATTACTCGTAGTAACAATCGTTTATGCGGTAATTCAGATTCCTACCAACGGTTTTCAACTCAAACCTGACAATTTTGAATGGTTTCTTGTCCCCGTTGTTCTACTGGCTATTGGATACGCTATCTTTGTAGCGGGACCAATCGGCTATAGCGTTAACTGGGTTTTTCTCAAGGCCGTTCGCCGTGAGAAAATTGAGATCAAAGACATGTTCGCTGTATTCGAGCGAAACTACTGGAATGCCGTTATCGCCGGATTGGTAACAACGATCATAATAGTAATTGGGATATTTATGCTCATCGTGCCTGGGATCATCTTTGCCTGCCGGCTGGCTTTTGTCCCCTACCTGGTGATCGATCAGAAAATGGAAGCCTTGGAAGCCCTCAAAGCAAGTTGGGCCATGACAAAGGGGCATGGATGGTCTATCTTCTTTATTGGCGTGCTTGCCTTTTTCATTGTGATAGGGGGATTGCTGGTACTTATATTCGGGGTCCTCATTTCGGCCATGTGGATCACCGCAGCATTTGCCGTACTCTATCATTCAGTTTATCTTAAGGAGGGTATACCTCCAACCAATGGCGCTGTTGTTCAGAAGGTTGAATAAGTTTTAAAAACTTTAAAAAATAAAACCATCCGGTGCCAGTCAGCAGCCTGACCTGCATTGCCGGATGGTTTTATTTATAAGGGGTACGGACGAACTGGATTCCTTATTCATTTAAGGAGCCGTAAATTTTTCTACCTTATTGGAAATAGGTTTCACTGTTTCCAGGTACCTGTAAATCGCCCTCAGGTCTTCTTCGGTAATCTTTCCATAGAGGCTCCAGGGCATGACTGTATTGAGGTCCCCTTCCCTGATCTCCGGCAACACCATGGAACTGTCTGCATAGATTCTGAAGCGCAGCAAAAAGGCTTCCTCTGTCCATTTCCCTACGCCGGTTTCATCATCGCTTGTCAGATTGGACGTTCGTATAACCCCGCCGGTGGGGAGTATAAATTCATTTCCTCCGGCCATTAACATTCCAGGGATCAGCATGCCCTTTTCATCCTGTGTGCTATGGCAGTGTATGCAACCACCGGCATTGGCCAGATATTCGCCATAAGCGACCTGGTCTGAAGGATCGGGCATTTTCGTAAATTCAGGTTCCTCAGGCATCATATTAACAATCAAGTTTAAAGGGAAGTCCAGCTCACGTTCCGGGATCTCGGATTCAATGGGTTCCAGCGTCCTGATATAGGCAATAATGGAATAAATATCCTCTTTGTCCATTTTGCCATAATCGTGATATGGCATTATTGGGAAAAGCGCATTGCCTTCATTATCGACTCCGGCAGTAATGGCCTGGAAAATTTCTCCGTCCGTCCAGTCACCTAATCCAGCCGGGGTGATATTCGATGGGTACATTACGCCGGGAAATCCCAATTCAGGAGAAAAGCGTATGCCTCCTGCTCCCTCCCTGCCAGGCATAATGGGCATGGAATAAAGGGACGGGTTACGCAGGGTATGGCAATCAATACAACCGGTGACATGCCATGACAGGTATTCACCCCGTTCCAGGCGTTCCGGGGTAATATTCACCTGCAGGTCGGGCGGATCCCCGACTTTAGGCAAGCCGAATTTAACATAAGATAGAAGTACAACGATAACGATGACGATAAGCGCCACCAGGCCCAGTAAGATTTTTACAAATTTTTTCATGCCAGATTTTTATGGATATTTCAAGTTTAAAGCTAGAATAATAATTTAAGATCTCAAAATCTTTAATTAGAATCTATTTAAATTATTCAATACAATTCTAGTTAAAACCCCATATCTGGTCGGCATACAAACACCAGAGTATGAATGAACATCTGTAAAATGCATGCCTTCCGCTGCCAGCTGATCCATATTAGGTGTGGGGATCCGGGATTCAGGATTCAGTACCTGCCGGTTAGTATTTACAAGTATGGCGATGGTGATGATCACCAGGATAAGAATGGTCAGAAAACTAAGGGATGTCTTACGGTTCATGATACCTTTTTCCCCTAATTTAGTAAAATACAATATTGAATATCTTTGCTTTGTAATATCAGGAATTATGGAACTGGTAATATCAGGATTGGGTACAGGTATATTGATCTTTTTCATGTCGGTCAGTATGACCTCGTTTCTGGAAAGGGAAAGACGGGCAACCGGTATATCATTGTTCGCCGGAATCCTGATATCATTTCCTTTTTTGCTTCCTGTATTGCTGAATGTCAAATCCCCTGATTGGTTGTCAATCGGGCTTGTATCTATAGCGATATGCTGGCTGGTGATTTTTTTTATCCCGGTCAGGGGAAGGATCCGATATACATACCAGCGACCCACAAACCGATTCGATGAACGGGATACCATGTTTTCCAGGCAAACCCTGGTGCCTGGTACAAAGAAGTTTGAGGAATACTATCAGCGGAAACCTCAGAACAAATCACCGGATAATAAGTTCCGGCGCATGCCCGGATGGCTCAAACCCGGATCAAAGTATCATGATCCAATATTGTTTGCATCGGCCCGGTCCATTTTCGAAGAAGTGGAGATCCTGCATCCACGGGTAGAAGGTATACCTGCCCGTGTAAGAGAAGAAACGGACCCGGTAGCCATCACGAAGACTGTTTTACAAATGGCAGGGCAGCTGGGATCTCATTCATCCGGGATCACTGAACTAGCGGATTATCATGTTTATAGTGTCGGAGGGAGGGGAGACAGGTACGGCAAGGTATTCAATGTCCGGTATAAATATGCCATTGCCCTGACTGTGGAAATGGATTATCAATTGATGCGGACAGCTCCTGCCGCTCCAACGCTGGTTGAATCTGCCAGGCAATATCTCAGATCCGGCAAAATTGCTGTTGAGCTGGCTGAATTCATCCGGAGCCGGGGATACCGGGCCAGGGCTCATATTGATGCCAATTTCCAGGTGATCTGTCCCCTGGTAGCCCGGGATGCTGGATTGGGAGAGATCGGCAGGATGGGCTTATTGATGACACCTGCACTTGGACCCAGGGTCAGGATTGCGGTTGTGACCACAGACCTGCCGCTTATCCCTTCATCTGCCGTGCCGGATCCTGCCATCATTGATTTCTGCAGGAAATGTGAAAAGTGTGCTGTTGTCTGCCCCGGTCAGTCTATCCCTTATGGTGAGGAGAAGGAAATTGAGGGAGCCAGGCGCTGGCAGATCGATTCAGAAAGTTGTTATACCTACTGGTGTCATGCGGGTACCGATTGCGGCAGATGTGTTACAGTCTGCCCCTTTGCCCATCCTGATAACTGGTTTCATCGCCTGGTCCGGTTTGGGATCAGGAATTCAGCGATTTTCAGAAGAATGGCCATACCCCTGGATGACCTCTTTTACGGCAAGAAACCCAAGCCACGCATTACCGGGTAAATGTTTGCTTACTCGGACTTAAAATTGTATACCGGCTTCAAGGTATCGGAGATCTCTACTGATTCTTCAATATATTGCAAAAGCTCCTCTTTTGGTTTGTATGCCATGGGTGCTTCATCCAGTGTTTTCTCTGAGACAGTGCTTGTCCACACCTGCTTCATCTCTTTTTTAAAATCTTTAAAGTCCAGTTGTTTCCGTGCCTGGTTCCTTGACAGGCGTCGCCCGGCCCCATGCGGAGCACTGTAATTCCATTCAGGATTCCCCTTTCCCAATGCGATCAGGCTGCCGTCGCGCATATTCAGGGGGATCACCATCTTTTCCCCTTGATGCGCGGAGACGGCCCCTTTCCGGATGATCTGGTCTTTGAAATTGATGTAATTATGGATGGTCTCAAATTGTTCTGTATTATCCGATATGCCGAGATGAATGAGTATCCTGCGCGTCATTTCCTGCCTGTTTAGCTGTGCATATCGTTGTGCCACCTTCATATCGCTTATATATGCATCCCTTGCATCCCCTTCAAGAAAGGCAAAGTGTTTCGGGATCATGATCTCCTTTTCTTTACAGGACTGGATTGCTTTTGATTGATGCCGGGTACAAACCTGAAGTCCGAAATTACGCGAACCGCTATGGATCAGTAACCATTTGGTTTTGTCTGAATCTGTTGCGATCTCGATGAAATGATTCCCTCCGCCCAGGCTTCCCACACCTTTGAGCTGTTCCGTAAAATCAATATCCAGGGACTGGCAGGATTGTCTGAGATCTTCGATAAAATCAGCAGGAAAATCCCCAGGAGCTGCCTGTTTGTTCCTTTTAAAACCGTGGGGTATATGTTGCCGGATAAATCGATCCAGTTTTTCATACCCGTAGCTCATTTTACCCAGCCTGGTAACATGGATCCCGCAACCGATATCCAGGCCGATGAGGTTGGGGACCACCTTGCTGCCCAGACTGGCTGTATATCCGATCACGCATCCTTTGCCAGCATGTACATCAGGCATGATCCGTATGCGTGCATCCCGGAATATTTCCTGGTTACAGAACTCCTGGATCTGGTTCCTGGATTCATTATCCACATGGTCATTGAATACTACAGCGGTATTGTATGTGCCGGTTATTTTCATCTGTGGACAAAGTTCGGTAAATTTTTCATTCATTCCATGGCCCATGACAGGCTGGTATGGATACACTCCAAACCTTGCAGAATTGTAACCTTTGATTAGTCGTAAGCCGGACAACACTTCTTGGGCTTTCCTGTTTTGCGGTAGGCAGGTGGTTTTCCACTTGGATTCCTGTCCCCGCATCCGAATATCAGATTCACCCCGATCCGGAAATTCATGGTTTGTGCGCTATATGGCCAGACCATGCCGGTTGAACTGTCCCTGACATAAAACACAGGAATATGGTCGCTCACTACATAGAACTGTGCCTCCCTGCCTCCCATGGCAATGCCGAAGCCAAGCTGGTCGTAGCGGTTGTTCATGATAGAATAACTGAGGGTTCCGTGAATAAAGGGCAGTGGACTGTAATTGGCTCCCAGGGTCAGGGCAAAATGGGGCCGCCTGTCAAAGAATTCAGTCCGGGTAAGAGCAGAAACATTAAATTTTGGATTCACCCGATACATGGCCCCGGCATACAGTTTGGTAGTCAGGGATGAATAATATGCTTTTTGATTGTTCTCGAACCGGAATGATTCACTGATCGAATCGATCAATGCTCCCATAAAATCCGAATTCCCCTGGTTATTGGCATATTGACGCAGGTCAAAGCCGGCAAAATTAATGGATCTATTTGCTTCGAAGCGGTTTACATTGGAGTGCCAACGGATGAATCCCAGGTCGATCAGGCTTGCTGCAAGGGTTATGCGGTCGTTGTAATGATAAATTACCCCCAGGTCCAGTCCGGCCCCATGATTATTTGATAATATGAAAGTTCTGAATATGGAGTTGAAGGAATTGCTGAAATCAAGGTTGCTTACATAACCCTGGGGATCATAATTCACCTCTACCGGGAAAGATGACCGTA
Source organism: Bacteroides sp. (assembly GCA_030640625.1). Classification (GTDB taxonomy): domain Bacteria; phylum Bacteroidota; class Bacteroidia; order Bacteroidales; family SM23-62; genus SM23-62. The sequence continues at coordinate 21,523 of DAOWJB010000055.1, forward strand.
TCTTATAATTGGTCTGCGCCTCCAGCTGAATCGGGTCACCTTCTGTGCGGATGGTAAGGTCTGTTCGCTGGCTCGATATATTGGATGTGCCTTTCAGGTATTTCAGGCGAACGCCAACAAATAGACCATCCATTAACTCTGTTGACACACCGGCTGCTACCTGGAAGTAATTGGTTGCGTTGAACCCCAATCCACTTAAGTCCAGGTCTCTTGGCTCTCCTGAATCAATATCCCAGTTACCGTCTCGAAGTGCCAGCAGTCCACCCGGTATCCCTGCCCGTGACTCAGTAAAACTCGAGATATTAAAATGCAGGTAATATTTCTCGAGTTGAAATCCGGCACCGGCCAGGTTCACTGTGGCATCGGACCTGACATAATTTCTTTTTTTTAATTTCCCATCCAGGTTATCCAGGTCGATGATCAATGAATCTGACCTTGACCCTGTACCATAATGAATAGCATCATGGTAGCTGAAGCCGGAGTTGGAATATGAGTAGCGGATGGTAGACAGGACCGGCAATTCAATGTATGTCCGGCATTGATAGAATACGGCGGGATTGGTATGGATGGACTGGGGAACAGGATACATGAAATAAAGGGTATTGTTTTGAGCCCCGGCCGGCAAGACTGATAAAAGCCCGGTAAAAATGAGAATACTGAGATGATATATCAAACGATGCAAGATCATGCCGGTGTTAGTAATCGGTAGAGTTTACATCAAGCTCTGCAATGACTCCGATGAATACCTCAAAGAAATAATCTGTGTAGAACCGGACATTTTCAGGTGGGGTCTGATCCGCACCAGGTGTGGTTAGTGTACAATAAACGATCATATAACTGCTGGAAGATATATTGTCGATCTGCTGGCGGGTCAATTCAACTTCAACGGGTTCATGTTTATCCGGTTCCACCTTACCGTCATTGTCGCTATCCGTTGCTGCCGCAATAAAACTGGCAGGATCACC
>DAOWJB010000096.1 GCA_030640625.1 Bacteroides sp.
CAGAAATGAGAAGATAAATGTTAAGGACGAGAATGATTTAATCAAGGTCTTTACCTATTATAACAATTTGGATTCATAGAAATACCATGCATTATTGTCATCGGAGGTTAGTTATATTGGGATTGCTTCTGTTAACTTCAGCTATTCTGTTTGCGCAAAGAATAGCAAAAGTTAAAAATGCAGAAATTGGGATTCAGCAGAACAAAGCCTTGATCCATTACGATATTAAATCATCTGGTAAAAGCTCAGGGCATTCCGTTCACCTGAAATTTCTTGATAAGCAGTATAATCTGATTACGCCAAATACATTGTCTGGAGATGTAGGAGCCAATATTTCCAATGGGATAGATAAAACTATTGAATGGGATATCACAAATGATTTTCAGCTGCTAAGTTCAAAAATTAGACCGGTATTATTCGTAGATGGTGTCAGTAAAGAATTCAGTAGTTCAGGTGGACCTAGCAATGCAATTTTTTCTGTTATTATGCCAGGACTGGGAGATTATTTTGTAGCGGACCACAGATTAATGCATTTTAAACCTTATCTCAGAACAATATCTTCTCTTGGTTTAATAGGGCTTGGCATTTATGCAGGAAACCAGCGATACCGTGCCGAAGGCCAATATATTGCCGTATTGGCTGTACATTACTTACAAGGAGGTTCACCGGAAAGGTATAAGGAGATTTACGAAGAAGGGGATCTACAATATTGGTTATTTAAGGGAGACCGGGAGCTTTTTATCTCCCTTGGAGCAGCCATCTGGCTTGCTGATATTGTTTGGGTACTCGCCAAGGGGACAAATAATAAGAATTTTTTGAAAGAACTACAAAGAGGTTCAGATATTTCGCTGGGATATCATAAAGGTAATGTCAATCTGAAGTATTCTGTTACTTTTTAGGCATCAAACTGCACGGACATTGCTCGCACTCTGGGATTGCCTTTAACTATATAGGCATTTTCCGATTCTACGAGCAAATTAAATGCAATCTTCATAAATGGCTAACTCGCAGAGGGGAGAAGCCCAAGTTGGAAATGGGAACCCCATTCCTTACTGGTTAATAGATGGATCCCTCTTGTTAATCCTTAATTTATCATTCATCTACTTCCACTAAGCGAAACTAATTACCTAGGAATAGGATGCGGGAAAGCCGCATGTCCGGGCCTGTGGGGGAACGGGGAGATGATGAGCCACAGTACCCGGATTGTTAATTAAATTTATTAGATTTAAAGCCAGGAATAATTTAACTACCGTTTTATAGACCTAAAATTTTATCTATGAAAAGATTTATATGTCTTCTTGTATGTCTTATGTTTATTGGCTTCCAGGCCATAATGGCACAGGATATACAGATTAGTGGTACGGTTACCGACGCAAGTGGTGCTCCCCTGCCGGGAGTTTCAATTGTTGTTAAAGGGACAACAACAGGAACTTCCTCTAACGCTGATGGTAACTTTGAATTACCTGTACCAACCGGAGCTATGCTGGTATTTAGTTCGGTAGGTATGAAAACACAGGAGTTCCAGATTAACGAATCTACCACCATCGATGTGGTGTTAGAGGAAGACATCCTGGGGCTTGAAGAAGTTATGGTAGTAGCCTACGGAACCACTAAAAAGGCCTCTTATACCGGGGCCGCCACTACGGTTGACAACGAGAGTATTGAGAAACTGCAAGTCTCCAGTGTGACCAAAGCCCTGCAAGGTCTCGCATCCGGTGTCCAGGTGGTCAATACTTCCGGGCAACCGGGAACAGATGCCACCGTCCGGATCCGTGGGATCGGTTCGGTGAACGCTTCTGCGGCTCCCATGTACATTGTTGACGGGGTACCTTATGGGGGAAGGATGAACGCGATCAATCCTTCAGATATAGAATCCATTACTATCCTGAAGGATGCCGTATCTACATCATTGTATGGATCCAGGGCAGCCAATGGGATCATTATCATAACCACCAAGATGGGTTCTGTTGGGACTCCTACAGTCACCCTGAAAGCCCAGTATGGGACGACCGACAGGGCCATTCCCGAGTATGACAGAGTGAGTGTCCCAGATTATTATGAACTGCAATGGGAGGGATACCGGAACAGCCTGATCGGTCTTGAGCTTTCTGACGGAACCATTGTGAATGAAACCCTTGCAGGCCAGCTGGCTTCCCAGGGCCTCATCGGTCAACTGGGAGGTTACAATAATTATAATGTGCCTGATGACCAGCTGATAGATCCCGTAACCGGGAAGCTGAACCCGGGTGCTTCCATGAAGTTTACACCCGAGAAATTCGAGGATGAGATCTTCAGGACCGGTAACCGGCAGGATTACCAGCTGGGAATCAGCGGGGGTACAGAAAAGACGACCTATTATCTCTCCATGGGCTACCTGAGTGAAGAAGGTATCGTCACAAACTCAGGTTTCAGGCGCTATTCGGCCCGTCTTAACCTGACCAATGATACCAAAAAGTGGCTGAAGGTCGGATTGAATCTTTCCGGCGCCATCACCAACCAGAAATTTCCCCGATCCTCCGGGACTGCCTATGCCAATGTTTTCATGTATTCACGGATGATTGCTCCCATATACCCGGTATTTGTCCATGACAATGACGGAAACCTGATCTATGATGATGAAGGTAACAAAAGGTTCGATTACGGTGTTAACCCTGAATACGGACAGCTGAGAACCTATGCCTCCAATACCAACCCGGCAGGTACAACTGTCCTCGATAAAAGGACAAGGGACAATGATAACCTGAGCGGAAGGACCTTCATGGAGTTCAAGTTCCTGCAGCATTTCAGTTTCAGGATGAACCTGGCTGCAGATTACATTGGTTTTAGGTTACTGGATTACCAGAATGCCGAGTTTGGTGACGGAGCCGCCGTCAATGGCCGGTCCGAAAGATTGTCGACAAGGCATTTCACCTATACCTTTAACCAGTTGCTGAACTATTCCAACCTCTTTGGCGGGCATTCCATTGATGTCATGCTGGGTCATGAAAATTATTCATACAAGTATAATTACCTTTACGCGGGCAGGACCACATTTCCCTTCCCGGGACTGGAAGAACTGGCCGCAGCGGCCACACCTACTGGTTCTACTTCCTTTGAGGATAATTACAGGACTGAAGGTTTCCTGGGCCGTTTGCAGTACAATTACAACAATAAGTATTATCTCTCGGGCAGTTACCGCCGTGACGGGACCTCAAGGTTTCACAAGGATGCCCGATGGGGTAATTTTTTCTCTGTCGGAGCCAGCTGGAGACTCACTCAGGAAGCCTTTATGCAGGCAATACCCTCGCTGAACCAGCTCAAGATCCGGGCAAGTTACGGCACCAAAGGGAATGACCGCTTCCTGTACGGAGACGGAACATCAAACTACTATCCCTGGCAGGGATTGTTCACTACGGGTTTTGACAACAATACCCGTCCGGGGATCCTGGTTGCTTCTCTTTCTGCTCCTGCCCTGCGATGGGAAAAGAAAAACAGCTTCAATACCGGGGTAGATATCGGGATCGTAAACCGCATCACCATGACCATTGATTTCTTCCATGATTATTCTGCTGACCTCTTGTTTGACAAGCCCCTGCCCATCTCCACAGGGATATCAACCGTACCGGAAAATATCGGTGACATGAAAAACGTTGGCATTGAATTTGACCTCAACGTACGTGTTGTCAATACAAATCAGTTCTCGTGGGATATCAACCTGAACCTGACCCATTTTAAGAATACCATTACCAAGCTTCCGGAAGAGGAAATAATCCAGGGTAGCAAGAAGTGGATGGAAGGCAAGTCCATTTATGATTTCTGGATCCGTGAGTATGCCGGCGTTAATTCCAAAACGGGAGAATCCTTATGGTTCTATGATGAACTTGAGACAGACGGAAATGGTGATCCTGTCCTGGATGAGAATGGTGAACCTGTAAAAACAGGGAACAAGATTACAACAGCGGATTTCTCCGAGGCAGACAGGTATTATGTTGGAAATGCACTGCCAACTGTATTCGGCGGACTCAACAATACCTTCCAGTTCAGGGAATTTGATTTTTCCATCCTGCTTGCCTACTCTCTGGGTGGCAAGGTATTTGATAACAATTATGCACAGTTGATGCATCCAGGGCTTTACGGAGATCATATGCATGTGGATATTCTCAACCGCTGGACCTCAGACAACACGCTATCAGACATCCCCTGGCTGGATGCCAGTGATCCCGGCATAAACGGCACCTCTACCCGTTTCCTGTTTAATGCAGACTACCTGATAGTCAGGAATATTACTCTTGGATATACGGTGCCCGGGAGCATCACGGGACGTATCGGAATTGACAACTTAAGGATATTTGCAGCGGGGGACAATTTATACACCTTTGCAAAAAAGAAAGGGCTTGATCCTGTTTCAGACCTGGCAGGGGTCACAGCATTTGATCATGTACCCATAAGGACCATCTCTTTTGGTGTTAACGTTGTATTTTAACAAAAAAGATTTAAAATGAAAGCATATAAAGTATTTTCAATATTCATCCTTGTAGCCGGATTAATCATTGCTACGTCCTGTAGTGAGGATTATCTGGAAACGCAGCCGACTGACCTGTATACAGCGAATATCGTTTTCGAGACCACTGAAGGGGCAGAAACTGTTCTCGAGGGTATCTACAGGTGGCTGTATTCGTACAATACTGAGGGGACCATGGGTTACCACATAGACTATGGACAAAAAGCAACCGACCTGGCACTGGATATGATGTACGAAGATATCGTCATGCATCTTTTCCACTGGTACGGATATTTCCATAGTTATTCGCAGTATGCGCTGACTCAGGACTATTCACGAACCCGGATGTTATGGAATTTTTATTACGATGTCATAAACAATGCGAATATCATTCTCGAGAATATCGATGCAACAAAAGGGGATGAAGAACTGAAGGACCGGATCAAGGGGGAAGCGCTTGCCCTGAGGGGTTATGCCTATTTTTACCTGAGCCAGATCTACTGTAAGACTTTTGTGGGCAATGAAAATGCATCGGGCGTACCGGTCTATACAGAGCCCACCACGGAGGGGAATCCCCGTGGAACCCTTCAACATGTATACGACCGGATTGTAGAGGACCTGGACAATGCCATCACCTTGCTTAATGGTGCAGAAGCACGGCCTAACAATTCCCATCTTGATGTTGATGTTGTTCGTGGTATCCGTGCCAGGGTAGCCCTTGTCATGAACGACTGGACCACTGCCCGCGATATGGCCAGGACTGCACGGGCCGATTATTCCGTAATGAGTAAAGACGATTACGTGGGAGGATTCAATGATGCCAGCAATGAAAGCTGGATGTGGGGTTTGGATATCAATCCGGAACAGGCAACCGTATATGCTTCATTCTTCTCTCATATGGCACCGAACATTGATGGATATGCAGGCGGCTTAGGAGTATATAAGCGGATATCCAAGAAATTGTATGATACCATTATTGCTATGGACATCAGAAAATTTGCCTATATGAGTTACGATCCCTCGGTATCTGTGCCGGGGAGCCAGTTTAAATTCCTGGATAACGGCATGGCTGACTGGACTAACGACTACGTCCTGATGCGGGCCTCCGAGATGGTATTGATCGAGTCCGAGGCGGAAGCAAGGATGGGCAATGATCAGGAGGCCAAAGATCTCCTGACTGAACTGAGGACCCAAAGATACCTGGATCCTCCGGCAGACTCACCCAATTCTGGGGAAGCGCTTGTTGAAGAAATACTTCTGGAGCGTCGGATAGAATTATGGGGAGAAGGATTCTCCTGGTTGGATATGAAAAGGACCAAGAAGGGTTTGAACCGGGGACCGAGTCATGATGTCAGCATCTGCCGGATCTATACCCTTCCTCCTGAGAGCGATGCTTTCCAGTTCCAGATCCCGGTGGCTGAAATTGAATCCAATGATAATATCGGAGAACTGGACCAGAACCCTAATCCCGTTCCATAATCTTTCTATAACTGATGACAAAAGAGGCCGTTTTCACTGAAAGCGGCCTCTTTTAGTAGTGTGCCCGGCAGGGCACTGATACTTGGAGGTGAAAGTCCTCTATGCGCCCGGTAAGGGGAAGCATTAGCCAATGACTAGGGCAAACTCGTGAGGGGATGTCTGAAGGAAGCTGGAGGCAAAATCCTGGTCTGACGAACAGAAACTGCATATAAGGCTTATAAGGGTTGGACGATTTTGCTGAAAAAATGAAGTCCGATACTATCCGGAACCCTTGGAGTAAATGAAGCAGGTAATTGGGATGAAAGTTATCGTTTATAACCGCGGAGGCCTTACCGGTAAGTCAGGGATGTTATTCAGAATTCCGGAGTACTTTGGGAGATTCGAGCTTTGTTTAAGCGTTGCCAGAAGAGAAAGACAGGATTACAATGGACACCAGTAATTTGCTTGAAAAAGTAGTTGACCGCAATAATCTTAACTTGGCCTATAAGCGGGTTAAGAAGAAGGCGATTTAACTGTTTACTTCTTCTAAACGATCATCCCGGCGCCCACCGTATTGTTGGTGGCTTCATCGATCAGGATAATACTTCCTGTTACACGGTTCCTGCGATACGGATCATAATACAGGGGTTTGGTCGTGCGGATGCGGATCCTCCCAATCTCATTCAGGGAGAGGGATTTATCTTCGTAATTTTTCTCAAGCGTATTGATGTTGATCTTGAAAGGAAGATCTTTAATGATACACTTGGCATCGCTGGTAGTATGTTTCAGGGAATATTTCCCGTTCATGACCATGGGCGTTTCACTTAACCAGCAAACCATCATTTCAATATCCTGGCTGATCTCCGGCATTTTATTCTCTTTAACGATCATATCCCCCCGGCTGATGTCGATATCATCCTCCAATGTGAGCACGACCGACTGGGGGGCGAAAGCCTGTTCCAGGCTCTTTTTCATGGTGTCAACAGATTTGATGGTGGATGTAAAGCCTGAGGGCAACACAGCCACCCTGTCACCCGGCTCAAAGGTACCGCTGGCAATGCGCCCGGCATATCCCCGGTAATCATGAAACTTCTCTGCCTGTGGACGTACTACATACTGTACGGGGAACCGTCCGTCGACATAATTCAGGTCACTGGATATGTAAATGTTTTCAAGGAGGTACATGAGGGTAGGCCCATCATACCAGTCCATGTTCTCTGACCGCTCGACCACGTTATCACCCTTCAGTGCGCTGATAGGTATAAAACGAAAATCCTGAATATCAAGTTTCATGGATAATTCTTTGAATTTCTTCTGAATGTCCAGAAACACCTTTTCACTGTACCCGACCAGGTCCATTTTATTTACACATACGATGGCATGGGGTATTCGCAGGAGGGAGGCTATGTATCCGTGGCGTATGGTTTGCTCCAGGACCCCGTTCCGGGCGTCTACCAGGATAATGGCTACATTGGCCGTAGATGCGCCGGTAACCATGTTGCGGGTATACTGCACGTGCCCGGGAGTATCAGCAATGATAAATTTCCTTTTTGGTGTGGCGAAATATCGGTAGGCAACATCGATGGTAATCCCCTGCTCTCTTTCTGCACGGAGACCGTCCGTCAGCAGGGCCAGGTTTACATGTTCATCCCCTTTCTGTTCGCTGGCGCGTTCTATAGCCTCCATCTGGTCTTCGAAGATGGCCTTGCTGTCATACAGCAAGCGGCCAATAAGCGTGCTCTTGCCATCATCCACACTACCTGCAGTTGTAAACCGCAGCAGTTCCATGTTCAGGTAGCCCCTTTGAAAATCCTTGGTCTCAGTCATAAAATATATCGTTAATCCCTATAATTTCTAGAAATACCCTTCCTTCTTCCGGTCCTCCATGGCAGCTTCAGAACGCTTGTCATCGTACCGCCCGCCTCTTTCAGTGACCCTTGTTGCCGCTACTTCATCGATAATATCTTCCAGGGAATTGGCCTTCGACAGTGTCATGCCGGTGCAGGTGATATCCCCGATGGTACGGCAGCGTACGTCTTTCTCAACTACTTCTTCCGTATCCTTTTTTACCATGAAGGGGGCATCAGCCAGCCAGACACCATCCCGGTAAAATACCTTGCGTTTGTGAGTGTAATAGAGATCCGGTATCTCCACATCCTCCATATAGATATACTGCCAGACATCCATCTCTGTCCAGTTACTCAATGGAAATACCCGAAAATGTTCACCCATATTCTTTTTCCCGTTGAACAGGTTCCAAAGTTCAGGGCGCTGGTTCTTTGGATCCCATTGCCCAAATTCATCCCTGTGGGAGAAGAAACGTTCCTTGGCCCTGGCTTTCTCCTCATCCCTGCGTCCACCGCCAAGCGCTGCATCGAACTTTAGTTCCTCGATGGCATCAAGCAGGGTCACTGTTTGAAGTATATTCCGGCTGGCATTAACCCCGGTCTCTTCCACCACTTTCCCCTGGTCAATGGAGTCCTGCACCAGCCTGACAAGGCAGGTAGCGCCTGTTTTTTTCATTAACTGATCGCGGAATTCAAGTGTTTCCAGGAAATTATGGCCGGTATCAATGTGCATGAGGGGGAATGGGACCTTTGCAGGCCAGAAGGCCTTCCTTGCAAGGTAAAACATCACAATTGAATCCTTGCCGCCCGAGAAAAGCAATACAGGCCTCTCAAACTGTGCAGCTACTTCGCGGATGATGTATATTGATTCAGCTTCCAATATCCTGAGGTGATTCAGATTGTATTTTTCCATCTTCTCCTTTGTTTTAAGTACTCTCAAACGAGAGCACAAAGATAAGAATTTTGAGTAATTAGATTTTCTTATCAACGTAGCTTCCTTGCTGGTCCAGTAAGCAAAATCCGATTGGTGAGACTTTTAATTATTTGAGAGTTTTACGGCGGTACCGTAGGCGAGGATCTCAGAACAACCCTGCATCACCGTGGAGGTGGTGAAGCGTACGTTTAAAATCGCATCTGCGCCCATCCGGTCAGCATCGAGTACCATCCTTTGCATGGCTTCCTCACGTGCATCGGCCAACAGTCTGGTGTATTCTGATATTTCCCCACCGACCAGGTTTTTCAATCCAGCGAAAATGTCACGCCCCAGGTGACGGGCCCTGACAGTACTGCCTCTGGCAATGCCAAGTGTTTCGGAAATGGATTTTCCGGGGATTTCATCCGTATTAATAATAATCATACTATATGGTTTTTAAAAGACTCTCTTGATTACCCTCAGTCTGTGGGTGTATTTAGCCTGTTGCTTACTGTAAATGCCCTGGTGATCAATGGGATCTAACCTTACACAGCCTGAGGCATGGAGTATACTGCCGGAACCGGTAAGAACACCTGTATGAACAATTTCTCCTTCATCATCATCAAAGAATACCAGGTCACCGGTTCTGGATTCAGTCATCATGTTCAACGTTTTTCCCTGGCTAACCTGCTGGGAGGCATCCCGTAAAAGCGGCACTCCCAGTATACGGAAAATGGTTTGTACAAGTCCTGAACAATCCGTTCCATAGCTGCTTTTTCCTCCCCATAGATATGGTACATTAAGAAATTGCACTGCCAGCTCCTGCAGTGCCTGCACAATATCTGATGCTGGCTTTTTCAGGGCCTTATTCAGCCTGTATGTTATCCCGCAATAGATACTCAAGGGGTCATCACTGCTTGAATACAGCACACTGCCTGCCGGGATCAGCAATTCCCCGTCCGGACCCGTCAGGGTACAGAATTTATCGCTTACCACAGTTGATTCCATGGCTTCATATTCCCGGAGCTTATCGGCTGAAAGCAAATGTACCATTCCCCCGGATATCCATCCCTCGTATCCATCAAACCGGTTCCTGGCCAGGAGCCATTGCTCATGCTTGTCAAGTACTTTAAATATTTCCCCGAAAAGCAGCTGGTTGATCATTTCACTGGAGTTCCCGGGTTCCTTTCTGACCGTGATAAAAGCAGATTGTATAATGCCGTATTCCATTAGGATGATTTCAGTACCTAAAGATAGGGGATAAAAGCTAAATTTGTTTTTGTATTTTTGTCAAAATTTTCAAAGGATCGCAATGAAAAAGCTTTTCTTCTTTTTCTCCAGGAATCTCAAGGAGATCAGGATCATCTCCCTGTTTGTTCTCACCACCATTATCATTCTTTTGCTATTTCCCCGGGAGGGAAGGTTTGGGTTTGAGTTTCAAAAGGGCGCACCATGGATGCATGAGGAATTGATCGCCCCGTTTAATTTCCCCATCTATAAATACGATGAGGAGGTGGAAACCGAACGGGACAGCATTCTCAGGGAGTTCAAACCTTATTTTTTATTTGACCGCGAGATCGGGACCCTTCAATTAACCAGGTTAGAAGATGTGTTTAATGAGCAGTGGAAAACCTATTTCATCGCAGGAGATGCGGCCGGTACCAGGCAACAATATATCGGCAGCCGGAGTGAGAGTGTGAAAATCAGTTACCTTGAATTTGCAGGAGATATAATGCAATTTGTTTATTCCAAAGGGATCATCGGGAACGAGGATGTATTGCAACGTGTAGACAACCAGGATCTTACTATCGTTTTACTTGAAGATCAGTATGCAGAGGAGCGGGATTATGAAGAAGTTTTTACCCAGAAAAAGGCCTATGAATATGTTCTCGTCCGGCTATCGGATTATACTGACAGCCTATACAGGGATTCTGATATAGCTTTTTTCAGATCCCTGAATATAAATGAATTTCTTGTACCCAACCTATTTTATGATGAAACCACTTCCAGCCAGGTCAAAAATGAATTGATGGAAGAATTATCACTTACCAGGGGAATGGTCCAGTCCGGAGAAAGGATTATTGCAAGAGGAGAATTGGTCACCAGCGAGAAGCACCAGGTGCTGGAATCTATCCGGAGGGAATATAACAAGAACCTGGCGATTGTCGGGGCTTTCAATTATATCTTCCTGGGGAAAATGATAATTGTTATCATACTGATGATCCTTTTGTATCTTTTCCTCTATAATTTCAGGGTGGAAGTGCTGCAATCACCGCGTGAATCCTCCTTCCTGCTGCTGTTGGTGCTAATCATGGTGGCAGTATCCAGTTTTACCCTCCGGTACGATGTATTGAGCCTGTATTTCCTGCCATTTGCCCTTGTGCCTATCATGGTTCGCACCTTCTTTGATTCCCGCATTGCTCTTTTCATTCACATTATTGTGGTACTAATCGTTGGTTTTTGGGCCCCAAACAGTTATGAATTCATTTTTCTGAACCTGATAGCCGGTATTGTTGCCATATTAAGCCTGACTAATTCCTATCGCAGGGGCATCCTTTTCCTGACCGGTGTTATGATCATCGCTTCCTATTCAACAGTATATCTGGCCTTCTCAATGATCCAGGAGGGTAATCTTCTGGCTATTAATTTCAAGACCTTCCTCTGGTTCGTAGGAAACGGTCTGCTGATCCTGACAGTGTATCCATTGATCTTTATTTTCGAGAAAACCTTCAAATTCCTGTCTGATTCCACCCTGATAGAACTGTCGGATACCAACCAGACGCTGTTGCGGGAACTGGCTGAAAAAGCCCCTGGTACTTTTCAGCACAGCCTGCAGGTGGCCAACCTGGCCGAAGAAGCCGTCATACAGATCGGTGGCAATCCATTACTTGTCAGGACCGGTGCACTGTACCACGATATCGGTAAAATAAATAATTCAGAGTATTTTGTTGAGAATCAGAGCACTGAATATAATGCTCACGATGAGCTCAAGTTCGAAGACAGTGCCAGGATCATCATCAATCATGTGCTGGATGGTGTAGAAATAGCTAAAAAGTACAGGATACCTGAAGCCATCATCGATTTTATCAGGACTCATCATGGTACCACTATCGTACAATATTTTTATAAATCCTTCCTGAAAGAATTTCCGGAAGATGAGTCGAACCGGCATAAGTTCATTTATCCTGGACCCAGGCCCTTTTCAAAGGAAACAGCTGTGCTGATGATGGCAGATTCGGTTGAAGCTTCCTCCAGGAGCCTTAGAGCAAAGGATGAAACAAACCTGAGCAAACTGGTTGAGGAAATCATCAATCAGCAGATAAGAGAGCAGCAATTCGATAATACTGAGATAACTTTCCGGGATATCGACCTGATCAAGGAGATTTTCCTGAAGAAACTGCTGAATATATATCATGTAAGAATTGAGTACCCGATTTAGCGGTACGCCTATCAGAACCGGGTGTCGACGACCTCCACTCCAGGATGTCCGGAAGGATCAAAAACAAAGGTTCCCTCGGTCACGGGCACCTTACTTTGATAATCCCTGAGAACGACGGAATGATTGTCTCCATGCTTCCCGAGTGTCTGTGCCGAAAAAAGCTGATGGTCATTTTTCCGGATCAAGAGTTTGATTGTATGAAAACTCTTTTGCAGATTATTGGGAAACAAATCGATCTCGAAATATTCTATTTCATCGAATTCTATCTCGCGGGTCAGACGGTATTTAAAATCTTCCTGATAAAATGTAAATAATTCGGCCGGATTAGAGAGAAAGAATTCATCATCTGAACTTTTTTCTTCAGGGTCGCTGACATATACCTCATTTGCGGTAGCGAGGTGATTCCACATGGTTTTCCCATCGCAATATATCTCTGATTCACTTACGGAGAGCCTGAACTTATCATTTTGCAGGATCAGGGTACCACTTTCTTTATTGCGCTGATTCTCCTGCAGGGATTCATAGATATAGTCAAAACTGACTTTTAAGGGGTAATCTGCCTTGGCCTGACGGGCTACCCTGTCAAGGATCTTTTTTGCAGCCGGATCCTTTCCTACTGTGGACAGATCTTGCTGGGCGATTAAAAGCTGTCCGGCGGCAAGGATGAGCAATATGAATAAGGTTCTTTTCATTCTGTTATGGGTTCTGGACATCTTTATCCAAAAACTGTTCCAAACTTATAAGGTCCTTGATTAATACCTGGCGTGCCTTGCTGCCTTCATAGGGACCAACTATTCCTGCGGATTCAAGCTGGTCAATGATCCTCCCGGCCCGGTTATAGCCAATGGAAAATTTCCGCTGGATCAGAGAGGTGGATCCTTGTTGATATTCCACCACCAGCCTGGCGGCCATGTCGAAAAGGTCATCTTTCTCATCAGGACTGAAACCATTCAGATAGGTGGTACTTTCATCAATGTATTCAGGAAGGAGATGGGCAGTGGGATAGGACTGCTGTCTGCTGATATGGTCCGTGATCCTCTCAATTTCTGGAGTATCAATAAATGCACATTGCAGGCGAACCATGTCGCTTCCAAGGGAGATCAGCATATCTCCGCGGCCTACCAGCTGGTTGGCGCCGGGACTGTCGAGGATGGTTCTGGAATCCATCATGGAGGGGACCTTGAAGGCAATCCTGACAGGGAAATTGGCTTTTATAGAACCGGTAATAATATTTGTACTGGGCCGCTGTGTGGCAATAATCAGATGGATCCCTACGGCTCTTGCGAGCTGGGCAAGCCGGGCAAGTGGTGTTTCAATTTCCCGGCCGGCAGTCATGATCAGGTCAGCAAACTCATCCACGATTATCACAATGTAGGGCATATACCGGTGACCCTCCCTTGGATTCAGTTTCCGGGCGATGAATTTCTCGTTATACTCCTTGATGATCCTCACCTTGGCCTTTTTCAGGAGATCATACCTGCTGTCCATCTCAATGGAGAGCGAATTCAGGGTTTTTATCACCTCCTGGGTGTCGTTGATGATGGGCTCTTCCGAATCTGGAAGCTTTGCCAGGTAATGCTTTTCGATATGATTGTAAAGGGTCAATTCGACCTTTTTGGGATCAATCATGACAAACTTCAGCTGGGCCGGGTGTTTCTTATAAAGCAGGGAAGCAATGATGGCATTCAGTCCCACAGATTTCCCCTGCCCGGTAGCCCCGGCGATCAGCAAATGTGGCATTTTTGTCAATTCAACCACATAGGTTTCATTGGAGATGGTTTTCCCAAGGCCAATGGCCAGTTCGAATTTGGATTCCTGGAATTTTTTAGAGGCAATAATGGACCGCATGGAAACAATTTCCGGTTTGCGGTTAGGTACCTCAATCCCAATGGTTCCACGTCCGGGTATGGGCGCGATGATCCTGATACCCAGGGCCGACAGGCTCAGGGCAATATCATCTTCCAGGTTTTTGATCTTGGATATCCGGACGCCCGGGGCAGGAATAATTTCGTAGAGGGTTACTGTTGGCCCGATCGTGGCCTTGATTTTGTCTATCTGAATTTTATAATTTCCCAATGTCTCTACAATGCGGTTTTTATTACTTATCAACTCTTCCTCGCTGACCATGGAATCTTCTGATTTGTATTCTTCCAGCAATTCAATGGATGGAAGCCGGTAACTTGAGAGATCCAGCGTGGGATCATAGTCTTCCAATTGTAACTCCGTACTGGAATCGACCAATTCCCCATTTTGCACCTTCTCCACCGTCATCTTGATTCCATTTCCATCCTGGTATTCGCTGATCTCTGATTCACCGATCTCTGAATCGCCGATCTCTGATTCACGGGTTTCAAATTGGAGGCTTTCATCCGGTTTGGTTTCTGCTGCCACTGCTTCATCTTCATCTATTATTCCTATCTCGGTGACGGGAGTTGTCAGATCATCCCCGGTAATAGTTTCTTCTGCTGTGTCTGTAGGCACTTCTTCTTTCCTTTTAAGCAGGCTGATTATTTTATCCAGGGTACTGTTAAAAGAAAACAGGGCGAATGCCAGTACCAGGATAGCCAGCAGAAATACGGTGCCAACTTTACCAAGGATGGCTGATAACCATTCACTCAGGAAGTAGCCATGGCCGCCTCCCGGACCACTCCCGAGAAATCCGCCAGAATCACCAAAAAAGAAAGATAAAATTATGGACAGGAGAATGGTACCCACCAGGGAGATGCGGGTTGTCTTGCCAAGGGGTAATGTGCGGATATTGATCAGACGCAAGCCGCTTATTAACAGGATAAAGGGGAGAACCATGGAGGCAATCCCGAACCAGTGATTGATGAATTTATTGGCAAGGTAAGCACCAAACTTACCTGCCCAGTTATCCACGATAATTTCCGGACCGGAAAATACGCGTGACCATTCAAAACTTTGATCGGTTTTCCATGTAAAAAAATAGGAAATGAAGGCCAGGTAGAGATACAGTGAGAATAAAATAAGGAATATTCCGAGTGTCAGTTTAAATCGTTCATCACGCAGAAACTTAAAATATTTTTTTTTCTTTTTCTTTGCCATCTGGGTCATTGAAGAACTGTGGTCAATCGAGAAGAGCATTTAAGATGGTTTCTATCTCAAGTTTTGTTACCTGCCTGTAATTCTTTGGAAGATCAAAGATCCGGGGGGGGATCCTTGCAGCCTCGAAGTTTATCGCTATCATATGCATATTTGCATTCCCCATGATGGTATTAAATTCTAGCAGAACTCCCGGAATTTCCTGAAATGGACTTTTGCCATTGGGTTTTTTCAGCTGCAGTTCTTCTGTATACCATATTTCGAATGGATCAATACCGTTACCAGGGAAACTGGCTATGGCATTCTTGCAATTGAAACCAACAATCTCTTTCGTTTGTCTGGTAAACTTAATGTTCATACCGTCCAGCAGGCTAAAACAACATGGGGGTTCATTCTTACCGCCTTCAAAAATATATCTCTTGTCTATAAATTTCAGGTATGTAATGTACTGGTAATTATTTAGATCCGATAAATTAACAAGATTGAAAAATCCCATGCCCCCCTGGATTGTATTTTTTATCATGTTGTCCTTGAATTCCATGGTCATCTCCCCCGGCAGCAAACTGGCCGAGTAGCCACCTATCTTTTGCTGTTCGTATGTGATCTTGAAATCAATTCTACCCTCGGTCAATCCTGTCCCGGTTTTCCTTTTACAGTCAACGAGCAGTATTACCAGCAAGGTCAGGGTCAAGTATTTAAGGATAGATATTGACACGGTATCAAGGCCTTGAGAACAAGAACCTATAAAAATAGCAATTATTTCCAAGTTTGAAGCCTAGTTCCAAACCTTTAGCTCCAAACCTTTTTCAGGTCCAAACTTAATTTCATAGATTTGTTTCATCTCATACTTGTAAAAGTCAAAACTCATGAATAAGCTGGCTGTTATTGCCCTGGGAGGGAATGCGCTGCTGAGGGGAGACCAGGAAGGTACCATTGATGAGCAGGAACAAAATACAACAGAAACCCTGGAAAACCTGGTATTTCTGCTGAGGGAGGGATACGATATGGTTATCAGCCATGGGAATGGCCCACAGGTAGGTAATATTATGCTAAGGAACGATGCAGGTGAGCAGGTATACAGTATCCCCCAGATGCCGGTAGATGTTTGCGTGGCGGATTCCCAGGGGGGCATAGGGTATATGATCGAAAGGATGCTGAGAAATATGCTTAACAAGCATGGAATAGATAAGGAAGTAGTAACCCTGGTGACCATGGTCGAGGTGGATAAGAATGATCCGGCATTCACTGATCCGCAAAAGAGGATAGGGAAGATCTATACCCGGACTGAAGCTGCCAAGATGGAATCAGAGAAGGGCTGGATATTTGAGGAGACCGAGAAAAAGCTGGGTGGATGGAGAAGGGTGGTCCCATCACCAAAACCGGTCAGGATCAGCAATGAAAAAGTGATTGAAACACTGGCCAGGCAGGGAACCATTGTGATTGCCGCCGGGGGTGGTGGGATCCCTGTTTATATTGACGAGAAGATGGATGTCCGGCCTGCAGAAGTGGTGATTGACAAGGATCTGGCTTCCAGTTTGCTGGCAGCCCGTATTGGTGCCGATGAATTCTATATCCTGACCGATGTGCCCTATGTATACCTGAATTATCGGAAGGAAAATGAACAATGGGTTGAATTTCTGGATCATAAAGACACCGTAAAATACCTTGAGGCCGGACAGTTTACCAGGGGAAGCATGGCGCCCAAGATCAGGGCATGCCTCCAGTTCATTGAGCAGGGAGGAAAGAAGAGTGTCATCACCGAAGCCACCAAGCTGGAGGATAAAAAATACGGCACCAAAATTACCATGGAATACGAAGATTAAATTTCCATGGAAAACCATACCTTTAGACCTTCTTTTTTATTGATAAAATTTTCGAGTTATGCCATTTAATCTCAGAAACAGGAGTTTCCTGAAACTGCTTGATTTCACACCTGTAGAGGTCCGGTTTTTGCTTGATCTTTCCGCAGACCTGAAAAAGGCCAAATACGCCGGAACAGAGCAACAGCGGCTGAAAGGCAAGAATATTGCATTGATCTTTGAGAAATCATCCACCCGTACAAGATGCGCATTTGAGGTGGCCGCCTATGATCAGGGTGCTCATGTAACATACCTGGGACCGACAGGTTCACAGATCGGTAACAAGGAATCAATGAAGGATACGGCCCGTGTATTGGGCAGGATGTATGATGGCATAGAATACCGTGGGTTCGGACAGGAAAGGGTTGAGACACTGGCCGAGTATTCAGGTGTCCCTGTGTGGAACGGTCTCACAGATGAATTCCACCCGACCCAGGTTCTTGCTGATTTTTTAACCATGCAGGAACATCTTGCACTGCCATTAAGCGAAATGCGACTATGTTACCTGGGTGATGCCCGGAACAATATGGGCAATTCCCTGTTAATTGGTGCCGCGAAGATGGGAATGGATTTCCGGGCAGCTGCCCCAACCTCATGCCAGCCTGATGAAGCACTTGTAAATCAGGCCAGGGAAATATCCGATGCTACTGGTGCAAAGATCACCATCACTGAAAACCTGGAAGAGGCAGTCAGTGATGTTGATTTTCTCTATACAGATGTATGGGTATCAATGGGAGAAGCTGCAGAAGCATGGGAGGAAAGGATTAACTTACTCAAAGCTTACCAGGTCAATAAGAAGGTGCTGGAGCTGACCGGGAACAATAATGTAAAATTCCTGCACTGTCTCCCATCATTTCACAATTCGGAAACAACTGTCGGGGAAGAAATTCATAAAAAATTTGGCATACCAGCCATGGAGGTCTCAGATGATGTTTTTGAGTCTAAAGCTTCCATAGTTTTTGATGAATCCGAGAATCGGGTTCATACCATCAAAGCCGTAATGGTAGCCACACTCGGCAGTTAGTTCCTGCCAGTTCCTGCCATCTCTGGACAAGGCCGCTGTGTTTTAAAACATAAAGACCTTGTTGTTTCGGAATGACCGGATATTCAGATAATATTCTGAAGCCTTGTAATTTGTCCAGTTTGCTCTTGACATTGTGGGTAGATAATTGTTAACTTGTAGAACAATTACAAACCAACATTTTCAATAATGACACTTTATGTTGGTAATATTCCATATGCTGTAAAAGAAGAAGAGCTAAAAGAGATTTTTCAGGAGTACGGAACAGTAGTAAGTATCAAGATCATCACGGACAAGTACACCGGGCGATCGAAAGGCTTTGGGTTTTTGGAAATGGAAAATGATGAGCAGGAAGATCTGGCAGTAAAGGAATGCAACCGAAAAGAGATAAACGAGAGGAACCTGGTTGTTGCCAAGGCGCATTCCCGTAAGGGTTACAATGAACGCACCTGAACGGGGATCCTCAGATAACCAGTTCTTTTATGAAATAGTAGGTCATTGCTCCTGAGGCAGCTAATTTAAGCCCGATGCCCATCATTAATCCCAGCAATGATCCGAGTCCCGCCTTGAATGAACTGGCAGCATCCTTCCCGGTTAAGGCTTCCCCAATTACAGCACCTGCAAAGGGACCGAATATGATCCCCAGCGGGGGGAAAAAGAACAATCCCAATACCAGGCCTATCGCGGCTCCCCACATGCCCGCCTTGCTTCCTCCGAATTTTTTGGTACCCCAGATGGGTACTATGTAATCCATAATGGTGACAAGTACGGCGATGGCTCCCATCACCAGGAGAAATTCGAAACTGAATTCCGCATAATCGGAGAAATGTAGCAAAAGGAGTCCGACGAAACTTAGGGGTGGACCCGGAATAACGGGAAGGACACAGCCAACCAGGCCCAATATCATGAGAGCGCCGCCTCCTGCCGTGAGCAAAATATCTCCCATGGTCTTTTATTCGAAGCCTGTCACCTCGTAACCGGCATTGGAAATGGCCTCTGAGATCAAGGCTGGACTTGCAAGGCTTGAGTCGAACTTAACAAGTGATTGTCCAGTGGTATGTGAAGCAGTAACTTCCTGAATTCCTTCCAGTTTCTGGATGCTTTTAACGATGGCATTCTCACAACCCTCACAGGTCATACCCTTTACTTCAAATTTCACCAGGGTAAGATGTTCAAGGGAAATTGCCTGGGTCTCAGATGTGGCATCCGCTTTATTGGTCCCCGATGAACAGGAGGCACAAAGCAGGATAATAGCCAGGAAATACAATAATTTTTGCATATTATTTGATTTTATTCTGTTCCTACAATATCTTCAAATGCAGCATAGATAGCACAACATGAAAGTGGGATGGTAAACAGGAGTCCAACTAAAAATGCCAGTGCTCCAACCAGGTTAATCAGCATTAACAGGAGTACAAGTCCGAATATATCCCACCATCTTTTGGTAACCAGTTTCCGGCTGAATTCCATTCCATCCCAGAACTCCATCTTTGCAAAAACGATGAAAAGGGGGGCAAAAGTATAGCCAACAGCCAGGTAGATCCCGGGGATAATGAGGGCAACTAAACCCAGTGCAACAAATATTCCGGAGATCAATGAATAGAGCAAGAGAGGAAGAAAGTAGTCAAAACCCTTGAAAAAGGTTCCGAATTCATAGGGCTCCCCTTTACTGATTTTGTTGGCAACGATGTAAAAACCTGCTGTCAGTGGGCCGGCAACAAGGATGGATCCGAAAGGAATAAAGGCCGCAGCTACACTGATCAGGATGGTAACGAGGGTATAAGCGATAAAGATCCCTATGTTATCCTGGAATATGTCCCAACCCCGGCGGATATAACTTCCGGCATCTGTTTCATAGCCCTGTGCAATCAGGTGCTCTGTTTTTTCTTTCAATTTGTTGATAACTTCCATGGGAGTATTATTTTTCCCGGGATTAAGGTATCCAGGGAAGTTTAAAGTTAATAAACTCTCTTTATATTATTTCAAATCACCTGCAATAAATAATATGATTTTATGTTTTGATGGTCAGAGATTGACTTGAGGCTTAACTTTTCATACATTTAATTATTCCATGGTGGGCGAAAACATATACGATAAGATACAGGAGATCTTCGGGGAGGTTCCGGGGACTTTCAGCATCCTGGAGGAAAAGATCGATATTGATCTGCAAATGAAATATTTCGAGTTTTCCAGGACCATAAAGAAAGATCTGGATGCAGAGCTGGTTCTGAAACGGAAGGATCTGATTTTTAATTTTCAACAAGATGTGAAGGAGCGGAAATCCATGTTTGCCATGCTCGCCTCATTGGAAGATGTTTCTGCGTACCGGACCATTGAAAGATACCTGAAGGAAGGGCATCAGGAGATCAGGAACTGGGCCATACTGGCCCTGCAGGAAAGCAGGATGCTGCTCGAAAGCAAGCTTCTCGATGAAAACCGGGTGTTTATTTCTACCGGACTGGGGGGCAAAGGATCAAAACTCCGATACTTTGTTGTACTGATTGGGGATGAGATGGGCGGTTTCAATGATTTGCAGAAGAGAATTATCAACAATGAGTTTGAATACATCCTGACCAGGCGCGAAGCAGAAATTGAGAAAATTGAATTCCTTGGACAATTTGCAACACTGGTAGTGATGGTGCCTTTGAAGGTTTCACTCAAAGATGTGTTCCGGAAAGCCATTCATGAATCCAATCAGTATGGCAATTTTCTGAAATCCAACTTTATTATCACCAACGTTAAAGAATTAAACCTGGCGGAGATCAAGGATTTTCTTAAAAAGCAGGAACAGGCCAATCCTCAGCAGGACCAATAGATCAGCAGGCATGCCCAGGCAACCTGAAAATACAAAACTGTAGATTGGGAGATGTAAGAAAAGCTGACAGCTGCTGTCAGCTTTTCTTGGTGTCGTCGAGATCTTCGAATTCTATATTCGAAAAATTCTCCGTAATGGGTTCTCCAACTTCCTCTTCAACAGAGGATTCAGTTGATTCACTGTTTATTTCCTCATTTACGGTCTCCTGCTCCATGACCTCTTCAGCAACAGGCTTGCTGGTTTCGGTCTCATCTCTTTCGATCTCTTCTCTTTCAATGATTTCGGGAGCATTCTCCTTGATGTAATCGATGACCTCGTTCAGACCGTCGATAAATTTGTCAAAATCCTCCTTGTAAAGAAAGATCTTGTGCTTTTCAAAATAGAACCTGCCGTCCCTGTTGAACCTTTTTTTGCTCTCTGTAAGCGTCAGGTAATAATCATTCCTTCTGGTTGTCTTGACATCAAAGAAATACGTTCTTTTTCCAGCTCTTACCGACTTCGAAAAAATCTCTTCCCTCTCAGTCTTGACAACTTCATCATTTTTTTCGGTTCCTTCTGCCATCAGTGATAAATTTAGTTATGTAATTGGTTAGCATGTCAAAAATAGAAAATAATTTTAGAAAAAAACAAATAATCAATTGATTGATTGTGTATAAGGAGATTATTCACTTAATTTGCCTCCGTTTCATTTTTAACATGATCTTTGTTTCAGATGTTTAGCAGAAGGTTGTTAAGGATCAAGGTTTTTCAGACATTGTATGCTTACCATAAAGTGGAGGATAAAACCTATGCTGTAACCGAGAAAGAACTCCTGCACAGTATCCATAAATCCTATGAGCTTTATCACCTGCTGATTTTGTTGATCCTGGATGTTATTGATTATGCAGCATCCAAAATCGAAC
>DAOWJB010000099.1 GCA_030640625.1 Bacteroides sp.
CATGGTCCAGAGCTTCAAACAGGTGTCTGTGGATCAATCTACCGAGCAGCAGCGCAAGTTTAAACTGAGAGAATATTCCCAGGATGTGATCCGCAGCCTGTATCCCCGTCTGAAAGTTAAAAAGGTAAAGATCAACCTTGACATAGACGATCAACTTGAAATGTACAGTTACCCGGGGGCATTTTCACAGATCCTGACCAACCTGATCATCAATAGTCTGGTGCATGGATTCGATAAAAGTGACAAGGGGAACATCAACATATCCGCCCGACAAGCAGATGAAGAGCTTTTCCTCGAATACAAGGACGATGGGAAAGGGATCCCGAAACAAAACCTGGAGAAGATCTTCGATCCGTTTTTTACCACGAATAAAAAGATTGGTACCGGACTGGGACTCCATATTGTTTACAATATTGTTAGTCAAAAACTGATGGGATCAATAACATGTAGCAGTGAAAACGAAAAAGGCGTATCTTTTAAGATGAAAATTCCAGTTTACAAATAAGTACGATTATGAAATCTACGATTATAGCTGTTTTTCTATGCATGATCTTCACGGGAATATTTTCCCAGAACATGCAAAAGATTGACAGTCTGCACAATGAACTGATCATGGAAAAGGAAGATACTGTCAGGGTCAGGTTATTGAATGATCTCTCAGCAGAATATGCCTATGGTAATAAAGAAAAGGCACTTCAATATGCAAACCAGGCATTGGAGCTTTCAAATGAAATTCTAGATGCTGAAGGCAAAGGAAATTCCCTGAACAGTATCGCCAATGTATACTATCAGCATGGTGAATTTCAACTTGCCCGAAAGAACTTTCAGGAAGCCATGGATGTTTTTAATGAGCTTGGTGATAAGCTATCTGTTGCCAAAGGGTATTATTATATAGGTTCTGTCTATTTTAAGGAGGGAGCCTATGAGCAGGTCATTGATTATATGGAAAGAGCAAATGGGCTATATGACGAAGTAGGATTTAAACAAGGGATCGCCGGTGGATTGAACATGCTCGGCTGGGTGTATAATATTCAGGGATATCACGATAAGGCCATCGTGATTTTTGAGGAAGCCCATGAAGTAGCGATAGCATCCGGGGACAAAAGAATCCTTGCCCGTGTAGTAAACAGCATGGGACAGATATACCGGGGATTGGGTAAGTATGACCTGGCCATACAACATTTCGAGGAATCTTATGAAATATCCGCTGAACTGGGGGACGAGATCAACATGAGTTATACCTTGAACACCCTGGGTGCCATCTATGACGACATCGGAGAATATCCCAAGGCGCTTGAAACCTATGAACGTTCATTGAATCTGGCGGAAGAGATAGGAAGTAAATCCATGATCGGCAGATCCCTGGACAACATATCTATCGTGTATCTGAATCTGAGTGAATATGCCAAAGCTATGGAATATGCCCAGCAGGCCATTGAAATAGCGGTGGAGATCAACGATGACAGGTTGACTGCAGATGGCTATATGTCACTGGGCATTGCCAATGCATATAATGGGGAATATGAAGCAGCTATTAATTATTATACAAAGGGTAAAGTTATATATGAAAAATTAAAGATTAATATAAAGGTAGCCACCTGCCTTAACAACATTGGTTCTGTCTATGAGAACCAGGGGAAAATCAATGAAGCGCTTGAAAACTACAAAGATGCCCTGGCAATTCGGGAAATGCTTGGCACAAAAACTGGTCTGGCCAATGGGTTAAACAATGTTGGATCAATATATTCCAGGCTGGGAAACTATCAGGCTTCACTGGAATATCTAAACAGGGCCATGGCTGTAAGTGAAGAAACAGGTAACCAAAGTGAGAAGGCACATGCATTGTTCCAAATTGGCATTGTTAATTCCAAAATGGGAAATATGAGAGCCTCCAAACAATACTTATCAGGCAGTCTGGATATTGCCCGGCAAATAGGAGAGAAAGAGATGATACGAAGAGCCCTGGCAAACCTGTCCAGTTTGTCCGCAGAAACAGGGAATTACCGGGAAGCATACAGGTATCATGTACAGTTCAGTGAAGTACATGACAGTATTTATAATGAACAGAAGAGCAAACAATTGCAGGAACTTGAACAAAAATATCAAAGTGAAGCAAAACAGCATCAGATTGAAATCCAGCAAGCCAACCTTGATAAACAAAAGCTGGAGTTAGAACAGCAGAAGATCTGGAAAATTGCGCTGATGATTGGAGTTGTTCTGGTATTGATCGTTCTGGGACTGGTAGTGAATGCCTTTACCCAGAAAAGGAGCGAGAACAGGAAAATATCAGCATTGAACCAGCAGATAACTGAAAAGAATAATCTTTTGGAACAGCATATTGAGGAACTGAAGATCACCCTTGAAAATTTACAGGAAACACAGGTACAATTGATCCAGTCAGAGAAGCTGGCAGCACTTGGGAGTCTCGTAGCAGGCGTCGCGCACGAGATCAATACACCGGTCGGGATCAGTGTAACAGCGGCATCGAGCCTGGTGGAAGAAACAGACAGGATGGCCGATCACTACAAGCATAACAGGATATCCCGTGCTGAGTTTAAGGATTATCTAAATACAACCAGTCAGACCGCCAAGCTGATCCTGTCCAATATGGAAAGGACAGCCACCATGGTCCAGAGTTTCAAGCAGGTATCTGTAGATCAGTCCACCGAACAGCAACGCACATTCAAGCTCAAGGAATATTCCGAAGATGTTATCCGGAGCCTGTATCCCCGCCTGAAGGGTAAAAAGATTAAAATCGACCTGGACATGGATGAAAAACTTGAAATGAACAGTTATCCGGGGGCCTTTTCCCAGATCCTGACCAACCTGGTGCTTAATAGTCTGGTTCATGGATTTGACGGTAAAGACCAGGGCAGTATTACCCTGAAAGCCAGACAAGACAAAAAAGCATTATTGCTTGAATACAGTGATGATGGCAGAGGGATCGAACCCGAAATGCAAGATAGAATATTCGAACCGTTCTTCACAACAGATAAGAAAGTGGGAACAGGACTGGGCATGCATATAGTATATAACCTGGTGACCCAGAAGCTGAAAGGAAAAATCACCTATTCCAGTAAACCTGGTGAAGGTGTAATTTTCCTGATCAAGGTACATAATTGACAGAGACTGTTACATAGTTGATAGTCACCGTCATAAATTGATTGTATTTTTAAGCATTGATTATGGATAAATTTAAAAATTACGAAGATCTGTTTGCTGACGTTCCTGGACAGGAAGATGAATCCGATGAATTGTTTTTAACAGAGCAGGAGGCCGAATTGGTTGACATAGGCAGGAAAGAAGATGAATCATTGGAAAAGTGGAAGATCCTCATAGTTGATGACGAGGAGGATATTCACAGCGTTACGCGGATAGCCCTGAAAGGATTTACATTCCGGGGAAAGCCAATTGAGTTCTATGATGCTTACTCTGCAGCCGGAGCCGAAAAGATCCTGAAGGAACATTCCGATATTGCTCTTATCCTGCTTGATGTGGTAATGGAAACCACCAATGCCGGGCTCGACCTGGTAAAAGTAATTCGGGAGAAGCTGGGCAATAAGGTTACCCAGATCATTCTCCGTACAGGGCAACCCGGACAGGCACCGGAAAGGGAGGTGATAGTATCCTATGAGATCAATGATTATAAGACCAAAACAGAACTTACCTCTTTCAAGCTCTTTACAGTTGCACTTGCAAGCCTGAGGGCTTATGAATCGATACAGCAGATAGGCAGGCTGAATGAAGAATTCAAACAGGAGATCAATCGTCGTATCCGGAAAGAGCAAGTCCTTGTGTATGCAAAGGAAAAAGCAGAAAAAGCAGAACAGCAAAAGTCAGTATTTCTTCAACAGATGTCTGAAAAGATCCAGGGGCCATTAAACATGATCCTTGATTCCTCGGATGCCATCAGGAATGAAGTGAAGGACCAGGTAAATGAAAATATCAGGCAGTTGTTTGATGATATGAATTACTCAGGGAAGGAAATCATCAGGGCGATCCAGATGATCGCTGACTTTTCAGAGCTACAATCTTTAAATTATGAGCCCCATAAAGAAGAAGTCTCGGTTACCGGCACAATCCGTGATATATTGTCGATCAATGAGTATACCATTCACAAGAATGGAATTGATGTAGTGGTTGAGAACAGTACATCTTCCGACAAAATATTGATTGATGAATATGCTTTCAGCCAGATCCTGTCAAATGTAATTGATAATGCAGTGAAATATACCCAGAAGGGGAGAGTGGAAATAAATGTCAGAAAGGATAAAGATAATATTTTGGAAATCGGCGTATCAGATACCGGAAGGGGAATTTCACCTTCTTTTCAAAAAAAGATGTTCAATCCCTTTAGCAGGGAAAAGATGAAAGGGAATAATGGACATGGCCTGGGATTGGGACTTACCTTGACAAAAGAATTTTGTAAATTGATAAATGTAAATATTGATGTCTCATCAGATCCGGGAAAGGGGACCCGGGTAAAACTAAGCATTCCGTCTGGTAAATAGGAATGTTGTCTTCTCAATAAATTAGATAATTTACTGGCAATGGATAAAGATCAAAATGAGAAACTGTTTGAAGAAAAGGAACTGAAAGACGACCATGAACAACTTTTTTCAGACGCAGCTCCTGAAGGCATAGAAAAAGAGATTTCCAAACCTGATTTTTCAGGACCACCCTGGAAGGTAATGGTTGTCGATGACGAGGAGGATATTCACAGTGTGACACGCATTGCACTGAAGAGTTTTTCGTACAGGGACCGGGGAATTGAATTCATTCATGCACATTCTGCAATAGAGTCAAAACCACTGCTCAGGAACAATCCTGATATTGCCGTGATCCTGCTGGATGTAGTGATGGAGACCAATACTGCGGGACTGGACCTGGTCAGGTTCATCCGGGATGATGTACATCTTAAATATACCCAGATCATCTTACGCACCGGGTACCCCGGCTATGCGCCCGAACGGGAAGTGATTGTTTCATATGAAATCAATGATTACAAGACCAAAACCGAACTGACGGCTTTCAAACTATTTACACTGGTGCTGGCAAGCCTCCGGGCATATGACTCCGTCACTGAGCTGGAGAGAATGAGATTGGGATTGGAAGATAAGGTAAAGGTGAGGACTGCAGAACTTGAACAGAAAAATCTCCAGATCATGGAAATGGATCAGATGAAAACACGATTCTTTTCCAATGTCTCTCATGAATTTCGCACACCCCTGACCCTGATAATCGGGCCGTTGGAAGATATCCTATCGAAAGAGGATCTTACAGAGAAAAACCGGGTTGCCATGGAACGAATGCACAGGAATGCAGTCAGACTCCTGGGATTGATAAACCAGCTGTTAGACCTTTCCAAACTGGATGCTGGCAGCATGAAGCTCGAACTTATTGAATCGGATATCCTGCGGTTTGCTCGTTTGATCGCTTCCAGTTTCCACCCACTGGCCGACAGAAAAAAAATTGATTTTCAGGTGAAGATCCCTGAGAAGGAATACCATACTTATTTTGACCAGGATAAGCTTGAAAAAATACTTACAAACCTGCTGTCCAATGCTTTCAAATATACGCCTGAGGAAGGAGAGGTAAATTGCCAGATAAAGATTGAGTCAAAGGGTAAAAACAAAGACCAGCATTTTCTGAATATAAGGATATCTGATTCGGGTCCGGGTATACCAGCCGAACTGGTGGATAAGATATTTGACCGCTTTTACCAGGTGGAAGGAACCTGGCAGCTTAGCAGCGGTGGGACAGGCATAGGTCTTTCCCTGACCCGGGAGCTTGTGGGACTCCAGCATGGACAGATCAAAGTAGAATCGGCAGAAGGCAAGGGTAGTTCTTTTACCATTATCATTCCCCTCGGCAAAGACCACCTGGATAAAAATGAATTTCTGACCGGGAAGACAGAAAACCTTGAGGATACAGGCAAGGCAAACCTGACCCTGGTATCCGGAAACTTTGGGAAACAGAAAGTCGAAGAAGGTGGTATCGAAGAAACAGACGGAAAAGCAAAAATACTGGTGGTGGAGGACAGTGAAGATGTCAGGGCCCATCTGCTCGACAATCTCGAAGATCAGTTCGCAATCCAGGAAGCTGTCGATGGAGTGGAAGGGTTGTCCCTGGCGACTGAATCCATCCCGGATCTTATCATCACAGATCTGATGATGCCGAACATGGATGGGGTGGAACTGTGTAAAAAGCTGAAAACCGATGAACGGACCAGCCATATACCGGTGATAATGCTGACTGCCAAAGCAAGCGTTGAAAGCAGGATTGAGGGACTTGAAACAGGGGCCGATGCGTATATGACGAAACCATTCAATATGCAAGAACTGCACACCCGTTTAAAAAGCCTTATCGAGCAACGAAGGGTGCTGCGTGAAAGATTCAGCAAGGAAGCGGAGCTCGGTCCCAGTGATATCGCAGTTACTTCCGTAGATGAAAAGTTCCTGAACAAAGCCATCCAGATCATCGAGGATAACCTTGGTGATTTTGATTTCGACGTCACAGCCATGACCGGAGAGATCGGGATGAGCCGTATGCAACTGTTCAGAAAATTAAAGGCACTGACCAATCAGACCCCCAGTGAGTTTATCCGAACGATTCGACTGAAGCGTGGTGCCCAGTTGCTTCAGAAGAAATTTGGCAACGTGGCAGAGATCACCTACGAGGTAGGATTCAATAATCTTTCCTATTTCGCCAAATGCTTCAGGGAATTATATGGCGTTTCCCCCTCTGAATACGCCAAAAACTGATCACCTTCATGTTACATAACTAACAGTCTATGATACATGATTGATAGACATTATCATGTCCATATTTTAAATTTATAGTATCAAACGAAACACTTTGTCAGCCAGCAAAGTCGTACGTTGGGCGAAAAACCGGGATGTAGGCTCCGTAGAAGGACTTCAGAGCTGCACCCGGTTTACCTTTTAAAAACTTACGCTCAACAAATCATATACCAGACAATGTTACATTTAAATCATTCTTTGTTACCTGCCTGCTAGAAATCACCCTTTCCGAAGTCGTAATTTTGATTAATAAATGGAGGGCCTTAAAATGAACACCAGATCATTTTCAAAGGAATTTCCAAACGGGTATCTATGGATATCTATGTTACTGCTGGCTGTTTTTATCTGTTTTGCTAATGTTTACAAATCCTATGCAGCCCTATTGACTTCCGAAAAGTTGGAAAAAAGCAAGCTGGTCCGGCTTGACGCTGGCTTAAACGACACTTCCCGTTTGAAATTACACGATGCAAAGTTTATTTCAGCTATAACGGCACATCATGTGAAATCAAGAAGAGCAGGAATCTATTACTTTCCGGAAGTACAATATTCCATAATGGAGTTTGAAAAATTCAAACCGAAGCTTTTGGGACCGGAATTGCTGAAAGTAGAACCTGAACCTGAAATTGGGATACAGGACTGGATGCTGAATCTTGATATTTTTTCACCCGTTCCAAAGCCGGTTAAGAAAAAATAATGCAAAAAGAACTTGACTTTCAGTTTTTCAAGTTATAACTTGAACGATCCTTATAATAACCTAAAATTATTATTATGAAAGAAGACCAGAGAGCCTCTTTAGACAGAATTAATGAACATCTGTCGAAAATTAAGGAGGAGATAAATACTTACTGGGGACCAGATGTTAGTTCCGATAATGAAGTGGTTTTATTTATCGAGGACAAAAAGACCAGTCCCTCGAGAAAACAAACGGAAGATATTGAACCGGATGTTAATGACATGAGATTGTTATCCAGATAGTCCTCACATATCTCTCAAACATATTTTGATTTAGCGTTTTGGACACATCCAATGTACAAGATAATGACCTTCATATTCTCCTGATCCCGCCTGTCATAAATCCAATATCCATCGATCAGGCAGTCAATTTTATCCCGGTAGGATTGCTTGTCCTGTTGAGCACTCTGGCACGATCGGGACTAAGGTCTGAAATCTACAAACCTGAAATCCTGATCGCCAAAGATCAGGATCTTCCATTGGTGGCCAGGGATATTTTTTCACGGAAACCAAAATCGCTGGGTTTTTCCACCTGGTGTGATTCCTTCCCTCTTTCACTCCTGTTAGCAGAAGAGCTTAAGAAAATTGATCCGGAAATACCCATTATTTTCGGCGGACCCCAGGCTTCCATTCTGGCAGGGAATACCCTGGAAAAATATCCAGCTGTTGATTTTATCCTAAAGGGGGAGGCTGACTATACCCTGCCTGAATTGATTTCCGGGCTGTTAAATGGAGGGAAGGAGCCTTTGAAGGATTTACCTGGACTTGTATACAAGGATCCCTCAACAAATAAGGTCATTGCAGATTCACCAGGAGAAATCGTATCAGATCTCGATAAATTACCTGTACCGGCTTATGAAAGGATATTCCAGAAAAACAAGTTGCGAATTGATGCCGGCAGGGGTTGTCCGTATCCCTGCACCTATTGTACTACCAACCAGTTCTTTTCAAGAAAATACCGTGTGAAATCTGCCGGCAGGATCATAGATGAGATGGTGTATTGTAATCAACAGCTGGGAGTTACCGGATTCGGCATTTCTCATGATATGTTCACATTGAATAAAACATTTATTTCTGATTTTTCAGGTCGATTAACATCGCGAAACAAATCTCTCAAGGTTCCGCTCAGCTGGACCTGTTCAGCCCGGACGGATTGTGTTACACAAGATATGCTCAGCCAGATGAGCGAGAGTGGCTGCAATGCCATTTTTTTTGGAATTGAATCCGGATCGGAACGAATACAAAAAGAAATCAGAAAAAACCTGGATCTTGATGAGGCCATAAGAATGGTCAGGCATTCAACTGAATTGGGGATCGTGACCATTGTATCATACATGGCGGGTTACCCCGGGGAAACCCGCAGAGACCTGAATGATACCCTTTTATCCATCCTAAAGGTAGCCATCGAAGGAGCAAGGCCCCAGCTTACCCTGCTCTCCATCCTGCCAGGTACACCTATCTATCAACAACATTTGGAAGAGCTGGAATATGACGGGATTCATTCAGGCTTTTCGGTTACGCATCTTACCGAAAATATGAAGAAACTGATAATAAGTGATAAAAGAACCTTCAGCTCATTTTATTATTTGCCAAACACTGAAATATCACGCCAAACATACTTTTTCCTGGCTGACCTGGCTAATAACATTGAGCATTTTCTGCCCACGTTGGTACTGATAAGAGAGTATATAGAGCAAGAGGGTAAGGGTGCAGATCTGCTGAGCTATATCGAAGAGAGCATTGCTGATTACCAGTATGGAGAGGATACACCCCTCCCTGAGCTGTATTTTCTTACGGATACCCTGAAGAAATACCTGGAGCATCTGCATGACAGGGGATTACCAGCATCTGCCTGGGATATATTCCAGGTAGATTTTACCAAGGCATTTATGATCGCCAAATATGAGCATTGGCAGATCATACAAGCTGCAAAGGGAAAACATCACAATGTAATAATGAAACCAGGTCCGGAGGATATTATCAAACTTGTTCCTTACTGGAAATTGATTGAAACAGACTATTATCTCTATGATTATGTGCATGATCCGGTAGGGTTGAAAGGGAAAGCTAAATTCCGGAAAGGCCGCTACCATTACCTTGTATTGCCGGTATCACACCGGATGGCCAGAATGATTAAGGTTCCTCAGGCTCATGTCCAGACATACAGGGAGTTAAAGGAATCAACAGTTGAGGAGTTCATCCGGAAAAATGTTGTATTTTTAGGGAAAGACCATACTCACAGTATCCTGAGAAAAATGATTCGCTGGGGCATGGTTAAGATAGAAAAATATAGTTGATCGGTCCATAACAGTTTATGAAAAAGTTACTGTTTTCCCTGATCCTGATCCCCTGGATGATTTTGCCTGCCACGGCCCAACCAGCCGTGGATTCACTGCAGGCTATCCTTGATCAGACAGAAGAAGACACCACCCGGTTAAGGCTTTTAATCAATCTCACCGATCAACTAAAAATGTCGGATCCGGATACAGCAATCGATTATGCTTTACAGATCTATGAGCTGGCTGAGGAGTTGCAGGATCGGACCAGTATAGCCCGTGCACTTTACCTTTGTGGAGTTATTTACCATAATCTCGGACTGCTGTCATCGGCCATTGACAATCTGGATGCAAGCAGGGACTTATACGAGGAATTACAGGACTCGTTCGGACTTGCTACTGTTTATAATGGCTTTGGTAATTTATGGCTGGAAGAAGATGATGATCAGGCCCTGGAGTATTTTAATAAAAGCCTTTCAATCTTTATGGAATTGGGAGAGAACAGGTATCTTCCACATATCTATCTGAATATTGGATCATCATATGATGGGAAAAAGGAGTTTGCTAAGGGCCAGATATACCACTTTGAGGCACTGGAATTATTGCAAAAGGCAGATGATAGCACACGAGTTATGATTTCCGCATTGCTGAATATTGGAATGAACTACGAGTTCACTAATGACCTGGACAATGCACTTCTATACTTCCTTCAAGGATTAAGCCTGAGCAAGAAATTGCAGAACAATCCACGGCTGGTTAGTTCCTACTTTAATCTTGGCAGATACTACAATAAAATTGGCGATTATAGTAATTCAATATCATACCTGGATTCTGCAATGAACATTGCCAGGGAACAAAACTTTCTATCGGAAATCAGGGACAATGCTGAATTGCTGGCTGATTCCTACAAGAAAAAAGGGGATTATAAATCGGCCCTTCAATATGCTGAATTATATAACCTGGTCTATGACAGTATCAACCGGATGGAGGCTAACACTCTGTTAAAAAGTATTGAATGGGAGAGGGAGCACAAACGTGAGATGCAGCAAAAGGAGGCAGAGGTACAACGAGTCAAACTTCTCCGGAATTTTGCCATGATTGCCCTTTTACTTGTCTTGGTAAGCCTGTTTTACATTTACAGAAACTATAGGATAAAAAATAAAGCCAACGCCTTGCTGGCAGAGCTGGATGAGCTAAAGACGAGAATGTTCTCCAATATATCACATGAGTTACGCACTCCGCTTACCTTGATCCTTGACCCCATACAGCAAATGCTTGATGATGAAGAGCAGAAGAGACCATCAGCCAGGACATTGAAGCTGATGGAAAGAAATGTCAATAAACTACTTGATCTGATCAACCAGTTGCTTGATCTTTCGAAACTTGACTCCGGTAAACTCAAGATTGAACTCAGCCAGGGTGATGTTATCTGTCATCTGAAGATCATTGCCCTATCATTTACCTCTCTTGCTGACAAAAAGAATATCCACTATTCCATTAAATGTCCCGAAGAAGAAACAGTCAATTTTTTTGATGCAGATAAGATGGATAAGATCCTGACCAACCTGATTGGCAATGCATTGAAATATACTGTTGATGGAGGCACCGTCTCAGTCAATGTGCGGGTGGATCAGGATTCATCATGGAAGAGGAAAAATGATGGGAGACAGGAAATTCTTCAGATTGAGGTCAGGGACACAGGGACGGGCATTCCTGAAGATGAACTATCCAAAATATTTAACCGGTTTTATCAAGTTGGTGGGAGGGATGAACCAGAAAAGGTAGGAACAGGTATCGGATTATCCCTCACCAAGGAACTGATCGATCTTTTGGGTGGAGAGATCACAGTTGAAAGCAAGGTGAACCTTGGTACACGTTTCAATTTGTCAATACCACTTGGCACCAGCCATTTGGATACTACTGATTATATCCTGT
Source organism: Bacteroides sp. (assembly GCA_030640625.1). Classification (GTDB taxonomy): domain Bacteria; phylum Bacteroidota; class Bacteroidia; order Bacteroidales; family SM23-62; genus SM23-62. The sequence continues at coordinate 11,747 of DAOWJB010000099.1, forward strand.
TGGAAGAATCTCCAACCCTGGAAAAATCGAATGAAGAAGAGGAGACAGAAAAAAAAGAGCCGCATTCCCCGGTAGGTGATGACCGGCAAATCATTCTTGCGGTTGAAGACAATGAGGATATCCGTACCCATATCAGCGGGAATATGACGGAATATCATGTTATTGAAGCGGCAGACGGGGTTGCAGGATTAAGCATTGCCACTGAGGAACTCCCGGATCTGGTTATTACTGATCTTATGATGCCCAGGATGGATGGCGTTGAATTATGCAGTAAACTTAAAACCGATGAGCGGACCAGTCATATTCCTGTGA
>DAOWJB010000045.1 GCA_030640625.1 Bacteroides sp.
ACATTTATTGCAGCTATGGTTAACGAGGAGGATAAATCCCTCTTTGGATGCACAGCAGGTGCTACTGACCGGTTTTACATCAATGCAAAAGGTGACTTGCAGCCATGTGAATTCCTTAACATTTCTTTCGGGAATATACAGCAGGATGATTTCGAAACCATCTGTGAGAACATGAGAAAAGTGTTTGAGACAGCCGGTGACTGCCTGCTATGTGAAAAGTATTCGGTCAGGATACACGAACTCATGAACAAACATAATCTTAAGGTACTTCCGCTGCCCCCGCATATTTCCCGGGAGATCTATAAAGACTGGGACAGAGGGGAAGTTCCTGAGTTTTACAAAAAACTAGTAAAACTGTAATAATGTTGACTATGTTCATAGCCTTTGTAAAAAATAATTCCCTGGTACAGTTTGTCAGGGCCTATGTTAGATCCATGCGGCTGTATTATTCCTTTGTAACAGGAATAGCCGGCTGGATCGGTGTTTCCTATTACCAGTTCATTGCAGATCCAAAATACTTCAATCCCTTATCAGAATTTATGCCGACTGTTGAGATTTCTACTCCTGACATCAAAAAAATGGAGATTCTGGTATTTCTCTTCCTGGGATGGGGCATCAACCAGATCATTAATGACTATCTCGGGCTTGAAGAGGACCGGATCAATGCCCCTGAGCGCCCCATGGTAACCGGGGAACTTCATCCCCAGAAAGCACTGGCTGTATCCATTACTTTGTTATTCATCACCCTTATTGTCACATGGTTATACCTGGAGCCCATTGCCATCATCCCTCTCCTATTGGGGGTTGGCCTGAATATATTATATGAATATGCAAAAGGCCGTGGCATCTGGGGCAATATTGTATTCGGCATTATGATCGCCTCCTGTGGATTATATGGATTCTGGGCATCGGGACCCATAGAAACCTATTTTACCCGCAGCCGGATCAGTGCCCTGATCTTTATTGCCATCATCAATGGCCTGATGACCTACTACACATATTTCAAGGATGAAAAAGGAGACAGGATGGCCGGCAAGAGAACCATCGTGGTGAAATACGGACTTGAAAGGAACCGATATATCGCCATATTCGCCGGATTTCTGCCCTCGATTATATTTATGATAGGGTATTTTGGATTGAAAGCATTTGAAATAGAGCTGAACAAGATATTTATTATCCTTGGAATACTTACGGTCTTTTTGCAGATCTGGACCGGTTACCTGTATTTCAGGAATCCCAAGGGAGAAATGACCTACTATTCCCTTGTGACCAATTTTCGTGCATGTACCTGCGGCCAGGCCACCATAATTGCCCTGATCAATCCGGAACTGGGCATGATGCTGTTTCTGTTTTGTTACATATTTGTTGGTTTTCTGTTTAACCTGTATACCAAGGTAAAAGCCTGAGCAATGGATATTTTCGAAAAAGCATATATAAGGAACTGTGAACTTAACAACCGGATCATCCGCTCAGCCACTTTTGAAGGCATGTGTGATGAAGAAGGATATCCCGGGAAAACCTATTATGATCATTACAGGTTGCTGTCACGCAATGAGATAGGAGGGATAATTACCGGGTTCTCCTATATCACAAAAGAAGGGAGGGCAATGCATCCGGGCCAGGCGGGAATCGATGACGAATTAAAGATCCCCTATTTCAGCAAAACGACTGAAGAGGTGCACAGGAACGGTAGCAGGATCTTTATGCAGATATTCCATGCAGGACGGCAGACAAAAGAAGAAGTAACAGGATCTCAGCCGGTGGGATGCTCTCCCATAAGATCATCATATTTCAAAGATAAACCCAGAACACTCAACACAGAAGAAGTGTATGAAGTGGCGGAAAAATTCGGCCAGTCTGCACTGTTTGCCAAAAAGGCAGGTTTCGACGGAATACAGCTGCATGCAGCACACGGATACCTGGTCCACCAATTCATCCTGCCGTCCCTTAATACCAGAAAAGATAGATTCTCTGTTGACAGGGTATCCGGCATAGGAACCAGTTTCCTTGGACTGGTGATGGATAATATCAGGCTCAAATGCGGTCAGGATTATCCTATCCTTGTTAAGGTTAGCCGAGGAGATGACCTGTCAGGGAGTTTTACCACCCATCATTTCATTTCCCTGATCAGGTTTCTTGACAAAAAGAAAGCAGATGCGGTGGAAGTAAGCTATGGTACCATGGACCATGCCCTTAATATTTTCCGGGGAGGGATTCCACTAGATTATATCCTCAAATACAATCCGGTCTA
>DAOWJB010000270.1 GCA_030640625.1 Bacteroides sp.
AGCCGGCAAAATGGGCAAGATATTACCTGCACCCCCTTGCTGCAATTGAACGGAGTAGCAAGTGCAGACGGCGGGCGGCTAAGGGTTAACAGGGTCCAGGTTAACGGAGTAAACAGGCAGTTTGACCTGATAGCCGATACCGGATCCTTTTTTGGGACCCTCTCCGGTGATGAGGTGATCATCAGCGGGAATATGGCAGAACGGCTTGAGGTAGGAGTGGGTGATTTTATCGTGCTGAGAATCCAGAAGGCCAGTGTTATGCCGTTGAATGCTCCTTTTGTATCAGCCACCCATACCACTGTCTCAGCCAGGGTCCGCGTTAAGGCCATTGCCGGATTAACTGAACTGGGACGATTCAGCCTGAAGATCTCCCAGACTGCTCCCTTCAACGTTTTCGTTAACCTGGACTACCTGAACCAGGCAATGGACCTTGAGGACAAAGCAAACCATATTTTAATATCCCATGAGGTTCCCCTGGATCAGGATCAGGTTACTGCTTCTCTCCGGAAGGTCTGGCATCCTGAAGATGCCGGGTTAATGATCCGGAACATCCCTGACTTAAAAGAGACCGAGCTGTATTCCGAACGGGTTTTCATTGAACCGGCCATCATCGATGCATTTCAAAAGGTGAGCGCAAATCAGCAATATGTGCTGACCTATTTCGTGAACAGCATCACAGCCGGTGAAAACCAAACACCCTATTCCTTCATTTCGACTCTGCCAGGCGAGCAATCGGCTGACAAAAAGACGGGCGAAAAGACCCTCAGTGAGGACGGGATAGTGGTTAATGAATGGCTGGCATCCGATCTGGGGGTAATCCCAGGTGATACCATCAGGCTTGATTATTTTGTGCCTGGTCCCTTACGGAGGCTGGAGGAGCATTCCATCCCATTGAAGGTTGAAGGCATTGTACCCATGGAGGGCAGGTACGGGGACATGAACCTGATGCCTGACCTGCCAGGTCTTTCAGATGCAGGCCATTGCCGTGACTGGGAAGCAGGAATACCCATTGACCTTGAAAAGATACGTGACAAGGACGAGGATTATTGGAACAGGTATAAGGGCACTCCAAAGGCTTTTATCTCCATAATTACTGCAGAAAAGATATGGCAAAACAGGTTTGGAGACTATACAGCCATCAGGTTTCCTTCTTCCATGGTTGAAAATGAATTGCTGGTGAAAGCTTTCCAGGATCACCTGGATCCTGGCGACCTGGGCATCCGGGCAGAATTTGTACGAAAATCAGGGATGGAAGCGGCACGCAATGGAGTGGATTTCAGCCAGTTATTTATCGCACTTAGTTTTTTTATTCTGATTTCAAGCATCATCCTTACAGCCCTTCTGTTTCATCTCAACCTGACAAACAGGATCTCACAGGCCGGTACCATGGCAACCTGGGGCTATTCAAAACGGCTGATCAAACGTATTTTTCTGCTGGAGGGTGGATTTATTGCCATTCTTGGTGGCATCCCGGGTATTTTACTGGCCATCCTCTATACCCGGTTTGTATTTAACATGCTGGAAAGAGTGTGGTCTGATATCGTAAGGACCAGTGTCCTGGAGATTTCCATTCAGTCCCTTACCCTGATCAGCGGTTTCCTGATCTGTATCTTGATCTCCTGGATAACCATATACATTATATTGCGAAGGAATCTCAGGAAAGAGATTGTTCAAATCCAGCGAAACCTGAAAACTCCTTACAGAAGCCAGTCAGGCCTCCTCAGGTTGCTCCCGGGATCACTGGCAGCATTGATCTCGATAGTACTTGTATTTACCCAGGCAATCAGTGGAGGAGAATGGAGCACTCCTGTTTTTCTCATGGCCGGTGGAATGCTTTTCCTGTCTATGATGCTGTTCACGGGCCAGTTATTACGCCTTCCACAGCAAAGCCAATCCTCCAGTCTCAGGGTCCACCAGATTGTCCGGCGAAATATTTCCAGGAACAGGCAGCGCAGCCTTACCATCATCCTGTTGTTTGCCCTGGGTACATTCAGCGTAATTCTGACGGGGTCAAACAGGCGGGATCCAGGCAGGGAAATGATTGACAAAAAAGGAGGTACAGGTGGATTTCAATATTTTGCGGAAGCAACCATCCCTATCCTGCATGATCTGAACGATCCGGTTGTCAGGGTTGAATCCGGACTGGAGGGCAATTACTCTTTTGTCCAGTTCCGTAAAAATGATGGAGACGATGCCAGCTGTCTGAATCTTAACAGGATCAGTAGGCCGGTCCTGCTCGGAGTGGATCCTGCCTCAATGGAAGGAAGGTTTAGTTTTGTGGCCTCGACCCCGGATCTCGAACCGGCACATCCCTGGGGGTCTCTGGAGAAGGAGCTTGATGGGGGACTCATCCCTGCTATTGCAGACCAGACCATGATTCAATGGGGACTTGGCAAAAAGATGGGAGATACACTTTTCTATCAGAATGAAAGGGGTGATACCCTGAGGATAAAACTGATCGGAGGGATTGCCCCATCAGTGCTGCAGGGGAATATGATCATCGCTGATAAGCATTTTTTAAATAATTTCCCCTCCTCCAGCGGTGCCTCCCTGTACCTTGTTGAGGTGTTGCCGGGCGACAGCATTGATCCGGGGATTGATCTGACCCGGGCTTACAGGGACAACGGGTGGTATATGACCCAATCTGCTGCCAGGCTGGCTGAATTTGAGTCCGTACAGAATACCTATCTTTCCATTTTTACATTCCTTGGTGTACTGGCTTTATTGCTGGGTACGGTTGGTTTGGGTATAGTGCTTGTACGCAACATCATAGAGCGCAGGAATGAGATCGGATTATACCAGGCCTTGGGATATGGTGCAAGGCATATCTTCAGGATCTTTTTCCTGGAATACTTTTGGCTGATCAGTATCGGGATCCTGACCGGATTTTTTGCTGCGCTACTGGCATCTCTGCCGGGATTTATCTCACTGGATTTTATGCAGGTCTTTAAAAGTGTCGGTCTCATCCTGCTTATCCTGTTTGCCAACAGCATATGCTGGATAAGCATTTTTATCCTGGCCAATTTACGGAAGAGGTCACTTGCAGAACTTGGTCAGGAATGACCAGGAATTCTTTGATAATGAAAGAATTCCCTGCTTCCCTTAGCGAGTTCCAGCTTTCCCGCTGAATTTAGAAATCAGAATAGTCTGTATGATGAAGCAGGATGATATCAATCTCCGAAACATTGTTCTGGTATTCTTCCATGGAACTGATTTTTTCCCATACCGGATGTTCCCTGAATTTTGCCCAGTGCTCTTCTCGCGATTCCATATTGGAAAAACTTGTCATATACATAAGGTTGGGCATACGGCTTCCTGATAACACTTCTGCATAGAATACGGCATTGAATTCCAGTTTTTCAAAAAGGCTTACTTCCCCGCCTTCATTAAACATATGTACTTTGTTGACCAGGGTATTCTCTGTGTAACTCTCATAACTGCGCAATTCATAGATTCTTTCTTCGGGTGGAGAATCCAGTTTAGGAACACTGGCTTGCGGCTGGTAATCGAAAGCATGCAATATTATCGATTCGAGACGTATGTATGGAGGATCATCATATGCTGCCTCCAGGTATGCCTTTCCGTCTGTATGATATGCCTTATCCAGTTCCAGTTTCCCCTCAAGCTGGGCAAATTGTTCAAGTGTTTTAAAGGGAATGAACACGTAAATCTTTTGTTCAGCTGCTTCATCACTTTCCACGGGTTTAAACACACCCACATTCTCTATACCCGCCCTGTGCAGTGCTGGCAGGTAGGCTTCTTTCAGGTAAGTATCGATCCGGCCTTCCTGTGATGCGTCAAGGTAATGATAGATCCTGATCTGATAATACTCTTTAGTGGTCTTGGCAGCATTCACAGTTAACGGAATGATGAATATCAAACTGCACAAAATATGGCATAATAGTTGGACCGGTCTTTTCATGGTTTTGTTTGTTTTTAAAGATTATGAATTATCTCAATATACTGAAAAAAAGCTTCAGATTGTCAATATGTATTTGTTCATTCCTTTTTTCCGTTTATTTTAGGCGATCCATTTTACCAATTAAAATTGCAATGAGAAAGTTTGTGATGATAGTATTGTGCCCTGTTTTCCTGTTGTCCGCAACGGCACAGGAACCCACGAAATGGCGTGGGCCCTCGGCCAACGGTATTTATCCTGAAAAGGGCTTGTTAAGGGAATGGCCTGAGGATGGACCTGAAATGCTGTGGCATTATGAGGGACTTGGTGAGGGATTCTCTTCCCCCGTAATGGCCAATGGAAAGATTTATGTTTCTGGAATGGTAGATAATACCGGGCATATTTTTGTCCTCAGTGATGAGGGGTTGTTCATGGATCAATTTACATATGGAGAGGAGTTCCATGTGAGGCATGGCAATGTTCTGATGGCTTTTAAAATTAAATAATCTAAGAAACCACAAATAGTTTGATCATGAAAAGAATTTTTATTGCATTAGGAATTATATTAAGTACACTGGCATCGGCCCAGGAACCAACACAGTGGAGAGGACCTGAAAGCAAAGGGATCTATCCGGATAAGGGGCTGTTGAAGGAGTGGCCTGCTGAAGGACCTGAAATGCTCTGGCATGCTGACGGACTGGGTCAGGGGCATTCATCCCCTGTTTTCGCCAAGGGCAAAATTTATATTACTGGTATGCTAAATAATATTGGACATATTTTTGTTCTCAGCAATGAAGGCAAGTTATTAAGTAAGTTTCCATATGGTGAGGATTTCCATGAAAGTTACGCGGGATCCCGTTCATCTCCCACTGTTGTTGGAGACCTGCTGTATGTTCTGAGTGGCCAGGGATTATTGGTCTGCATGAATGTCCATGATGGCAAGATCCAGTGGTCCAAAAACCTGTTCAGGGATTTTGACGGGAGGAACATTACCTGGGGGATCACAGAAACGGTTTTAGTGGATGGGAATACTGTGTATTGTACCCCGGGTGGATCAAAACATAATGTGGTGGCATTGGACCGTTTTACAGGAAATGTAAAGTGGACAAGCAGGGGCAAAGGAAATCTTTCAGCTTATTGTACACCGCTGCTGGTAAATCTGCCTGCTGCAAAGGTCCTTGTCACACATACCGCCAGTAATATAATTGGGATAAATGCTTCCGATGGTACCCTATTGTGGTCACAACATCATCCTAACCAGTACTCGGTACACGCCAATACACCCATTTATCATGATGGAGCAATATATTGTTTCAGTGGATACGGGCGAGGAGGTGTAATGATCGAGCTAGATAACAGGGGAAACAAGCTGAATATTAAATGGACCGAAAAAAGCCTGGACAGCCGGATGGGAGGCGCGGTTCTTATCGATGGATACATTTATGGATCCGGCGATAATGGACGCAGCTGGAAATGCCTTGACTGGAACACAGGGAAAAAACAATATGAGTCCACACTCATTGGAAATGGTGTGGTTATCTTTGCCGACGGAATGTTGTTTTGTTATAGCCAGCGTGGAGAGCTTGCCATGGTACGGGCAAATCCTGATCAGTTCAAAGTGGCTGGCAAGACCAGGGTAAGCATGGGCTCGGGTCAGCACTGGGCACATCCGGTGATTGACAATGGACGCCTGTTTGTCAGGCATGGCAGTGTATTGATGGCCTATAAAATCAAATAAATTCCAAGAAATGTTTTCACGCATTCTTTGTGCCAGTTTGGTACTAGCATTCCTTTGCTTTCCGGAAATAACCGCGCAGACAGATTATAAGGAACAATGGCCCGGATTTCGGGGACCCTACGCAGTCGGCATTGTTGACAATGCCAATACACCCATAGAATGGAATGCCGAGAGCGGAAAAAACATTAAATGGAAAACGAGGATCCCCGGACTGGGGCATTCATGTCCCGTGATCTGGGATGATTATCTTTTCGTAACAACCGCGGTCAGCGGCTCAGGAGAAGATTATCTGAAAGTTGGCCTGTATGGCGACATTGATATGGTTGATGATGAATCGGTCCACGAGTTTAAAGTGTATTGTCTCAATAAAAACACGGGTGAGATCATATGGGAACACCTTTCCCACAAAGGAGTGCCCAAGACCAAACGGCATACCAAATCCTCGCAGGCCAACTGTACCCCTGTCACGGATGGGAAACACCTGGTGGTGTATTTTGGTTCGGAGGGACTGTTCTGTTATGATCTGAAAGGGAAATTGCTATGGCAAAAGGACCTTGGTGTGATCAATGCCGGACCATATACCGAGCCGGATGTGGAATGGGGAATCGCCAGTTCACCGGTAATACATAAAGAGAAGATCATTATTCAATGTGATGTCACCGGGGAGAATTTCCTGGCCTTGTTCGACCTGGAAAACGGAGAGGAGATCTGGCGGACACACAGGGATGAGGTATCAACATGGTGTACACCGGCCATATATGAAAAAAACGGCAGGACACAGATCATCGTCAACGGATTTAAGCATATGGGTGGCTATGATTTTGATACAGGCAAGGAGATATGGAAGATGAGCGGAGGAGGTGACGCACCAGTCCCAACGCCGGTCATTGCACATGAACTGATTTTTCTGAACAATGCACATGGCAGGTACTCACCCATTTACGTCGTGAAGCCTGAGGCAAAAGGTGATATAACGCTGGACAAGGACAGTACTACAAATGAGTACATTGTCTGGAGCATCGAACGTGGCGGCGCCTACATGCAAACACCCCTGATCTATGGGGAATATCTCTATAATTTGCGGGGCAACGGTTCACTGAGCTGTTTTCATGCTACCACCGGGGAGTTAATGTATAAGCAGAGTCTCGGGGTCAGTGGCGGTGTGACTGCCTCAGGAATCGCCTCTGACGGAAAACTTTATTTTACCTCAGAAAATGGATATGTTTATGTAGTGAAAGCCGGTCCGGAATATGAACGCCTGGCCAAGAATAACATGGATGACATCTGCATGGCCACCCCGGCTATTTCAAAAGGGTGCATTTATTTCCGTACGGCAAAGTACCTGATTGCTGTTTCAGCGGAATAGTTATTATCCCTAACCAGCAGGCCAGCCTGTATTGATGTGAAATTATTCGCTGATATTATAGGCGGTTACAGTCTCTCCGTGCCGGATATATAAGATACTGTTACCGATAGTGGGATGGGCCCAATGCGGACCACTTCCCGGCTTATACTGGAAAGAACTGATTACCTGGAAATTATCAGGATTGGGATTGACCAGTCCCACAAATCCGCGCTTTTCCTCATAAACAATGAGTTTGCCATCAGCAGCAATAATGGAACCCTTATTGTTCCACTTTTTATCATACATGATTTCTCCGGTTTCCCAATTAATACATGCCCAATTCCCCTTGCTGTTATTGATCCAGGTAGATCCGTATATATAACCATCAAGGAGCACGATTCCTCCATGGTGTGTATCCAGCACAGGCTGCTTCCAGACCAGGCTGATCCCGGAACCGTCGGGCAACAGCTCAAACATGGCTGAGGTATGATTATAACCGCTTGTAATAAAAAGCCGGCCGTCTCGGTACAGTGGACTGACAGCATTGATATAGATACCCTGGGAATGACTGAGTGATTTATCCAGTTCGCTGTAATTGTATGTCCACAGTATTTCACCATTTTCCGAGTCTACTCCAATTAAATAATTCCTCAATACATTGACAATGATCCTTTTATCCCCTTTTTTAATCAGAATGGGAGATACATATGCGGTAGTATCATGAATTGTCTCGCTGGTCCAGATAGTCTCTCCGCTTTCTTTATCCAATGCAACCATGGTGGTTAAATGTCCAGCTGGCGTATAAATAACCTTATTATCAACCAATAATGGTGATTCAGCAATCTCCCATGTGGCATAAAGTCCTTTAAAACTTTCAAATGCATCTACATGCCATTTAATTTGTTGCTGTGAGGCATCCACACAAACGACCTCTCCCCGTCCGCTTATGAGGTATACCTTGTCTCCCTCAACGGTAGGTGTGGCACGGGTCTCCTTGAAAGAGCGACGAGGGGACAGCCCATAGGGGATTTGCCATATGGGATTTCCGTTTGCTGCTTCAATGGCAGTCAAATATTCAATGCTATCTTTTCTGCCGGTTGCATAGATAATCCCATTGTACACTGATAAGGATGAAAAACCTTTTCCGATTCCCTCCATTTTCCAGAGGAGATCGGGGCCCTCTTCTGCCCATTTATCCAGAAGGCCCTTATCGGGATAGATCCCGTTCCGTTCCGGGCCACGCCATTGTGCAATGTCCTGCCCTGCAAGCAAATTGGGGAACAGAAAAAAAACAATCAGTAGATATCTGAATTTATTCATTTTCTTTGGGTGAATGTTTTTAAGTTATATGAAATTGATCAACAAAATTATTTCTTTCCTCAAAAATCAGCGGTATAAATTTAGACAGAATGATTAACTTGACCCTTAAGCCACTTAACTTACCTACATAAAATGAAAAAATACGGATGTTCTGAAGATGCTATTGCTCATTATACATGTTTGCAAGTCCCAGAAACCATTATCATTGATGGAAACCTTAATAAACCTGTCTGGCAAAAAGCCGTTAAATCACCCCGCTTTGTGGGACAGGGACTACCTCTACATTGGTTTCTGGGTAGAAGAACCCTATGTGGAGGCCCATCTGAAGGAAAGGGATGATATCATTTTCAGGGAGAATGATATTGAGGTTTTGATAGACGGAGGGGATTGTTATTATGAATTTGAAATCAATGCACTGGGTACAATATATGAAGTATTCTTTATTTGGCAGGATGCATATAAAAAAAACAGCCGGTTTGATGTGCCCGAGTTTGATCTGCTTTCTCGCAAGGCACTTTCCTTTGGTGGCGATTACGACCGCAATCCGGAATCATTTTGGTGGGGCAGGCATCCTAGGAAATGCAGGTGGGCTTTCCTTGACTGGGATTTCCCGGGACTTTTATCAGCAGTACGGGTGGATGGAAAAATAAATGACAACAGCACACCTGATAAGGGTTGGAGTGTAGAACTGGCTTTTCCATGGGAAGGGATGAAATGGCTCGCATGCGGAAGATCACTACCTCCACAGGATGGGGAAACCTGGCGGATCTTCTTCGGGCGCTTTCAAAGATTCCATAATGCTGGAAATGAAGTACAACCCCATCCGGCCTGGGCATGGAACAGACATGGTGTTTATGATACCCATATACCGGAATGTTTCACCAATGTGCATTTTTCGGATGAGCATCTACAACTTGACTAAAAGTTTTGTTAATGCGCCCATTCCAGCATTATATTAATTTAAGCATGTCCCTGTATTTTAGTATATTTAATTTGCTTTACCTTACCCCAATCGGCAATGGAGCAATATACCGATGAGCAGATCATCGAGGGAATTTTTCAGAGTGACCGAAAAGTGATGGATTTCATTTATGAGCGCTATTACGGCAAGGTTGAAAGCTTCATCATGGGCAGAGGAGGGAACCCTGAACATGTCAAGGATGTTTTCCAGGAGGCCCTGATGGTAATCTACCAGAAGATCCAGGATAAGGGGCTGAAACTTACCTGTGCTTTCTCAACTTATTTGCTGGCTGTATGCAAGAATATATGGATGCATGATATGAGGAAGATAAAATATCATCTGGTGGAGGATTCAAGGCTTGATACTGTCTCAGAAGAAGATATGGTGGACAGGGAACTGGAAGAAAAATTACTGGCCCTGTTTGAGTACCATTTCAAACAGCTAAGCAAGGATTGCCAGAAACTTTTGCGTTTGCATTTTAATAAGGTTTCTCTTGCAGATATCCAGCAGATATTCGGGTACAGCAGTGAGCATTATACCTCTGACCGTAAATACAGGTGCAAGCAAAGCCTGTATAACCGGATAAAAAAGGACCCAAAATATAAAGAGATTGTAAATGATCGATGATAAAAACATAATCAGGTATCTCGACGGGGAAATGCCGGAAGATGAGAAGCTGAGGTTTGAGGAAAAAATGTCAAGAAACCCTGAATTGGCAAGGAAAGTGAAAGAGATTAGGAAATTACAGGAGCTGGCAGGTAAAGCTTTGAGGAAAGAGGAGGATCCGGAGGAAAACCTGGATCAGGAGACCAGGGATGAGATCCGGCAGTCCGTGGACGATTTTAAGGAAGAAGATAAAGCTGCATCCATTCCGAATGATTTCAATGAAACTATAAAAAGTGCCGGGAAGGCATTTGAAGAAAAGAGGGAGAAAAGTCAGCATAAACCTGATGATGATCGTCCCGGGCCAGATGAGGGTCATCCTGAAGCTGGATCAGGGTTTTTTCTGTCCAACATCAAGCAAATCAGGCGTATCTGGTTCACTGCCGCCGCTGTTGTTGTCATCGCCGTCATTGCCTCAATCCTCATTCTCAGACCTTTCGCAGACAAGCCGGCAAAGGATCTGTATGCGGAATATTTTAAGGCATTTCCCAAGACGGAGGAAATGACCGAGCTTTCGAGGGCAGACAATGATCTGATGTTTGCCATAATAGTATATGAGGCTGGTGATTATGAACGGGCCGCAATATTGTTTGAGATGCTGGCAGATAGCAGCAGACTCAGGGAATACTCGCTTTTATATGCTGGCAATGCCTATATGCACCTGAACCGTACTGATAAGGCCATTGAAACATTTCAGGAACTCCTGGCTGATGCTTCGGATGAAATCATCCCAGCCACCAGGTGGTACATGGCATTATGTTATGTCAAGCTTGGAGATCCGGCTCTTTCCAGGGAACAGCTTGAGTTGATTCTAGAGACTGATTCCCCATTCCGGAAAGATGCCAGGATGCTGCTCCGGGATCTGCAGTGACTTCATTTTACTGGCATAAAACAATGATTCTCTTAAGATTTTGTTATTTTTAACCCAAAGCATCCCTGAACATGGCGTCTTTCCCATTCTATAAACAATTAGATGCGATGGATTGCGGGCCTTCCTGCCTGCGGATGATTGCCAAGTTTTATGGGAAATCCTATTCCCTGCAAACCCTGCGTGAGAAAAGCTACCTGTCAAGGGATGGTGTTTCCATGATGGGGATTTCTGAGGCTGCGGAATCGATCGGATTCAGGACCATGGGGGTTTCTCTGACTCCGGAAAAACTATTTTCTTCGGCACCTTTACCTTTGGTTGTTCACTGGAAACAGAATCATTTCGTCGTGGTCTACAAGGTTGCCAAGGATACGGTATTTGTGGCTGATCCGGCATTCGGACTGGTGAAATATACCAAAAATGAATTTCTGAAAAACTGGATCAGCGTCCAGCAGGAAGGAGAAAAGAAAGGTTTGGCCCTGTTGCTGGAAACCACTCCGGATTTCTATGCCGAAGAGGGGGAAGTAATTGACAAATCCAGTTTCCGGTTCCTTTTATCCTATATTAAACCGCACAAAAAGTATATTGTCCAGTTGATCCTCGGAATGCTCCTCGGAAGTATTCTTCAGCTCCTGTTCCCCTTTCTTACCCAGTCCATTGTGGATGTGGGTATCAACAACCAGGATATCGGATTCATTTACCTGATCCTGATAGCCCAGCTTGTATTGTTCATCAGCCGGATGTCTGTGGATTTTATCCGGGGCTGGATACTTCTGCACCTGAGCACACGGATGAATATCTCACTGATCTCTGATTTCCTGATCAAACTGATGAAACTCCCGCTTGGTTTCTTTGATATTAAGCTTATAGGCGATATTCTCCAGCGGATAGGTGATCACCGCAGGATAGAATATTTCCTGACCAGTTCATCCCTGAATATCATGTTTTCCCTGGTGAATCTGCTGATCTTCGGGATTGTGCTGGCCGTCTATAGCTGGAAGATCCTGTTGCTGTTTGTTGTTGGAAGTTTTCTCTACTTCCTCTGGTTAAGCGTATTTATGCGGAAGCGTCGTGAACTGGATTTCAAACGGTTCTCCAACCTGGCAGATAACCAGAGCAAATTGATCCAGCTGATTTATGGCATACAGGACATTAAGCTGTACCATGCTGAGCGGCAGAAACGATGGGAGTGGGAGAACATCCAGGGTTCCCTGTTCAAGGTCAATATCAAGTCCCTCGCCCTGACCCAATACCAGGAAGCAGGCGGGGTTTTCATCAATGAAACCAAGAATATACTGATCACTTTCCTGGCGGCTACTTCTGTTATACATGGAGACATGACCCTGGGTATGATGCTGGCAGTATCCTATATACTCGGGCAGTTAAACAGTCCCATTGAGCAAATGATCCACTTCATGCATGTAACCCAGGACGCAAAAATCAGTCTGGAACGGCTGGGAGAGATCCACAAGGAGGAGAATGAGGAAAAAGAGGATAGAGGTGACATGATCATCATGCCAGAAAGCAAAACGCTGGATATCAGGAAATTGTCATTTCAGTATGAAGGTCCCCATTCACGGAAGGTGCTGGATGGCGTAAACTTTGAGATCCCTGCCGATAAGGTGACGGCAATCGTAGGCGTGAGCGGGAGCGGAAAAACCACCCTGGTTAAACTCTTGCTGGCCTTCTATCCACCGGTGGAAGGGGAGATCAGGGTAGGGGATACCACCCTTCAATCCCTGAGCCAGCAGCTCTGGAGAAGAAGATGTGGGGTGGTCATGCAGGATGGATATATTTTTTCAGATACCATCGCCAGGAATATTTCCCTGGGAGAAGAATACATAGACCCGGATCGCCTGCTGGAGGCCGTTAAAATGGCGAATATCAAGGATTATATTGAATCCCTGCCAATCGGATATAACAGCAAGGTAGGAACCGGTGGACAATCACTCAGTGGGGGTGAAAAACAGCGGATACTGATCGCGCGTGCCATCTATAAACAACCTGAATTCCTCTTTATCGATGAGGGAACCTCTTCCCTGGATGCTGAAAATGAAAAAGTGATCATTGACAACCTGCAGGATTTTTTCAGGGACCGGACAGTGGTGGTGGTGGCTCATCGCCTTAGCACGGTAAAAAATGCAGATCAGATCGTGGTACTCGATAAGGGAAAAGTTGCCGAGATCGGCAAACATGATGAATTGATCGAAAAAAGGGGGAATTACTACGAGCTTGTTAAGAATCAGCTAGAACTTGGTTCAGAATAATAACCATGGAAGAAAAGGAAGCTCAAAAAATTGAAGTACGAAGTGATGAGGTCCAGGATATCCTGGGACAGATACCCTCATGGATCGTCAGATGGGGTACTGTGGTCATTTTGGCTACTATCCTGATCATCCTGGCGGGAAGCGGGCTTTTCAGGTATCCCGACATCAAACGGGCAGATATCCTGGTCACGACCGAGAATCCACCCGCCACCCTGATAGCCAGATCTGATGGTCAGATTGAAAGTCTTTTTGTCAGGGATAGCCAACTCGTTAAAATTAACACCCACCTGGCTGTGCTCGAGAATCCGGCAGATTATTCGGATGTAATAAGCTTGCGCTTTGACATCGAGGAGATCCGCACCATTATTGCCAACCTGGACAAGGAAGAATACATTCCGTTTACCAACACCTACACACTAGGAGAAATCCAATCTATCTATGCGGAATTCATAAACCGCTACGAGGATTATTTCCAGTTCCTGGAACTGGATTACTATGTAAAAACCATTGAGTCAAAACAGGAGGAAATCAGAAGATTTGAGATTTATAATAACAGGCTCAGGGAACAGGTCCGCATCCTCAGAAAGGAGTACCAACTGGCACAGCGGCAATACAGCCGTGACTCCTCCCTGCATGTAGACGGTGTTATTCCCGATGCGGATAAAGATAGATCGGAACAGAGCAAACTGGCTGCACAGTTAAAATATGAAGAATCCAGGGGAAATATGTCAGTCAATGAGATCGAAATCTCAAAACTGGATCAGCAGGTGCTGGATCTGGAGCTGAAGGCCCAGGAGGAACGAGAACAGATGGAAACCGATGTCAGGGAGGCCTTTGAAAAACTGATTGGACAGATCGATATGTGGGGACAAAAGTATCTGCTCGAGGCACCCATAGACGGAGTGGTAAGTTTGACCAGGTACTATAGTGAAACCCAGAATGTCCGGACAGGTGATAAGGTGCTGACCATCATACCTGCCAACCAGGGCGAGATTATCGGTAAAATTAACCTTCCCCTGGAAGGTTCGGGCAAGGTAAAGATCGGCCAGCAGGTGAATATCCAGTTTGCGAATTTCCCACACCTTGAATATGGGATGGTCAGGGGGATCATCCGCACCATCAGCCAGGTCCCCAATGACCAGCTTTATGCGGTGGATGTTGAACTGCCGGATGGTCTGACCACCTACTATGGAATTGAGATCCCCTTCAACCAGGAAATGTTAGGCCGTGCCGAAATCATCACCGATGACCGCGTCCTCATCGAGCGTATCTTTTCACCGATCCGATCTATTCTCACAGAGCAGAAAGAGACCCGGAGGTCTGCAGATGCAAATAATCAGGCAGAATAGCGTTTTCCCGATTGTAAATAGTAATAACCTAAAATCTAAAAAATCAATGAATCGTTTAATGTTCAAATTTGCCATTGGATCTGTCCTGTTGGCTGCTGCCACATGTTTTTATTCATGTGAGGAGCAGGTTACTGAACAGCCCAACATCCTTTTTATATTTTCAGATGATCATGCCTATCAGGCGGTAAGTGCTTACAATTTTGAGATAGGGAAATACGCACCCACCCCGAATATCGATCGCATTGCGGGTGAGGGGATGCGTTTTGACAAATGTTATGTAACCAATTCCATCTGTGCTCCTTCGAGGGCCACTATTCTAACAGGGAAACACAGCCACGAAAATGGGGTGCTTACCAATCGCGAACGTTTCGACTCAACCATGGTTACCTTCCCAAGGATCCTGCAAGCGAACGGATACCAGACTGCCATCGTTGGCAAATGGCATTTGAAGACCACTCCTATGGGATTTGATTTCTGGGAAGTCTTGCCCGGACAGGGACATTATTATAATCCCGACTTCAGGACACCTGAGGGGACCATCAGGGTAAAGGGATATGTTACAGAGATAATTACCGACAAAGCCCTTGAATGGCTACAGGAAAAAAGGGATGAAACCAAACCTTTTATGCTAATGCTGCAGCATAAGGCACCGCACCGGCGATGGGAACCCGGACCAGGACAGTTGGGAATGTTCGATGATGTCGTCTTTCCGGAGCCAGGCAATCTGTTTGATGATTATGTGGGACGAGGTACCGCTGCGAAGGAGCAGGATATGACCATAGATAAGACAATGCGTTTGGGAGGTGACCTGAAAGTCTGGGAAGACGAAGCGGATCCGGGCAGGGAAAGGTTTTTAGGGCGATTTGAAGATGACCAACGCAAGTCGTGGGACGCCGTTTATGGTCCGGTTCGCGATACTTACCTCGATGCGAACCTATCCGGTGAGGAATTGGTCAGCTGGAAATACCAGCGATACATGCGTGATTACCTGGCCTGTATCCAGGCTGTTGATGAGAATATTGGCCGTGTTCTGGATTATCTTGAAGAGAGCGGTCTGGCAGAGAATACCATCGTGATTTATAATTCCGACCAGGGATTCTACCTTGGTGAACACGGATGGTTTGACAAGCGCTTCATGTATGAAGAATCATTGCGTACTCCCCTTCTGGTGCGCTGGCCAGGTGTGATTCAGCCAGGTCAGTTGAACGATGCTTTGGTTTCCAATCTTGACTTTGCCCAGACTTTCCTTGAAATTGCCGGTGCTGAGGCCCCGGATGAAATGCAGGGAGAAAGCCTGGTGCCGTTCTTTTATGGCCAAGCCCCTGAGAACTGGCGAAAAAGCCTTTACTATCACTATTATGAATTTCCGGGTGCCCACTCAGTCAGAAAGCATGAAGGGGTGGCCACCAAACAATACAAACTGATGCATTTTTACAATCTTGATGAATGGGAACTCTATGACATGGCAAAAGATCCTGGTGAAATGCAAAGTGTGTATGATGATCCCGCCTACCAGGATGTTATTCCTGCCCTGAAGCAGGAGCTGGACAGCCTGAAATATTTATACAGGGTTCCAGTTCCCACCCTGCATTAGGTTTGGAAGTTCCAAACTTTAAATGTACTGGTTAATGATGGATTCATAGAGCTCCTGCTTTCCGCTGATCTGTGAAGGTTCACCATTTTTAATTGCCAGATCCCGCAGGTCTTCCAGGGTCAGTTTTCCGGCTTCAAAGGCAGCTCCGTCTCCACTGTCAAATGATGCATATCTCTCCTTGCGCATCTTCAGGAAATCGGAATCTGATCTTACCTTGTCAGCTACAATGAGTGCACGTGCAAAAGAATCCATGGCTGCAATGTGGGCAATGAAAATATCCTCCAGGTCTGTGGAATTTCTTCGCGTCTTGGCATCGAAATTTACTCCACCGGTTGTAAATCCACCCATATCAAGAATTACCAACATGGATTCTACAAGTTCATAAATGTTGATTGGGAACTGGTCTGTATCCCACCCGTTCTGATAATCTCCCCGGTTGGCATCCATGCTGCCAAGTAATCCTGCATCTGCAGCCACCTGCAGATCATGCTGGAAGGTATGTCCCGCCAGTGTCGCATGGTTCACCTCAACATTCAACTGGAAATCTCCTGCCAGTCCATACTTATTCAGGAAGCCAATTACGGTTGCAGCATCAAAATCATACTGGTGCTTTGTGGGTTCCATTGGTTTTGGTTCCACAAGGAAGGTTCCTTTGAATCCCTGTTTTCGGGCATAATCCCTGGCCATGGTCAGGAATTGGGCCATGTGGTCCAGTTCCCTTTTCATATTGGTATTCAGGAGGGACATATAACCTTCCCGGCCACCCCAGAAAACATAATTTTCGCCACCAAGTTCTATGGTGACATCCAGGGCATTTTTAACCTGGGTGCCTGCCCATGGAATGACAGAGAAATCAGGATTTGTAGCAGCCCCGTTCATATATCTTTTGTGGGAGAAGAGGTTGGCAGTCCCCCAAAGAAGCTTTATCCCGGATGCAGCCTGTTTGGTTTTGGCATAATCCACCATGGTTTGCAGGCGCTTCTCTGATTCTGTTATTGAATCACCTTCATTAACAATATCAAAATCATGGAAACAGTAGAAGGGGATGCCTATTTTTGAAATAAATTCGAATGCTGCATCCATTTTTTCTTTGGCATTCAGGATGGGATCTGATTGCCGGGCCCAGGGAAAGTCCTTGGTGCCAGGACCAAATGGGTCTCCGCCTGTACCGGTCATGGTATGCCAGTACGCAACGGCGAAGCGGAAATGATCCTTTATGCTTTTGCCATCAATCTTCTGGTCTTCATCATAGTATTTAAACGCCAGGGGATTTCTTGATTCTTTTCCTTCAAATTTGATTTTCCCGATTCCTGGGAAAAATTCTTTGTCTCCGGTTAAGTAGTCCATCGTTGATTTATTAGTTTATATAAAGATTATTAAAATTTTAAAATTAGATGCTAAAATAACTAAAGTTTAACAGCTGACCCAATGCTGGCAAGAGGAGTGCATAACCCCGATGCCGGGTTATGAAAAATACAAAGCTATTACCCCCCTCTTTTTTTGTATTTTAGGCCCTGTGTAATGAGATTGTTTGCTTTATTATTGCATTGCAAATACAAAACGATACCTTGAAGAGAACTGAAAATGCTCTTAGAAAGTTAGATCGCCTGATGAAAGCCGTCCGGCACCAGGAACCTGACCGGGTACCCATCAGTGATTTTTTTTGGGGAGGGTTCATCCGCAGGTGGCGTAAAGAGCTGAACCTGGAAGACGGAACAGATCCTTATAAGTATTACGATCTGGATATGTACGTACTTACGGCTAATATGGATCCCCACATCAGGGAATTTCAAATACTGAAGGAGGATGAAGAGGAGGTCCTGGTAAAAACCGGCTTCGAGACAACCATCCGTAAAAGATTTGATTTTCCGATGCCGGAGCAGATCAGCTGGGATACTGACAGTATTGAGAAACTGCTTGCCTTCGAATTTGATGATCCTTATGACAGGCGGAGATTTTACGAGGCCGGGGATGACCAGATCAACGGCGTTGGAGATGGCTTTTACCCGGATACTCCGGCCTGGAAGGATACCCTGGTTGAATTACGCAGGGAGATTCCCGTTTTCGGAGGGGTGATAGAGTGTTCGGAGTGCCTGACCCGCCTGATCGGTCAGATGAATAACCTGTTATGGATCGGCATGTACCCAGATGAACTGGGAAATGCCATCAATCGGATCGGAGAATTTTACCTTAACATATGCAAAGCTGAGCTGGAGGCATCAGCAGGGCTTCTTGACGGGATGGTCATCTGGGGTGATATCGCTTTCAAACAGGGACCGCTGTTCGATCCCGAGTACTGGAGAACCTATTATAAGCCATGGGTGAAAGCGATGGTGGATGAATGTCATAAGCACAACATACCCGTGATGTACCATGGCTGCGGTAATGTGAATATTGTCTTCCAGGACTATATTGATATCGGCGTGGATATCTATAATCCCCTGGAGGTTAAGGCCGGTATGGATACACTGGAACTAAGAAGAAAATACGGACACAGCATTGTCCTCTGCGGTAATAATGATATTACCTTATGGGAACGGGGAGACCGGGATGAAATTCGCAGGGAGGTCATGCGGATCCTGAATGCCGCAAAGGGAGGAGGTTTGATTTTTCAATCAGACCATTCGGTTTCATCGAATGTTTCGGGTCATACCTATGATTACATTGTAAACCTTGTCCGGGATCACGGCAGTTACCCATTGGATCTCGGAGAATTCGACGAAGATATCTTATGTTAACACCTGCTCCAAACCCGGTTCTTGGAACCACCAATCATGCCATCGGCGGCAAATAAGAGATTGGAAGCCTGGTTAAAAGAAAACAAATGAGCCGGGCTCCCTGCATGGAGTTCCTTTCCAAATAGCTCTTAAATTGTTCTTCCGCCATCAAAGTTTTAATTAATTTTATGGGATCAAAAAGCATATCCATGAAAAGTAATTATTCCGGACATATGTTCATGCGTATTTTGATTACCATGATCCTCTGTTCTTTCCTGTTCCCTCAGTGTCAAAACAGGAAATCCTCCCGGCAGGATAAGCAGGATGAAATACAAAAGAAAACCGATGATGAGTTACGCTCAGAAAAGATATTAACCGCCAGAACCATGGGACTGGCTTACCTGGAGGAAGATAAACTGGATGAGGCGGCAAGTGAATTCCAAAAACTCATCGAACTGGCGCCCCGGGAGGCTATCGGTTATGCTAACCTGGGACTGGTATACCTCAGAATGGGTCGATATGATGAGGCTGAAAAACAATTGCTGCAAGCCCGGGAACTGGACCCTGGTGATCCTGACATCCGTCTGAACCTGGCCAAGGTTTACGAATACCAGAATAAGTCGGATAAGTCCATTATGGAGCTGAAAAAAAGCATTGAGATTGATCCAGGGCATGTACAGACGCTTTACACCCTGGCAGAGATCTATGGGCGGGCTTCAGATAAATACTCCATGCAGCAGTGGGAGAAATACATGAAAAAAACGGTGGTAGCCTCACCCGGTAACATTGTACCCCGCCTGCATCTGATCGAGATGCTGCTTCGGAATGGTAAAACCGATGAAACGTTGGGCCAACTGGAAGAACTTCAGCGTGTATTCCCGGACCTGCCGGCAGAGGTGCTGACCTGGTACAACGGTGCCCTGGAGTCCCTGCATGCATCAGATACCGGGGAGGCGCTGACCAAAATAATGGTATTTCATAACACCCTGAAACTTACCAATCAATATCACATCGGGGTTGCAGAACTTAAAGGATCTTCGGGCTCCTCTATGGGTGTTCCGGTTTTCTCCTTTTCTGCACGTGCACCCATATACGTTCCGGATGGGGTCACCATCCTGGAAACCATTCGCTTTACAGATGTTACCGCTGCTGCGGGTCTGGAATTGTCCTCCCTTACCGGGGAAAAATCCGGACAAGCGGATGATAAGAGATCACCCGGGGGATCATCTGAAGGAAATCCTGGCATCCCGGGACATGCAAAATATAAAACACACCTGGCATTGGGTGACCTGGATCATGACGGTGACCAGGATCTGTATCTGGGGACATGGCTGGAAGATGAATCCCGTTACCGGCATTTTCTTTTTCTGGCAGATATGGGCAGGTTCACGGATATTTCCAAAAAGGCCGGTCTCAGTCATAAGGGACCTGAAACCAATGCCCTGTTTGCAGATTATGACAATGATGGCTGGCTTGATCTGCTGGTGATCAGGGAAGGATCATGCATCCTCTATAAAAGTATTACTGAAGGTAAATACAGAAATCTTACCGGGAAAGCAGATCTTTCCGGAAACGGAAAGGGGATTAAAGCCCTCTTTTTCGATATGGACCATGAAGGCGATCTTGATTTATTTGTTGCCGGATCAGGCAAAAACAGTCTTTCCAGGAACAACGGGGACGGCAGCTTTACCGATCAATCCGCCTATTCAGGCCTGCAGGGCGGGGAAACCATAAGCCTGGATGCCTGTTTCGGGGATTTTGATGACGACGGTGACATTGACCTTTTCGTATTGAATCAGGACGGGGATAATGAACTTTATTTCAACCAGCGGGAAGGAAAGTTCAGCAATGTAACCGGTGAAAGCGGTCTTTCCGGTTTACAAGGTTCAGTCGCTGTTGCATGCGGTGATTATAATAATGACGGCTGCCTCGACCTCTTTATTGCAGCCATGCAACCTGGTCAATATGAGCTGTTCAGGAACAGGGGGAACGGATCCTTTCAGAAGGATGAGTCGTTTGCGGAAAACCTGGACATTCTCAGAAATACCCAGGCAGCGGATGTTTCGTTCTTTGATTTTGACAATGATGGTTACCTTGACCTTCTGATATCCGGCAAATCATCCGAATCAGCACAGAGAGGAATTCATTTATTGCATAATGAGGGGGATGGAATATTCGAGGATGTCTCACATTTATTGCCCGAAGATTTATTGGGTGGGGGTGAAATAGGGATCGCCGATTACAATGAGGATGGAGACCTGGATATATTCCTGGCCGGGAAAGACGGGGGTATTCACCTGCTTCGTAACGACGGTGGTAATGCCAACCACCGGCTGCAGGTACGCCTGGTCGGTGTGAAAGCAGGCAGTGGCAAGAACAATCATTTTGGGATCGGGACAAAGATTGAGGTGCGTGCAGGTGATCTTTACCAGATGAAGGTGGTTACCGAACCCGTTGTTCATTTTGGACTTGCACAGCGATCTCGTGCGGATGTGGTTCGGATCCTCTGGACAAACGGTACACCGCAGAATATTTTTTCACCGGGTGTTGAACAGGACCTCGTAGAAGAACAGCAATTGAAAGGATCATGCCCTTTCCTCTACACCTTTGACGGTGAGCAATTTACCTTTGTAAAAGATATTATGTGGCACTCCGCCCTTGGCATGCCCCTGGGTATTATGGGAGGCACTACTACCTATGGATTTTCAGAGGCCTCCATGGATTATATGAAAATACCGGGAAATAAACTCCGCCCCCGTGACGGCAAATACATCATCCAGATAACGGAAGAATTATGGGAAACCATCTATCTTGACGAAGTTGAACTGATCGTACTGGACCACCCGGATACAATAGAGGTCCTGGTGAATGAAAAGTTTTCTCCTCCTCCATATCCGGAATACAGGATTTATCGTATTTCTGATAAGATCTTTCCCCTGTCTGCAAAGGACGGAAAGGGGAACGATGTTCTGGATATGCTCCTGGAAGAGGATGACAGATATGTTTCAAACTTCCTGAAAACAGGCTACCAGGGCATCACCGAGATGAGGGAGCTGATTCTCGATCCGGGACCGGTGGAAAATGCAGAGAATCTTCATCTCTTCCTTCATGGCTGGATCTTTCCAACAGATGCCAGCATCAATTATGCCATTGCCCAGTCAGGAAAAATTAAGGTTGCTACTCCCAGTTTACAGGTAATAAACGGGGACGGAGAGTGGGAAACCGTGATTGAGAACCTTGGCTTTCCCGCCGGGAAATCCAAGACAATAATCGCAGATCTGGATGGGAAATTCCTTTCAGAAGACCACCGGATCAGGATAACTACCAATATGGAGATATACTGGGATCATGCATATTTCGCATACGATCTGCCAGAGGCAGCCCTGGAATACTCAAAGATAAAACCCATGGATGCCGACCATCATTACCGTGGATTCTCCAGGTTGTACCGGAAAGGTGGGAGGTACGGTCCCCATTGGTATGATTATAATTCCGTAACGGATACCCCCCGCTGGAGGGACCTGTGCGGTTACTATACCAAGTATGGTGACGTTATTGAGCTTTTGGAGGATGCGGACAATATGTACATTATAGCCAATGCAGGAGATGAGACAACCATTGTGTTTGACGCTGAGGAACTCAAGGAACTGCCGGAAGGCTGGAAAAGGGATTTTGTCATCCATACTGTGGGATGGGTGAAGGACGGAGATCTTAATACTGCCAGGGGACAGACGGTGGAACCACTGCCTTTCCATGGCATGAGTTCATATCCATACGGAGATGATGAGTCCTATCCTGCTGACCGGGCGCACCGGCATTATCTGAAGAAGTATAATACAAGGGAGGTAAACACAGTGAACTTCCGGCAGGCCCTGCATAATGGCTACGGAAAAGATGAAAGATAAAGATATGAAAGGAAGCTGGAACAGGAAGGAGCCAGGATCCTGTCAACCAGATTTTTTATTGCTGTTTGCAGGGATATTGCTATTGTTCTCCTGTGGGGAGACCCCAAAAAAAGGCTTTACCGATGTGACTGTAGAAGCCGGGATAGATTTTCTGTATACATTCGGGGATGATACCTACGAAAACATACTCGAAAGCAGCGGATCCGGGATAAGCATTTTGGATTATAACAAGGATGCCTACCCTGACCTTTATATGATGAACGGAACCTGGCTGGAAGGGATCTCCGATCCGGAAGGCAGAGCGTTTGAAGGAACACCCAACCGCTTGTATGTTAACAGGGGGGACGGGACCTTTATCGAGTACGCTGAAGAAGCCGGTCTGGACGACCGGAACTGGAGCATGGCTGCAGGGCCCATCGATTACGACCTGGACGGGGATGAGGATCTGTATCTTTTAAACTATGGCCCGAATGTATTATACCGCAATAATGGGGACGGAACGTATACCGATATAGCGGGATCAGTGGGACTCAGGGGACCTGAACTGCTGAATGGGTTTACAAAATGGAGTGTTGGCGCATCCTTCTGGGATGTGAACCTGGACGGCAGGCTGGATGTCATGGTGGGCAATTTTCTCGCCTTTGATCCCGAATATTTATCACCGACCACGCCGGATCTGATGCCTCATCCGTCTGAATATATGGGACAGGCATCCATGCTGTACCTTCAGCAGGAAGACGGTACATTTATTGATGCCACGGAATCCTACGGCATGTACTACCCGGAATCCAAATGCATGGGACTTACCGTTTTTGATTATGATGATGACGGGGACCTGGACCTGTTTCAGGGGAATGATCATCAGTCAAATTTCCTGTTCAGGAATGAGGGGGATTATTTCAATGAAGTCGGAGTGAAAAGTGGCGTGGCTGTTAACAGCCATGGGCAGTCCACAGGATCCATGCACGGAGCCATCGGCGATGTGGATGGGGACGGGTGGATAGACCTGCTGGTTCCGGACCTGAGATATGGGGCCCTGTATCGAAACCAGGGAAATGGATTGTTTGAGGACATTACCGAAAAAAGTGGCCTGGCAGCCATATTAAATGGAATGGGGCAATGGGCAGCTGCCTTCATCGATTACGATAACGATGGGGACCTCGATATATTTTTCGCTAACGGGATTGCAGAAGAATTGATCGTACAACATCCCCTCCTGCTTGAAAATGACGGGAGTGGAAATTTTCGGAATGTCGGATCTGAACTTTGCCCGTATTTTACAGAAAAACGGTCGGGCCGTGGAGCCGCAATATGGGATTATGATAATGATGGTGACCTTGATATTATCGTTTCTCATATTGATCTGCAGGCGACTGCAACCCTGCTCAGAAATGATTTGAAAAGCCGGAATCACTGGCTCGGGCTGAAACTTGAAGGGGAAAACGGACCCACAGCAACCATCGCAGCAAAGGTGCTTGTCCATCTCGGTGATAAGAAAAAGGTGTATATTAGCCAGTGGACCACCAACTACCTCTCCAATTCTGATCCCCGTATGCATATTGGTCTCGGAATGGAGGAGAAGGTCGACAGGCTGGAAGTATTCTGGTCTGACGGAAGCATGGATGAGATCTCAGATCTGCCCGGGATTGACCGGTATCTGAAGATAGTCCAGGGCAGGGGACTGGTTATGGAATAACAGAAATTTATAATCAAATATAAAGAACAAATGCAGAAAGAATATGTGAACCGGGTCATAGACCTGACCCATGCTGAAAAGAATGTGATCTATAATATGAGC
Source organism: Bacteroides sp. (assembly GCA_030640625.1). GTDB lineage: Bacteria > Bacteroidota > Bacteroidia > Bacteroidales > SM23-62 > SM23-62. Next base: position 24,424 of record DAOWJB010000270.1, read on the forward strand.
CAGGATGAGGCCATTGAATGTTTGGGGACTGGAAACCTGGATGAGGTCAGGAAGATCGATGGACAATTCGCTTTGATTTCGGTTGAGGGCAAAACCATCCGGATGGCAAGATCCATTGGCCGGCCGATCCGGTACTTCATAGCGAAGCTGGAAGATGGTCCCTGTCTTGTAGTCGGAGAACGTATGGACAACATCCATGAGTACCTTAAAAAAGTGGGACTCGATGACCAGTTCCACCCCTCCTATACACGAATGGCCCCGGCACATTATATTACCCGCATCGAGCTGCTGGGTTGTCCCGATCCAAACCCGGTGTACGATCGTTTCTTTACACCTGAACGTAATAAATTTCATAGCATGGCACCGGAAGATATTGGGGAGATTTACGTTGGTGCCCTCTATAATGAAATCAAGAAATGGCTGAAATACCGGGCAAAGTCGGGTCCTCTGGGGGTAAGTTTTTCAGCCGGCATCGACAGCGGCTCCGTCTTTCTTCTCACCTATTATGCATTGAAAGAACTCGGTGAGAGTCCATCCCGGCTCAAGGCCTTCACCCTCACCGTGGAAGGGGCCGGTGAAGATCTCCTGCAGGCCAGGCAGTTTCTGGGTGATATGGGACTGGAACTCTTCCTGGAACCCGTCGAGGCAGAAGCCAGCCGGCTCGACTGGAAAAAGACCATCCGGATAGTGGAAGATTATAAGGCGCTGGATATCCAGGCGGCAACCATGAACCTTGCCCTTCTGGAGGGAGTACGTTCCCGCTATCCCGGTTGGAAATACATTCTTGACGGGGATGGGGGAGATGAGAACCTGAAAGATTATCCCATTGAAGAAAATCCCGAACTTACCATCCGTTCGGTGCTGAATAACCTGATGCTTTACCATGAAGGATGGGGTGTCAACTCCATCAAGCATTCATTAACTTACTCTGGTGGACTGAGCCGGGGATACATGAGAACCTGTATGCCCGCGGAATCTCTCGGGTTTGAAGGATTCAGTCCCTATACCCTTCCCAATGTAATAGAAGTTTCAGAAGGGATCCCCTTTATTGAGATGACGGACTGGGATCATGGTAAATTGTATGAACTCAAAGGCAGAATTGTTTCCGCCGGGGTGAAAGCCATCACAGGCATGGATATGCCGGTATTTCCCAAAAGACGGTTCCAGCACGGAGCAACGTCAGAAAATATATTCCGGGAACACTTCCCCGGAAAGGACAAATCCTACCGGCAGGAATTCCAGCGGATCTATGAGTAGTTATCCCGATTTCATGATCGATGGACGCTGGATCCTGTCCCACAGAGGGGGCAAGAACCCTGTGGATACCTCAATTCCTTATGCCTGGCTGCATGAAAAAGAATACTGCGCCTCCGGTAAGGTTGAGGATGTTGCCACCATATTCCTAACCAACCGGGAATGCCCCTACCATTGTCTGATGTGTGACCTCTGGAAGAATACCACGGACCATACCGTCCAGGCTGGAACCATTCCACAACAGATCCGGTATGCACTTGATCGTATGCCACCCGCAAAACATCTGAAACTCTACAATTCAGGTAATTTTTTTGATACACAAGCCATCCCGGAACAGGATTATGAAACTATTGCCGCCCTGCTAGAACCCTTCGAAACGCTGGTTGTTGAAAACCATCCTAAACAGACCGGTGATAGATGCCTCAGATTTAATGAGATGATCACACCGCGGCTGGAGGTGGCTGTAGGACTTGAAACTGTACAACCCGACGTGCTCTCAAAGCTGAATAAGAAGATGACACTGGATGACTTTACAAATGCCATAGCTTTTCTGGAAAAAAACGGAATTCAGTCCCGGGCATTTATCCTCCTGAAACCACCCTTTATGACAGAAGAAGAAGGGATCCATTGGGCGAATGAATCAATTGATTTTGCGTTTCAGACCGGGGTGAGGGCATGTTCTGTAATACCCACCAGGGCTGGAAACGGCGCCATGGATTTCCTGGAACAAAATGGGTTCTTTGCCCCCCCAAAAATTCAGTCCCTCGAAGAAGTACTTGAATACGGACTGGAGATGAAAGCCGGACCGGTTTATGCTGATCTGTGGGATATTGAACTTTTCTCCACATGCGATCATTGCCTGGTACAAAGAAAAGCGAGGCTGCAAAAAATGAACCTAAGCCAGAAGATACCCGAACCCGTAAGATGTACCTGTAATTTTGGTAGAAGTATATTGACTTTTTTACTGGCCATCCTTCTGATTTCTTTCATCGGTCCTGAAGACAACAGCCAGTCAGAAACCATTAAGATCGGTATGATGATAACCAGCCTTTCCCATCAGTCTGCCTGCGATGCGGCCGAACTGGCAATTCGTGAAGCCAACGAGCAGGGTGGTTTCCCGGGATCATCCGGATCAATGGCGAGAAGCCGGGAATTGGCATAGCAGGTCCCCGGACCTTCCCCTTCTATTAATGTGCTCATATCGCCTGAGGGAGCCTGGGTGAAGATAAGCATGCTTTCCTGGTTCTTTCCCCCGCAGGAGATAAGAAGCAGTGCGACTGTTCCGAGTGCCAGGACCACTCGATCCAGTCCACCATCTTATTTCCTGCCAGGCCAAAGTGCAGTCAGGGATCATTCTGTGAGAGATATCCCGTTGTACTCTTTTTCTGAGTGATCTGTGTTACTCCACCGGCATTTACTCTTACACTGGCCCCGATCCCATCCCTGTTAACAGTTGTGCCGCGGAGCTTGATGATCAGCCAGTTATTCCGATTGCCCTGGTTGTTCCGCAGAAAAGTACCGTGGTCATTCAGGTTGACGATGTATGCGTCTATGTCCCCATCATTATCATAATCTATAAAAGAAAAGGCCCAGCCAACATGCTGTCCCCTCGCTCAATCCTTCTGCGTATGTACCGTTTGTGACATAGATATCCAGGTATCCGTCCTGGTCATAGTCCAGGAACACAGCCCCCTCGGGTACAGTAGATCCGGGATATTCTAAATTCCTAATATCCCTGCCATTTACAGGGGGTACTAATCCTGCAAAACTGAGGGGCAAATTGGCACCTGAATGATCAAGCACTAAGTATAACAGGCTATAAATCAGTTCACTGTCTTCGGGATGCGACCTTTGTATCAGGATTTCCATTTTTGTGTGATTTGAGAAAGAATTCTAACTTGCATGTTTATGTTCTTGAACACGCAGAAAAAATCCCTTAATAATATTACAAATGACAAAACAGATAGATAAGAGATTTCAAATTGCTCTGCTCACCGTATTCTTGATTTTGGTTGAGGTAAGCCTTTATGCCGGGTCCCCCGTAAAGATCTGGCAGGAAAAGATAGTCATTCCCACATACCAGGTGGGCAAACCGGATCCGAATCCCCGGTTCTACGATGGCAGGGTAACCCAAGGGGCCCAGGGCCGGGTCTATCCATATCCGATGTCGGATGTGCTGTTAGGCAATATGGAAGACCAGCGTTACGATATCGTCTACCTGGAAAATGATTTCATAAAGATCTCCGTCATACCCGAACTGGGAGGAAGGATCTTTACGGCCGTGGACAAAACAAATGATTACGATTTCTTTTACAGGCAATCAGTCATCAAACCTGCACTGATTGGAACGCTGGGCAAATGGATATCGGGTGGCTCGGAGTGGAATTTCCCGCATCACCACAAGACAACAACCATGATGAGGATGGACCATTACCTGGAGCAGAACGAGGATGGCAGCGCCACTCTCTGGCTTGCGGAAACTGAGAGGCGGCATCGTTTCAGGATCACCTTGTCATTGACACTCTATCCTGACAGGTCATACATTGAGATGCAGGTCAATCCATACAATCCAACCCCCTTTGTGCATTCTTTTCTTTATTTTGCCAATCCCGCAGTGCATGTTGATTCTACCTATCAGGTTATCTTCCCGCCCAACGTAGAGTATGTAACCCAGCATGCCAAGCGTGAGTTCATTCAATGGCCGGTCGCAGATGGAAGGTATGGTGGAAAGACATACCAAGATGTTGATATCAGCTGGTGGAAAAACCTATCCAGTTCGGTGTCCTTTTTCGCATGGAACGATGAAAAGGACTTTTTTGCAGGCTATGATCATGGGAAAGAGGCAGGTGTGGCATATGTCTCCGATCATCATACTGCCCCCGGTATGAAATTCTTTACCTTCGGATGCGGGGAAGCCGGGGCTGCGTGGGATAAACGGCTGACAGATTCAGATGGTCCCTACCTTGAGCTGATGGCCGGGGTTTATTCCGACAACCAGCCGGACTACAGCTGGTGCCAGCCATATGAGAACAAGCTTGCCACCCAGTACTGGTATCCAATACGTGAATTGGGGGGCATGCAACATGCCAATCTCAACGGGGCCCTGAACATCGATCTGGAAAAACTGCCACTTGCTGCAATCCATCTCAATACTACCTCCGAGCATAAAAATGCCAGGGCAGTACTCCTGGCCGGGGATGAGTTAATATGGGAAAAGCACCTGGATATTGGTCCCGCTCAGCCCTTTTCGGCCGAGATTCAGGTTCCGGCAGAAACTGATGCCCCGGAGCTTATCTTGGAGCTTTTTACTGAAGATGAGAAGCTGCTCATATCGTACAAGCCTGAACCACAAAAGAATGCCGGGATGCCTGATCCGGCAAAACCTCCCCCTTCTCCGGAGGAAATAACGTCCGTGGAAGAATTGTACCTGGCAGGACTGAGACTGGACCAGTTTCACAATGCTCAGATGGATCCCTATCCATATTATGAGGAAGCCCTTAACCGTGACCCCGGGAATTATCTTGTTAATACCCAGCTGGGCATCCTGGACTGCAAAGGATTCAGATGGGAGGCGGCGGAGAAGAGACTGAAAACAGCAATGGCAAGGATTACTTATAATCATACCAGGCCCAGAGATGGCGAGTCCTGGTACTATCTTGGGATCTGCCTGCGTGAACAGGGTAAGACCGGGGAGGCCTATGATGCGTTTTTTCGCGCAACATGGAGCCATGCCTGGCATTCCGCTGCTTATTTTCATCTCGCTGAACTGGATTGCCTTAAGCGTGACTATACCCGGGCACTGGATCATGTTAACCGTTCGCTAAGCACCAATACAGCCAACCTGAGGGCCCGGAACCTGAAAACAATCATTCTGCGCAAACTTGGTCGTATTGAAGAAGCCGCCAGTCTGGCCCGTTCCATCTCAGATGATAATCCCCTTGATCTCATGTCCAGGCTGGAGATTGAGAGGCTGTCCGGAAATTACGTGGAAGCCTCGTCGCCTCAGTTTTCGGCTGATCATGCTCATCAGGATAAAGCCCATGAAGAGTTGAAGACCATCCTGGGCAATAATGTTGAGACCCGGCTCGAACTGGCCTCCCATTATGGAAACTACGGTTGCTGGGAGGAAGCCATAGAGGTTCTTGCTGAGCTTGATGTATCAACAAATGAAGATGGAAGCACCTATCCCATGCTGTACTATTTCCTGGGCTATTACCATGACCGGACCGGGGATCAGGGAGAATCGATAAAGTATTACAGGCTTGCAGGCAGTATGCCGGCCGATTATTGTTTTCCATACCGGAAGGAATCCCTTCAGGTACTCAAAAATGCCATCCTGACAGATCCTGCCGATGCCTCTGCCCAGTATTACCTGGGGAACCTTCTGTTCGATCACCTGCCGGTGGCAGCTATTGTATACTGGGAGCAATCCCGTGAGATCGACGGATCAAACCCCGTCGTCCACCGGAACCTGGGAATCGCTTACGAAAAGGTAAACGGGGACTATCCCAAGGCCATCGCAAGTTACGAGCGTGCCCTCGAACTGAAAGCGGATCCCAGGATGGTTTATGAACTTGACATCCTGTATGAAAAGACCAATACTCCCATCAAAACAAGGCAGAAACTTTTCCAGGTGAACCAAAAGGTCATACCGGAACGGGTTGACGTACTCACCCGCCAGGTACTCGTTTACATCCAGTCAGAACAATATGACCGGGCCTTAGCACTCCTGCACGACAGTCATTTCTACAGGTGGGAGGGAGGCCGTGAGATCAGGCAGTATTATGAAGACGCTTGCCTGCTTAGAGGCCTGGACCATCTTCAGAAAGGATCTGCCGGGAAAGCATTGGAAGATTTTAATGCAGCGATGGAATATCCGGAAAACCTCGAGGAAGGAAGACCCGAAATGGACAAGCGCTTTACACAAATTTATTATTACGCGGGACTTGCCAATGAGCGACTTGGAAAAAGAAGTGCAGCAAAGGAATTTTACCAAAAAGCTGTAGGGGAAGAGACGGGTAATTCTGAGTATCTTTATTACCGGAGCCTTGCCTGTGAGAAACTTGGAGATCCTGATCGTGCCCTCCAGTATGCACAGCAATTACGTGATTATGCGGACAAAGGTTTACAGGCTGATTTCTTTGCTAAATTTGGGGAAAGGGGCTCGCCTGATATGATACGGGCAAATCAGAAATACCTGGACGGACTGGCTTCCCTTGCCCTTGGGAATACCGCCATGGCCGGCGAGGCATTGTCGGAAGTCCTCACACTGAATCCCAATCATTCATGGGCCAGGATCCATTTGGATGGCATTGGTAATGAGGATTAATCCCCGCATGCATCACCAAACTTGACATAAGCCTTGAATAAATTGAAAACAGAAAGAATGAAAACATTTAGTTGCGGCTTCCTATTGATATTCCTGGCGGGCCTGTTTATCACCGTGCAGCTGGCTGCCCAGGAGGTGAAACTGGTAAACCAGAACCTCCCCGAACGGGAAGAATGGCTCAAAGATGCAGGTTTCGGGATGTTTATCCACTGGAATGTCGATACCCAGCTGGGTACAGTGATCAGCCATACCCTTGTGGGATCTTCAGAAGCGTATGCAGAAAAATATATAAGTGAATTGCCGGGGACTTTTAATCCGGTGGACTGGAACCCTGAGAAAATAGTGATCCTGGCTAAAAATGCCGGTATGAAGTACATTGTTTTCACCACTAAGCACCATTCGGGATTCTGTTTCTGGGATACAAAAACCACGGATTTCAAGATAACGAATACACCTTACGGGAAAGACCTGCTGGCAGAATTTGTACAAACCTGCCACAAGTACGGGATGGCTGTGGGTTTTTACTTTTCGACAGAGGATTTTGTATTCAGCTACAGAAACGGCATCAAGGATATACGCCGTGTAAAACATTGGGAATACGCTGAACCCATCAGGGAAAAATACGAACAGTACCTGCAGGCCCAGACGAGAGAACTCATGGAAAATTTTGGAAGGGTTGACATTTTCTTTATTGACAGTGAGGCTTACCGGGAAGAAGTAAAAAAACTGGTCTGGAAAATGCAGCCTAACTGCCTGATCACCAGAGGTGCCATACCTACTCCTGAACAGTTCATCCCGGGTGAAATCATCAATGCAGCCTGGGAGAGCAATATGACAATGGGAACCCAGTGGAATTACAAGCCTACCAATGAATATTATAAATCGGGTACCTACCTGATCAATACCCTCATCGAAGCAAGGGCAAAGGGGGGTACATACCTTCTGAATATCGGTCCCGACCAGTGGGGTAAGCTCAACGAAGCCCAGCAGGGCCGGCTGATGGAGCTGGCTGCCTGGAACTTTGTGAACGGAGACGCCATACAGAATGTCAGGCCCTGGGTTGTTCAAAACGAGGGGAATATCTGGCTGACCAGGCAGAAGGAGAAAAATACGGTGTATGCCTATATCACTGATATCGAAGGATGGGAACGTGGCGACAGGAAGTCATTCCTGCTGAAAAGCGTGAAGACGACACGGGACAGCCGGATCTCAGTTCTGGGTCAAACCGGGAATGTTGTGGAATATCAGCCTGCTACTGACGGGAATGCCTATTTTGAGCAGACCAGTGTTGGACTGACGATTTCCGTAGTCCGGGCACAGCGCATATACAACAACCACCGCTGGCCAAACCCTATTGTTGTTAAGCTTGAGAATGTTGAACCTGCACTGGAGCCTGTTAAGTTCGCCACGCTTGAGGCCAATGTTTCCGGAAACAGAACAATAGTGTTCCGGACCGAGATATGGGCAATGGGAGATGGACAGGATCATTCCATCAGGTTTGAGTACCGTAATCGAGTCAGTTCGCTGGACAGTGGAGCAGAAAATCCATGGAAATCATCAAACGTTTTACCCTTTAAGGGTGAAGGGGAGTATACCCTTGAAGTAAGCGATGAACTTTTCGCAGGATTAAACCCGAAGGAGGATAATGAGAATGACATAGTAAATGCATCAGCCGGACAAACAAGAATAGAATACAGGGCCGTGGTTTCCCAGGATGGCCTTCAAATCCGGGGCAATACAATGAGACTTGAATGATCCTGGCAGCCAGCTGAACGAAGAGGATGAGAAATACCCATTAAGCCAGTCTTCTTAGCAATTCAGATTGCCAGGTTTGATATGCCTCCAAGTATTGTTCCTGTCCCTGGGGATCGGGTTCAATCACCTTGATCTTTTTCAGGTTGCTGAATGCACTTTTAAATCCACTATAATATCCACAACCAACACCTGCACCGATGGCTGCCCCC
>DAOWJB010000092.1 GCA_030640625.1 Bacteroides sp.
ATAAAATATGATCCGGCAGGATGGAGGTGATGGTCGCCTCGTTCTGGGAAGGATTTGGATAGACGTATTGCAACATCGGTTGATCAATCAACTTGACCGGCACCACATCTGTTCCTGATCCACCTTCCACAAGAAACATGATGCCCCAGCTATCCAGTATCTTTTCGCCCGCTTTCAGACTCTTGTTTTGCGAATGTTCAATGATCCGCAAGGTCCATTCCCCATTGGGATCCAAGCCATTAAATACCGAGAGCGGTTCCTCTGGTCGAAAAATACCAGTGTATGGGGGGCCGCCTGAAGCAATAGGAATTTCATCTGAATCGATAAATAGGGTGTTGATGAAACCCTAAGGACATTTCCCATAAAACTTGCCTCTGTAAGGGATTATACCAGGGGTGTTATAGCCTAATCAGTTCAGGCTATTGCCGGTTTGGCTGACAAGTGGAAACCTGACCAGATACCGCCCATTATCAGTCCGGCGATAAGGTGCCAGAGGCCCCACCATGCCGCAATAAATGCCATTCCCCCAACAGCCATGTCGGGCGGGAAAATTTTCGGATTAAATAGTAACAGGAGGGCAAGTCCCGAGTTTTGAATACCTGTCTCAATCGATATGGTTTTCCGGTCCCTCCGGGGCAGTTTAAAAAGGGAGGCAAATGACCAGCCAAGACTTAATGCCAAGGCATTATGTATCAGGACTATTATAAAAATATACTTAATATAATGCAGGAAGAATTCCCAGTTCTTCATGAACATCACGGCGATAATCCCCCCAAAAGCGATCAGGGATAATCTCTTGACATGGACCAGGATCTTACTTGTCAATTTAGGTAAATACAGGTTGATCAGCATGCCGAGGGTAAGCGGGATCCCCAGCAAAATAACCACGGTTTGTAACACGTGAAGAAAGGGTATATCAAGGGGCCTGACCAGTTCAGAGGCATTCAGCATGGCGTAAACTTTTGTGAATAGGGTTCCCCAGAATGTAAAATTGAATGGAGTGATAAGTATAGCCCCCAGGTCAGAGATTGCTGTAAGGCTGACGGACAAGGCTACGTTGCCCCGGGCAAGGGAACTGAAGAAATTCGATACATTCCCCCCAGGGCAGGAGGCTACCAGTATCATGCCCAGTCCGATTGTTGGTGTAATGTAGTTCCGGAATGCAATTGCAAGGAGGAAGGTCATGAACGGCATGAGGATAAATTGTGAAATGGCTCCCACGATAGCGGCTTTTGGATTTAATGCCAGGTTTGCGAAATGCAAGGGTTTCAGTTCAAGTGCCACACCAAACATGATAAAGGCGATTGTGAGATTCAAAATGAGAAGACTGTCCGGGCTGAAATCCAGCCTCAGGCTGTCAAGGGCTTTGAAAGTTTCAAGCATGAATTATGGTTTTCGTTTACAGTCAATCCTTAAAAATATTAAAATATTTATATAATTAACAATTTAAGCAAATCTGACCAGCCAGGATTCAGCCTGTAACGTTGAGTTTTCGATGACCAGGCTGGCAATCTTTCTACTTTGCCGGGAGAATACCAAAGAAATTGATATTTTCACAGATGTAAATCAACTACAAATTACACCTGATGAGATCATTAAAAATAAAACATGCATGGTTCATCCCACTGATGGCCTTGCTGCTTGTTCCAGTATCCTGCAAACAGGAACCCGGAAACCCCAATATCCTTTTGATCCTGGCAGATGATGTAGGCCGTGATATTCTGAGCAGCTACGGAGGAACATCCTATCAGACTCCCAACATTGATGATCTGGCAGCGAAAAGCATGCGTTTTGATCATGTCTATGCTTCACCAGTCTGCCATCCGGCACGGATCACCCTGTTAACCGGTCGCTATCCATTCAGGTTTGGGGAACCAGGCTGGGGCAGCTTTCCCAGACATGTGGAAAACCAAACCTTTGCCCATGAATTGAAAAAGGCCGGCTATGCAACTGCCGTCGCCGGTAAATGGCAATTATGCATGATGAAGGATGAACCGGATCACCCCCATCGCCTCGGTTTTGATGAGTACTGCCTCTTCGGCTGGCATGAGGGTCCACGCTATCACAATCCACTGATCTGGCAAAATGGGGAGATCAGGCAGGATGTGTCTGATGCATACGGACCGGATGTATATAGCGACTTTCTGATTGATTTTATGAAGCGAAACAGGAACCGGCCCTTCCTGGCATATTACCCCATGGCATTGATCCATGATGTATCTGATGATTTTGAGCCTCCTCCCCCTTACGGTCCGGCAGGCAGGTACGAAAATGTAAAGGAAATGCTGGTGGAAATGGACAGGATCATTGGAAAGATGTTGCAGGCAGTTGATGATCTTGGGCTCGCATCCAATACCCTGATTATCTTCACAACGGACAATGGTACCAACCATACCAGCATTATCAGCCACGAGAACGGTGAATACATTGAAGAACTGGTATACTCTATGATTAATGGCGAGAAAGTCCCAGGTGGTAAAACGCAAATTACTGACTGGGGGATCCGGGTTCCCACCCTGATGCACTGGCCCGGCAAAATTCAAAGAGGAACAGTTTGCGATGAGCTCATCGACTTCAGTGATTTCCTGCCGACCTTCAATGAAATCCTGGATCTTCCTCCACCGGCATATGATATTGATGGACAGAGTTTTGCCGGCATCCTTACAGGAGAAGAATATAATCCCCGTAACTGGGTATATTCCGAAAAGGGTGAGGAGATTTACATGGTCCGGTCAAAAAAATGGAAACTGCTTCCTGACGGAAAACTCTTTGACATGAGATCGGATATCCATGAGAAAAATCCCATACTGCCGGGAGATGATACCCCGCAGTCGGCAAAGGCCAGGACTGAACTGGATTCTATCATGAACAAACTCAGAAGCGGCTATTGAATTTGTAATATGGAAACCTCTCCGGATCAGAATCCTTCCTCTGTGATCTCTTTTTCATATAGATCTCCATATTTAGTTACCTGATCCTTGATTTCTGAGGCTTTACCGATCAGCACAAATTGAAGGTTAGTTTCAGGAAAATACTTTTTTATTACAGATTGTGCTTTACGGTTATCTACCGCATCCACATCCTTCATAAAATTATTTACAAATGATTCATCAAAATCATATATAAACATTTCACTAAGTAACCGAGCAAGATTCTCAGCTGTCTCATATCGAAGCGGGAAGAGACCCTTAACATATTTTTTAGCTGAACTCAAGGTTTCCTGATCAATGCCCTGATTGTGAAGCCTGTCTAAAACTTCCAATGCCAGATCGATGGTTTCCACTGTGGTAGTCGTACGTGTAAAACTGGACATGGCAAAAAGGCCACTCTCCTTGAAATGTTGAAAGGAACTCCTGGCTCCATAAGTGAGTCCGGCATTCACTCTCAATTCATCATTGAGCCATGAAGTAAACCGTCCGCCCAGGATTGTATTAACTACCATAACAGGTATGTAATCCGGATGATTTCTCAGAATGCCGGGTCCACCGATCCTAAACTGGGTTTCCAGCGCATCGTCCTTATTGACCAGTAAGATTCTAGCGCGATCAGAAGTCATTTTAGGTTGCTCTAAATCAAATGATTTGGATTTCTCCGTTTTCCAATCTCCAAAAAAATCCTGTACCGCTTTTTTCATATCATCCACGGAAAAGTCTCCAACAATGGCAAGGCAGGCTCCGTCCGGTTGGTAATTGGAATTAAAGAAGTCCTGAATATCTTCCCTGGAGATATTCTCAATGGATGATTTGATCCCTGAAACGGGAGTAGCCAGCGGATGGTCACCGAGAACAAATTTGTTGTAGTAATTACCGATAACTGAGCCTGGACTTTCCTTTGCTCGCTGTAATTCCACAAGCCTGCGTTGCTTCAGCTTTGCCAATTCCTCTTCTGGAAAGACAGGGTAAATCAACACTTCACGAATCAATTCAAATAGCTTGCTTTGATCATCTTTTAAAAAATTCGCAGTGATGGTTGAGTATTCGAGGGCTGAGCTTGAATTCAGTGTGGCACCAAGGTAATCCAGCTCTTCTTCAAACGATTCCCTGGTATATTCTTTTGTGCCAAAAGTCAGCGCATCAGCAGTTAATGAAGCCAGTCCAGCCATATCCTGATCTTGTACAGCTCCCGCATTGCAGGTAAGCGATACATAGATCAGTGGAACTTCGTGTTGCTCCATTAGCCAGACGGTGAGTCCGTTTGAAAGGGTGTATTTTTCAAATGCCGGTAGCCTGAATTCTTCTGCAGCATCCTGAGCCATCAGTATACCATTACCAATCCAGGCAATTGATAAGATAAAGATTAAATTACCGAAAAGTGATTTATAAATTTTCATAGCTATGGTTTTATTTCCGGACTGATCAGCATCCCGACGGTTCTATTTTCAGGTTTGAAATAGGTTTCGGCGACCCGTTTAATATCATTCATTGTTACTTTGTTATACAGATCAGCAGCTGTAAAGAGTTTCTTATAATCTCCAAAGAACAGTTCATAGTTTCCCAGCATACTCGCTTTCCCATTAATGGTCTCTATCCCCTTATAAAATTCCATCAATTTCTGATTTTTTACCTTCTGCAGTTCCCGTTCTGTTATACCATTCTCAATGATTCCACTTATTTCTGAAAAGATCTCATTTTCGAGGATGTCAACGATAGAATCTGCTGACGAGGCAACATAAATAGTGAACAGGTTAGGGTCAAAAGATCTTGGCATGTAGGTAAATAAACTCACAGCCAGGTTTTTATCGAAGATTAGTGATTTTCTCAAACGTGAGGAATTACCTTCACTGAGGATGCTGCTGAACAGATCCAGCGCATAATAATCGTCATGTATAGCCTCCGGGACATGATATGTTATCATCATGCTTGGGGTCGATACTTTCTTATGCACCATAACTCTTTTTTCTCCATTCTGAGGAGGTTCTTTTGTCCGTATCTGCTGTGGAGGTGATTGAGCAGGAATGGGTTCAAAATATTCTTTGGCAAGGGCCTTTACATTTTCAAAATCCAAATCCCCCACGAGCACTACAACACAATTATTGGGGGCATAATAGGTCTTAAAATACTGTAACAGGTCATCCCTGTTCCAGCCCAATATATCTGATTCATAACCAATCACCGGCCACCGGTAAGGATGAGCGAAAAAAGCTGTGGACTGGACCTGCATTCTTAATAGGCTGTAATTACTATTCTCAAGATAAGTTGTATACTCAGAATATACTACACCACGTTCACTCTCCACCATGGCGCTATCCAGGGCTAAATCTCTGATCCGGTCTGATTCCAGGTCAAATATGATTTCCATGGCAGTACTTGGAAACCAATCGGTGTAGACTGTCACATCCTGATTGGTATACGCATTGTTTGCTCCACCATTGGCTTCCATTACATTATCGAACATCTTCGGACCGTATTTCTTGGCCCCATTGAACATCATATGCTCGAAAAAATGTGACAGACCGGTTATTCCAAGATTCTCATTTCGTGAACCTACCTTCCAGAAAAAATACATATTGGCATTGGGTATGGAATGATCTTCCAGGACAAGGATCTTCATTCCGTTTTCAAGGGTAAAGCTTTGGACATCCTCAGCCACTGTCTTCCCGAAAGCAGATGGACAAATAAGAATTAAGATAAGTGCCAGGTATTTCATAGGATTATACATTTTTGAAAATCCGTAACCGTTCTCCCGATTATTCAGGATCATTATAAAATTAAAGAATTATGACATTAATTCCAATGACTTATTCTCCAAGTTGTTCCAACAAAACCTCGCAGGCTTTTTGCAACTGTTCATCGACGCCTTTTGCCTTGCTGTCCGGTGAATTGTGAACCTCAATATGCGGCCCGGTATGAAAAAGCAATGGTTGAACCATCTGGATTAAGCGCAGGAAATCTGGCATAGGTTGAAGTACTAATTGCAAATGAAGATAAAGAAATTGCAAAGAGTGAAAGGAGAAAGCATATTTTCTTCATTGTGATGTAAAATACATCTAGTTAATTAATTCATCATAGGTCCAGGAAACATAAAAAAGACCTCCAATTTGAGCAGACCCGAAACTCGTGGTATAGTAACTATTCAGGACGTTGGAACCACCAATTTTGAGGCGGGACTGAAGATTGGGAATGGAGAGGCTGATGTTCGCATCAACCATGGAATATGCCGGTATCATAGCCGTTCCAAAGGGTGATTCCCATAGAAAACTTTCCTGCCATCTCCAGTTAACATTAAACCCGATCCGTCGGGTAATATACCTGTTGCCATAGCCGATATTAAATTTGAGCCTGGGCGTGTTAAACTGCGAGGAGAATCCGGGTGGAGGGTCATTTATCTCACCCAGCTCATTATAGGAAACATTTCCCCTGACCAGGGCGGCCCTGCCAATCCTGTACTCGGCACCAAAAGCACAGCCATACGACACGACCGGGAAATCTGTGCTTATCGTGGTCTGGAACCGGGTTTCATCTTCCGTATTTGGATTTTGTGCCAGCAGCTGGGTTGCTGTGAATCCGTTATACTTATTCCCATATACATAGGTATCCAGCAGCAGTAGCTTATCCAATAAAAGCCCTTTGTAGCCTAATTCCAGTGCTGTTACCCGTTCAGGCCTGAATGCAGGGATGTTGTATGGTCCGTTTTCGGTGACCGGTTCATCCGTGATTGGATTTCTCCCTGTAAGCGGGTAAACCGGGTTTTCAGGTATATTATACAAGCTGTGCACTTTTGGGAGCCCCCCGATCACTATATAGGGTCCCACATTCAGGTTAACCATCTGATCGGCAATGGATGGAAATCTAAAGGCTGTCTGGGCCGAGGCCCTTATATGATGTGATAGATCATCTCCCAGGGAGAAAACCGCAGATCCTCTTGGTGTAAACCTTCCCTCAAAATATTGATTCTTATCATACCTGGCCGAAGCCGTAATCTTTAAGCGCTCCTTGAAAAATGGCCTGGCTATCTGTGTAAATACTCCATATTGATCAATCCGCACCGGAATCCCTGGTTCATCCATGAACACAGTGCCATCACTGTTGATTGAATAATACCGGGCACTTGCCCCGGCAATCAGTTCCACCACCTTAACCAGCCTGGTGAAATTGTACATGCCTTCGACATGCAGGAGGCTGCTTTTGTCTATGACCTTTGCCCCTCCCTGGTTGACAGGTGTATTGATTATCTGCTTGTAGTAGTTATCGAATTCATCTGTCCCCGGTAAGGGAAAAGCAGGTTTCGAAGGATCGAAAATATTCCCGTTCGGATCACGATTGTCGGCAACCAGCCTGGCAAACTGGTGGGATGCTTCATCAGGATTTCCAGTAAGAAGTTGTTGTGTAAAGGCCCCGATATAGTCCGCATACCACTGTTCACTGGGTTTCCATGCTTCATTTAGTTTCAGGGCAGCTCCACCAGCATCATAGGTATCACCTGAGTTATCAATGGTATGATAGACTCTTACATAAAATTCGGGACTCTTGATCTCAGCCCTGATATTGGTAATATCAAAGTTACGGAGGGAAAACCGGTTTTGGGCGGTGTAAATACTATTCCCACGGGCAAATGCACCCTCAACAAAAGCCTCAAAAAGGTTGTTAAAACGATAATGCAGGGATCCTCGCAGGTGCATATTGCGTGTGTCATAATCAACAAGATCCTGTTCCTCCCAGCCTGTCCGGCTCACTACCTGGTCAGGGAAAAGACCCACAATCCGCTGTACTTCAGCATCATATTCAGGTGTGCCGGGGGTAAGTCCCCTGGCCTCAGCCACGCCGGCTGCCACCTGTGGTGCTACATTTTTCAAATTTACCGGTACGATTATGTCATCCCCGTAAACATTCACTCCGTCATAACCCGGATTACTTTCCCGGGTACTGTTCGGGTCATCCAGGTTATAGCGGTCACGCAGGTCATACGCATGCCAGTCGGAGGCAAGCAGGTATCCGCCGGTAACCTTAAAAGCCAGTTTATTATTAAATGCCCTGGCATACCTGAAATTAAATTCTCCCATGGGATTTGCTCCGTAAGGATGTGCTGCACCCAGGTTCATCATACCTCCCTGCGCTAAAAGGCTAAGTCCCTGGTACTCATAGGGATCCTTGGAAGTCATGATAAGGGTGCCATTTACTCCCCCCGGACCGTAAAGGGCCGAGGAAGCTCCGACCAGTAATTCCACATTTTTTATATCTAGCTGTGATACACCGAAAATATTTCCGGCGCTGAAACTCAATCCGGGGGGGATGTTTTCTATGCCATCGATGATCTGGTTCATGCGAAGGTTGGCTTCACCGGTGAACCCTCTCGTATTGGGGTACCTGAAGGTCAGACTGTGAACATTCATATCCACTCCCTTGAGCTGGTGCAGTCCATCATAATAATTCGCAGTTGACGTCTGCTGAATATCCAGGGCAGATAATTTTTCAATGGAAACGGGAGATTTCATGATGCTTTCCGGGATCCGGGAGGCAGAGATGACCACTTCCTGTCCAAGGTATACCTGTTCTTCAAGGTATACTTCCAACTCCATGGAACGTCGTATAATCTCAATTTCCTGGGATTGGAAGCCGATCATGGAAATGACTACACGGAAGGGAAGAGGAACGCTGGTTTTGAAGTAAAATGATCCGTCACTGTCTGTTATCGTACCTTCCAATGCATCCTTGATGGCAACATTTACACCAATCAGGGCTGATCCTGAACCCTTCTCCAGGATGGTACCATTTACCGTTGTAACCTGCCCGAGAAGGGAAGTTACCAGGAAGGTTGCAATTAGGGTTAGATATAACTTCTTCACCTTATCCGGCATTCTTGACTCCGTTTCCAGGACACTAATGTAATCATATTTTGCAATACAAATTTGGGTGAAAAAATTGGAATAAAGTAGAAGTTTAAAAATTATAGCCTTTCCTGAAATTTAATTTTACTATATTTCCCGGCAAATTATTAAAAAGGCTAATAAGAAATACATTGATCATGAAGCATAGAAAAGTTAACTTTTTGGTATTATTCCTGGCAGCATGTACATTTCTGCTGGTTTCCTGTGATAAGAAAACCGAAGAAGAGGTTGATATATTGGTTGGCACTTATACTTTCAACTCTGCTACATTCAATGATACTGTCCGCATGAAAATACAGGGTTTGGATGCGGTGCTCCTTCCAGACACCAGTGCAGCACTATTTGTTGGGGAGGCATTGCTCGGCGCAGCACCCTGTGATGATTCCCTGAATGCCGCGGTCGAACTGAGGAGTGACGGGAAGACCTTCTATGCCTGTCTTAATGAGGCAAATGAAGACCAGATGGGAACCTGGCTTATTAATACGGAACGGACCATCCTTTATCTCAATATCAGTAATCCCCAACCCTTTCAATTGACCATTTCAAGCCTGAATATCACAGCCAATGCCTTCTCAGGGACTGTAGATAATTTTCCGCTGCCGGTAGATACCAGCATTGACCTGGGTGATGATCTGCCTGGAGGTGGAGTCAATTACCAGGTATCTTCGATAGACCTGAGATTTACGAAAGTCCCTTAGTCTTGCCATTCCCCCATATTAGCTGGATTATTTGCGTTTGCTGTATTTCTTCTCAAACCGGTTAAAAATCAGTTCCAGAATTTCATTGGCCACTGACTCAATGGGCTTGTGGGTTACACTGATCACCGAAAAACCACCTCTTCTGAATATGGCATTGGCAAAATCCAGCTCCAGTCTGACAGCTCGTGGATTGACATAATCAGATTCACTGACATGTTCATAGTCCTGTATTCTTTTTCGCCTGTGAGCCATCAACTGCTTCATGCTGATGGTCAGTCCGAATACCCTCTTCTCGTCTACCTTGAATAACTCTTCAGGCGGGTTCATACCAAGGACAAGAGGAACATTTGACACTTTCCATCCATGCATGGCCAGGTAGACACTCAGTGGTGTTTTACCGGTCCGGGAAACCCCGGCCAACACAATGTCAGCACCCCTGAGATTGTGAATATTCAATCCATCATCATTGGAGATGGCAAAATCAATGGATTCGAGCCGGTCAAAATATTCCAGGTTCAACCTCCTGTACAGTCCAGGCTGATTGAGCGGTTCTTCTTCCAGTTCCTGGGTCAGGTAGTTGATCAGGTCACCCGCCATATCAATGGTCATGATATTTTTCTCCTGGCAGATCCTGTTCAGGTTTTCACGGAGTTTTTTATCGATCATCGTATGCACAATGATCCCACCATCAGCAACCGCCTTAGCTACTGCATTATTCACCGCAACGACAGTGATCACATCACTGATCAATTTAACCGGTATTCTGTTTTTGGGGAATTGTGCAAGGACTGTTTGCACAAGAAAGTTCCCCGTGATCCCCTTGCCCCCAGATATGATGTATATCGGTCTGGGCCTGGGTTTTGTCATCACTTCTTGGCCACCATATTTTCAATCATGTCGGTAGTCAGGGATTTAGGCCTTTCAATTGGATAACCCAGTGCACGGTCCCATATAATATTTGCAGTGATCCCAAATGCCCTGCCAATGCCAAAAAGTACCGTATAAAAGTCATACTCCTTGATCCCGTAATGATACTGGATAATCCCCGAATGGGCATCCACATTGGGCCAGGGATTCTTCGCCTTGCCCTGCTCCGTTAATATGGGAGGAACAACATCATAAAGGAGATCCACATACTTAAACAGTATGGCATCTTTCATATGCTTGAGGGAAAATTCACGCTGCATGGCGTAACGTGGATCCGTCTTTCTCAAAACTGCGTGTCCGTAACCCGGTATGACTTGCCCTGAATTCAGTATATCCCAGACAAATTGTTTCATCTCTGCCTTGCTCGGGACCTTTCCTTCCATTTTTTCAATCAGGTCCAGGATCCACTGGAGCACAGTCTGGTTGGCTAGCCCGTGCAGGGGACCGGCGAGTCCATTGATCATGGATGAAATGGACCGGTACATATCTGACAATGCACTGGAGACCAGGTGACCGGTATGTGCACTCACATTCCCGCTCTCATGATCGGCATGAAGGATGAAATACATTCTTGCGACATCATCGTATGGATTGGGTATTCCCATCATGTGGGCAAAATTGCCTCCCATGTCCAGGTTGGGGTTTTGTTGTATCCGTTTTCCCCCCCGATACAATTTGGTATAGATATAACTGGCAACCTCCGGTATCTTTGCCAGCAGGTTCATGGCATCTTCATAGGTCGGATCCCAGTAATCCATTTTAGAGATCCCGGCCATGTATTTCCTGTCGAAAAAGGATTCCCTGTGCATGCTGAGGATAGCTGAGGAGAAAATAGTCATCGGATGGCTCTGGGAGGGAAAACCATCAATCACTTCATAAACATACCTGGGGAGGATCCTTCTTCTCTGGAATTCATCCAGAACTTCATTCATTTCTTCTTCATTGGGTATATCACCAGTTAGCAACAGGTAATACAGTCCCTCTACGTACGGCATCTCTCCATCGGGTGGCTTCGGGAGTTGATCAAAAACCTCCGGCAGGGTTAAGCCGCGATACCGGATACCTTCTTCCGGATCCAGATAGGAAATATCTGTTACAAGGCATTTCAATCCACGCATGCCTCCTATCAATTTGCCGACTGTTACCTCATCAATAACGGTATCGCAGTGTTCTTTCAGTAATGTCCGGATCCTTGGCCGGTGCTCTTCAATTTTTTTAGCTAGTTTTTCCTTAAGATTTGTCATTG
>DAOWJB010000021.1 GCA_030640625.1 Bacteroides sp.
ATCCGTTTCATTCCGACTTTACCCAGCGATAGATTTGTATTTATGGAAAAAGCGAACTATTACTTGAAAATCTGCTCGACGGAATGACTAATTGATAATTAACTACATTACCCATGAAAAAGAAAATCCTGCTGGTAATACCCAGAAATTATGAGATCAATTTCATCAACGTCTCCAGCATCATAAAGATGATCACCAGGCGGTCCGGGGGACCTGTTGTATTGAGCCTGGCTACGATAGCTGCTTTGACACCACCCGAATTTGAGGTCAAGATTATTGATGAGGACCTTGCCCCCGTTGATTTTAATGAATCATTTGATATCGTCGGTATTGGTGGATTCTCCTATATTCTGAACCGGGCCGAGGAAATTGCACGCGAATTTTCAAAACGAGGTGCTCTGATAGTCTGTGGTGGCTCCCCGGTCAGCTTTAGTCCTGAGAGATGGAGGTCCTTCGCTGATGTGCTTTTCATTGGTGAAGCCGAAAGAACCTGGCCCAGGTTTCTCGAGGATTATATACAGGGTAAAGTCAAAAAGGAATACCTGGAGAAAGAAAAGATTGATCTTTCATTAAGTCCTGTACCTGACTATGCAGGGTATTTGCCGGGATCCTTGAAAAAGTATTTGTTCGGGATCATTCAGGCAAGCCGGGGATGCCCCTACAGGTGTGAATTCTGCAGCGTTCATGAATATGTTGGTAACAAGATGAGGTATAAACCTGTACAGAATATTATCAGAGAGGTCGATCAGCTTTACAGGCTTGGAAAATTCAGGGTTATTATGCTTGCAGACGACAATTTTTCTGGTAATCGGAAAAAAGCCAAAGAAATATTGAGAGCATTAAGGGATTGGAACCAAAACAGGAAATACCCTGTTTCGTTTGTCACTCAATTATCCATTGAGGTTGCCGGTGATGAGGAATTTCTTGAATTATCAGCAGATGCTGGTTTAACAAGAGTATCTGTAGGAGTTGAAACCCCTAACCTGAAAAGCCTTGAAGAAACCAACAAGAAGCAAAACCTCCTGAGTGATATGCTTGGGGATATTAAAAGATTCCATGAACATGGGATCATGGTTCATTCAGGGTGTATTGTGGGATTTGATAATGATGATTTATCCATCTTCAAAGCACAAAATGACTTTTTCGCCAAGTCGGGAATCTCAAATATCCAGGCATTGCCACTTCAGGCACCTGATGGCTCACCTTTGAAAAGAAGGATGATAAAAGAAGGAAGGTATATCGACTATGAATCCACAGTCAGAGCCAATCCCGAGCATCAAAATTCACTTAATACGTTCACGATTGTACCAAAGCAGATGACCCTTAAACAGCTCGAACAGGGTCTTTGCTGGCTTCTTAAGAATCTTTATGAGCCTGGAAATTATATTCATCGTTTAAACACATTCTTTGAGAATTATGAAAACTCACCAAAGAGAAAAAAACTTAAGATCCCGAAACCAGGTATCGACCTGGATAACCTGCTCCTGACTGCAAGGCTGATGCGCTATGTTATAGGGAAAGCATCTCAAAAGGAGAGGAAACTTTTCTGGGAAATATACAGGATTGCCATGGGGTCCTCACATCCTAACAAGATGTATCTACTGGTGAACTCCTATCTGAGCTGGATCAATACACAGAATATCTTGCACAAATCATTCAGCCAAGTCGATTTAGTGGCATATCCGCAGTAAAACAACTAAACCCAATTTTCCTGTCTGCTGATGGCAAAGAATTGATACGGATTAATCCTTCTATTTAGAATCATTCTAAAAGATTTCTTACCTTCGTGGAGGTGTTTTATACTTTTGCCAGATACTATGTTGCGAATACTTAACCTGATCATCCTTTTGGCCATGATGACTTTTGGATCTTCTCCGGGACAATCTCAGCAGCCCCTTCATACCAATGAACTGATCCATGAGAGCAGTCCCTATCTGCTTCAGCATGCCCATAATCCGGTAAACTGGCATCCCTGGGGAGAAAAGACCCTGGAACTGGCCCAGCAGGAGAACAAAATGGTCATCATCAGCATCGGGTACTCGGCCTGCCATTGGTGTCACGTTATGGAACACGAGAGTTTTGAGGATACCTCCGTTGCCGCTATCATGAATGAGCATTTTATTTCCATCAAGGTGGACAGGGAGGAGCGGCCTGATGTCGACCAGGTATACATGGATGCGGTCCAGTTGATCTCAGGCCGTGGAGGATGGCCCCTGAATGCTTTTGCCCTTCCCGATGGGAAACCATTTTATGCGGGGACCTATTTTCGCAAAGAGGACTGGGTCAAGGTTCTCCAATACTTCGTTGACCTGCATGAGAAAGAACCCGGAAAGCTGATCGAACAGGCTGAAAGTGTAACCAATGGAATCCGGTCCATCGATCACGCCCCCGGTGAAAGTCCCACATCGAGTTATTCCATGGAACAGCTGGACAGGACTTTTGCAGTGCTGAAAACAAACCTTGATATGCACCGGGGCGGGATTAACAGGGCTCCAAAGTTTCCGATGCCGTCTGTCTGGAAATACCTTATGCAGTATCATATCCTGGGTGATAATCCCAAAGCCCTGGAATCGGTAATTTCCACACTTGACAACATGGCCCTGGGTGGGATCTATGACCAGGTGGGAGGGGGATTTGCCCGCTATTCAACGGATGCTGACTGGCATGTTCCTCATTTTGAGAAGATGTTATACGACAATGCCCAGCTGTTGGAACTCTATGCCTGTGGCTGGCAGATTACCGGTGATCCCATGTATCGGGATGTGGTATATGAGACCCATGAATTCATCCAGCGGGAATTGAATGCTGGCGAAGGGGGCTTTTACGCTGCCCTGGACGCTGATAGCGAGGGAGAGGAGGGGAAATACTATGTCTGGACACTCGCTGAGATAGAAAAGATCCTTGGAAATCGGGCTGCGATTTTTTCAGATTATTATAACATTGAGGCCCAGGGAAACTGGGAACACGGAAAAAATATCCTCTTCCGCAAGAAGACGGACGAAAAAATTGCAGAAAAACACGGTCTGACAGTGGAGGAAATGAAGGAGACCATAAAACAGGGTATAAAGCTTCTTTTGGAAGAGCGTGCCAGGCGGATTGCCCCGGGACTTGATGACAAGGTTCTTACATCATGGAATGCATTGATGGCCAGGGCCTATGCATACAGCTACCAGGCTTTTACAGATCCGGTATTCCTGGAAAAAGCATTGAAATCCGCACGTTTCCTGGAAACCCATGCAATTGGGGACGACCTGCAGATGACAAGGAACCACAAGAATGGAAAGTCCACCATTCCTGCCTTCCTGGATGACTATGCCTTTACGATCTCGGCCTTCCTTGAGCTTTACCGGTCCACCTTTGATGAGTACTGGCTGAAAAAGGCAGAAGCGCTGACGGATTATACCCTGGAACATTTCCTGGATGACAAAACCGGGATGTTCTTCTATACGCATGATCAGCACTCAAAATTGATCGTTAGGAAGAAAGAAATAGCCGATAATGTGATCCCTTCTTCCAATTCTGAAATGGCAAAAAATCTTTTCCAACTGGGTACTTATTTATATCGAGAGGACTTGCTGCAAGTATCCCGGCAAATGCTCCAGAATGTCCGGGAAGACATCCATCAAAACCCTTTTTACTACTCAAACTGGGCCATTCTCGAAGCAAATATGGTCCATCCTCCCTTCGAGGTGGTTATCCTGGGAGAGGATTTTGAGAAAATTCGCCAGTCTTTTGGACTTAAATTCCTTCCCGATGTACTCATTTCAGGGGGCAATGGGGAAGGTGGGGAAGGGGATCTGGATCTGCACAAAGGGAAATACCTGGATGGGGAAACCATGATCTATGTTTGCCGTGACCGGATATGCAAACTTCCGGTCAGGGAATTTTCAGAGGCAATGGAGCAGATCATAAATTCGAGGGTTCCAGGATCTTCCACTCAATGACACCTATTTCCAGTGGATCGAGATTGACCTCTATTAAAGTATCTCCCTTAAATTTCACGATTTCAGGTGTATGTGTACCGTCGAAGGTCATCTTACGGTCCATCCAGTAAAAGAATTTGATCGTGTGCAGGGAGTTCCGTGTATTTGTTTGTATTTTAGTAAGAAAAGACAGGGAGAACTTCATGATTCATTGTTTATCCTCAATGAAATCTTCCTCATCTTTATGTAATATTTAAACATCCATCATGATTCGAATAATTTCCGGGAACCATACCACGATTCTTCTTGCATGTCTTGTATTTACTAATTGTTCAGGACCTGAGTGTTCAAATAAGAACGAAATTGATTATGTATCCAGGGTTAATGTTCTCATGGGTACGGATTCAGAGCCTCAATTGTCAAACGGTAACACCTTTCCCACCATTGCCCTTCCCTGGGGCATGAACCACTGGACTCCGCAGACTGGTCCGATGGGAAGCGGGTGGCAGTACGCATATGACGACTATAAAATCCGGGGATTCAAACAAACCCACCAACCCAGTCCCTGGATCAATGATTATGGTTGTTTTTCACTTATGCCCCTGACGGGAAGTCCAAAGTTAAATGAAACGGACCGGGCCTCCTGGTTCTCTCATAAGACGGAGGTTGCACAACCTAATTATTACAGCGTTTATCTTGCCGATTATAATGTCAAAGCTGAGATCACCCCGACTGAGAGGGCTGCATACTTCAGGTTTACCTTCCCGGAATCTGACAGTTCATATATTTTCATCGATGGATTTAATAAAGGATCATTGCTGGCAATTATTCCTGAGGAGAGGAAGATCATCGGTTATTCAAGTTATAATAGTGGTGGTGTTTTTGATAATTTCCGAAACTATTTCATAGCTGTATTTGATAAGGATTTTGAAATAGTAAAGACATGGGATAAGGAACAGGGTCTGACAAGTTCCCGGGAGGCCAGTGGAGAGCATGTCTGTGCTATGGTCGGCTTCCGGACCAATAGGGATGAGCAGGTGACCGTAAAGGTAGCTTCGTCCTTCATCAGCCAGGAACAGGCGGAATTAAATCTGCAACGGGAAGTTGGCCAAAAGTGTTTTGATGAGATCCAGGAGGACGGAAGGATGATTTGGAATGCCGAACTTGGGAGAATCGAGGTTTCCGGTGGCAGTGAAAAACAGCTCAACACATTTTATTCCTGCCTGTACCGGGTACTCCTGTTCCCGCGGAAGTTCTATGAGCTGGATGGACAGGACCAGATCATGCATTACAGTCCTTATAATGGAGAGGTTCTTCCCGGCTACATGTTTACCGACAATGGTTTTTGGGATACTTTCCGGGCGGTTTTCCCATTTTATACCCTGCTTTATCCTTCCCTGAATGCCCAGATCATGGAAGGGCTTGTAAATACTTATAAGGAAAGCGGATGGCTTCCCGAGTGGGCGAGTCCCGGGCATCGCAATTGCATGATCGGCTCCAATTCCACTTCCATCATTGCGGATTCGTACCTGAAGGGTATCCGCGGTTATGATATTAATACTTTGTATGAAGCGATGGTTAAAAATACCGAAGGCTCTCACCCGGAAATCCATTCGGTGGGTCGCTACGGCGCTGAATATTATAATGAACTGGGCTATGTACCTTACAACGTCGGGATCAGGGAGAACGCTGCAAGGACCCTGGAGTACGCCTATGCAGACTTTTGCCTGGCCCTTCTGGCCGGGGAGTTAGACCGGCCGGCTGAGGAGGTGGAAAAGTTTGAAAAGCGGGCAATGAATTACCAGAACCTCTACGATCCTGAAAACAAACTCATGCGAGGCCGAAATGAGGACGGTACCTTCCAGTCCCCCTTCAACCCCCTTAAATGGGGCGATGCATTTACGGAAGGGAACAGCTTGCACTATACCTGGTCGGTGTTTCATGATATTGCTGGACTAATCCGATTGATGGGAGGGGAGAGGGAATTTGTCCACATGCTGGATACGGTATTTGCCATTCCTCCGGATTTTGATTATTCCTATTATGGCAGGATTATCCATGAGATCCGAGAGATGCAGATCGCGGATATGGGTAATTATGCCCACGGCAACCAGCCCATCCAGCACATGGTATACCTGTATACTTACGCCAGACAGCCCTGGAAGACCCAGCAATATGTCCGCGAAATAATGGACAAACTGTATGACGCAAAACCAGATGGTTATTGCGGAGACGAAGACAACGGTCAGACCTCGGCCTGGTATATTTTCAGTGCGCTTGGCTTCTATCCTGTTTGTCCAGGTTCCGGCCAGTATGTCATGGGTGCCCCACTATTCAGGGAAATAAGAATCCACCTTGAAAATGGGAATTCCTTTACCATTAAAGCTCCGGCTAATTCATCCCTGAACTTCTATGTCAAAGCCGGAAAGTTAAATAGTAAAACCTTTTCCCGGAACTGGATCCACCATGAGGAACTGCTCAATGGTGGTGAGTTGTTTTTTGAGATGAATGAACAGCCAAACCAGACAAGGGGCATCCATATTGAGGACCGGCCTTATTCCTTTTCTATGGAATAAAGCATTTCGGATAATTGCTTAACAATTTCCGGTTCTTCGAGGTAAAGGTTATTTTGTTCAAGCGGGTCCAGCTCAAGGTTGTACAGTTGTCCTGCGGGACCGCCTTCTACAGGCTTCAGAAGGGTTGGTTCAGTAAATCCTCCCGATCCCAGGCAATCGATATACTTCCACTTCCCGGCTTTAATAGCCAGCTTACCCGAGCCTGAGAGATATATAATTTGATCCCTGGCAGATTCTGTGAGCTTCCCGTTCAGTATGTGGTAAAAACTGTAACTGTCCTCTGCGTAAGGATCCTCGATAGGCTGCCCGGTCAGATCAGAAAGGGTAGTGATGATATCAATCAGGCCTACTGTATGGCTAAGGGTGCTGGCATTTTTTATCCTGGCAGGCCATTTCACAATCAGTGGAACATGGTGCCCGCCATCCCAGATATCCCCTTTCTGTCCCCTGCTACCCCAGTTGCTTTGGTGTGCATAGGTGAGTTTATCGTTCTCAGACCAGTGTCCACCATTGTCGCTGGTGAATATCAACAGCGTATTGTCCTCAATATTCAATGATTTCAGGGTATTTGTGATCCGATAAACTACATTGTCAATCTGGGAAATGAAGTCACCATAGGTCCCCAATTCTGAAGTGCCTTTGAATTCTTGTCCCGGAACCCAGGGGGTATGGGGCCCTGTCAGGGGCAGGTATAGCATGAATGGTTTATCAGGATTCTCCTGTACCTGGTCCCGGATAAATGAGATCCCTTCATCCACGAGTTCATCCAGGCAGTTTTCAATGCGGAAATTGGCAGACATCTCCCCATTGCGCCACCAAACCCCACGGCCCCAATAGATATCATCATCACCGACATATTTCTGATCCCATGCTGTTTCGGTTCCAGGCTTTGTTTTAGGATAGATTTCATTGACCAGCACGATCTCAGGGTCTACAACCATGTCATTTTTTACAAAAACATAGGGAGGCATATCCAGGGAAGCCGGCAGGATGTATGAATAATCAAAGCCAAGTTTATTGGGTCCACTGCCTATATCTCCTGCAAAATCAGTGTTGGTTGGCCCCAGAGCTTTAGTGCCGGTGACCTGCGGTATGGTAGGATCCTTCAACGGCCATTCCAGTCCCAGGTGCCACTTTCCGATACAAGCAGTGGTGTACCCGGCTTTCTGCATCAGGGAACCGATGGTTTCTCGTCCCTCTTCGATCAAGGGGGCTCCGTAACCCCAATATATACTTTGCCTGGGAGCTCGAAAGAAATACCTTCCTGTCAGTAGTCCGTATCTGGACGGAATGCAAAGCGCCCCTGCAGTATGGGCATCGGTAAAACTGATGCCCTGGCTGGCAAGTTCGTCTATATTGGGGGTGTGAGTCCTGGCAGTGGGATTGCAGGAAGACACATCACCATAACCCATGTCATCGGCCAGAATAATTATCACGTTGGGCTTTTCGTATACCTGGCAGGAGGCAGTTGTTAAAAGTGAAGTAAAAATACAGAATAGGGAAAAAATAATCGGCTTGTACATGGTTGTTGAGATATTGGTTGATTTCTACAATTTATCAATGTTATTTAACAAAAGCAATTCCCCATATACGCCTGGGGCGCTGGCCCAATCCTTGTTCGGACGATCACCCATTTCCAGTTCGAGGGTCCCACCAGCGGTGATCTCACTGTGACGGATCCAGGAACGATTAAACGCTGCTCCATTCAACCTGGCGGATTGGATGTACTTGTTCTGCTTTGAGCAATTCCGGGCCCTGACGGTAAAGGTATTTCCGTCGGGCAGGAAGATCTGTATTTTCTTAAAAAACGGGCTTCCGATGGCATAGAGTCCCGTTCCAGGGGTGACAGGGTAAAATCCCATGGCCGATAAGACGTACCAGGCACACAGGGCGCCACCATCTTCATCCCCTGGCAGACCCAGCGGGGAATCATCGAACCACATATCCATGATTTCCCGTATCCTGCGTTGTGTTTTCCAGGGCTTCCCGGCATAATTATACAGGTAGGGAACATGAAAGGCTGGTTCGTTCCCGGCAGGGAACATACCGTTCAGTCCAGATGCATCTGGAAACTGGCCCATGAACTGCCATTTAGCAATTCCGGTCGGCTCGTTGAAAAGAGCATCCAGCCGCTGGGTGAAAGAATCATTCCCGCCCATCAGACTTATCAGTTCAGGAATATCATGTAGCGCGTTGAAAGTCCATATCCAGGCATTGTTCTCTGCAAAATACATACGGCTGCCAACACCCCCTGAAAGTGTGGGATCAAAGGGTTCCACCCATGCTCCATTGGCCATCCTGGGGGACATGAAGCCAGTCTCCTGGTTAAAAACTTTCTGGTAATTCAGTGAACGTTCCATGAAATATTTATAATCTGCCATCTCGTTTAAGGCCCTGGCCAGTTGCGCCAGACACCAGTCATCATAGCTGTGTTCAAGAGTGAGGGCAACAGACTGCCGTTTTTCGAACCCGTGTACCATTTGAATTGTTTCCAAACTGTCCGCCGGAAGAGCCGGATAAAAGCCATGTTCAAGGTAGAAACTGTCAAGTGAGCACATGGGACCGGTCCGCCAGGGCAACATGGTGGCCTCCATGGCATTCTTTTTCAAACCCTGGTATGCCTTTTTCACATCGAAGTGGGTGATCCCTTTCTGGTAGGAATCCCAGACCAGGGCCGCCGAATGGAATCCTATCATGGCCGGAAAATCACCATAGAACTGAGGAAATCCTGGCATCCAGCCGCTTTGTTCAAACATGTTTACATAGGATTGTACCATATCTGCCTGCCTGTCGGGTTCCAGGATAGAAAGCAGGGGATGTTGACTCCTGAAGGTATCCCAAAGCCAGTCATCCACATAGAAAGGCCGACCCTCATCCTGATGTATTTGTTTGTCATACCCGCTGTAGTAGCGGCCATATTCGGAGATGTCGACCATGCGTTCATATGCCCGGTACAGGGAGGTGTAGAATATTCTCATCTGTTTTTTCGTCCCTCCGCTTACACGGATTCTGTTCAGGGCTTCTTTCCAGATCCGGTGGCTTTCTGTAGTAACCTGTTTGAAACTTTTGCCTTTGGTTTCACGAAGCAGATTTTCCCGGGCCTGATCCTCATTGATATAAGAGATCCCGATGCGAACCTCGATGGGATCCTGCAAATTACCAAAGGATGCCCAGGCCCCGGATCTTTCACCACTAATTTCCATCCTGTCCCGGAAAATGGTTTCCTCTTCAAACATGCCATATTGGTCCATCGGTTTTGAAAAATCAGCATAGAAATACTGCCTGCTCCCCTGAAACTCTTCCCAGCCTTTCAGGGAGACGGAATCCTTAAAACTGAAAGCTGCATTCCGAGCAGCGCGGAAAATGATTTTTCCGCACGTATCCGTCTGAAAATCGAACCTGTAGATGACAGCCCTCCCGGTGGTTGACCATTCCACCATGACCTCGTGATCCTCCAGCCACACCCTGTGGTACCAGGGGTGAACCTCTTCCTGGTCATGGTCATATAATGAGGCATTTCCTGTTTTACTGACGCCTGGTTCACCAGGCACTGGCATGAGTTCACTTACATGTCCCATTCGGTAGGCAGGCATATTGACCGCAAAACCGTAGATCTTGTCAGACAGGTACCGGTCGCTTAATCCCGGTTTTGTCACCGGGTACACCCTTATCATGCTATGCGGACGGTGTACCGTAGGATTCTTGGTTGTCAGCAGAGCTGCGACCCCGCCGATGTTCGGATCGACATACTGTGTGATATCCGCCTTCCTGCATGCAGTATTTAGTAACAGAAGTAAGATTAACCACTTTTCCATGGTGACTCTAATTATTGATTTTGTCGGGCCCAGCCTCGTTGGATCATTGTAATTTATCAATATAATTCAAGTTTTTTTATAAATTTTGTGACTAATTTTGCCATGCCTGAACAACAGTCTTTAAGCTTTCTAATTCATTAAAATGATAAAACTCCTATTGATAAGCCTCCTTGTCCTCGTAATAAACATTCCATTCGGATACTGGCGGAGCAATGTCAGGACATTTTCGCTTCAATGGTTTTTAGCCATTCATATACCAGTTCCTTTTGTTATTGCTCTGAGGTTTGTCTCCGAAATTGGTTTTGGCTGGTATACCTATGTGTTTTTGGTAGCCGCTTTTTTCATCGGGCAAAAAATCGGATCAGTCTTGATAACAAAAATTAAACGTGTTTGCCATGAAGTTTCCTCCTGCCTGGTGATGGATCTCGCACGCTGTATCCGGTCTTAGCCTGGACTACATAAATTATAAATGAAATGAAAAGATCAAACATTTCAATTGTTTCAGGCCTGCTCCTTATCTGGTTTCTGGCCGCCAGTCTCCCTGTGATAGCGCAGGATTATTATCCCCCCAAAGGGGAGTGGGAAAGGAAATCACCCGCTGAAATGGGTTTCAATGAAACGAAGCTGGAAGCAGCGGTACAATATGCACGGGAACATGAATATACCGGTTCCAGGGATCTCCGGATAGCCATCCAGGAGGGATTTCAGCAGGAACCCTATCATAAGATCGCTGGACCAACGAAGAAAAGAGGTCGTCCGGCTGGACTCATAATCCGGGATGGTTTTATTGTGGCCGAATGGGGAGATATCAAGCGGGTGGACATGACATTCAGTGTAACCAAGAGTTATCTTTCCACAGTAGCGGCACTCGCCCTTGACCGGGGACTGATCAACAGTGTTGATGACAGGGTGTCTGATTATGTCTGGGATGGGACCTTTGAAGGCGTCCACAACGAACAAATCACCTGGGAACACCTGCTGAACCAGTCCTCCGACTGGTCCGGCAACCTTTTCGGAATGTATGATTGGGCCGACCGCCCCCCGGCCGAAGGAGGGATCGATGAATGGAAGTACCGAAAGCTGAATGAACCCGGAACATTTTTCAAGTACAACGATGTCAGGGTCAATGTCCTGGCATATTCCCTGTTGCAGGTCTGGAGAAAACCCCTGCCACAGGTTTTAAAAGAAAACATCATGGACCCAATCGGAGCAAGCACCACCTGGCGGTGGTACGGCTATGAAAACTCCTGGGTAAACATAGATGGGACAAGGGTTCAATCCGTAAGCGGAGGCGGACATTCCGGCGGAGGGATTTTTATAAGCACCCTGGATCACGCCCGTTTCGGGCTACTCTTTCTCAGAAAGGGAAAATGGCAGGAGCGTCAATTATTCCCGGAAGAATGGGTCCGTATGGCCACAGAGCCCTCACCGGCCAATGAAAGCTACGGGTATATGTGGTGGCTTAACCTGGGACAGCGCAAAACTGAAGGACTTTCTGAAAACCTTTATTACGCAGCGGGGTTCGGAGGAAATTACATCCTCATAGAGCCGGACCATGAGCTGGTGGTGGTTACCCGCTGGCTGGAGCCATCCGAACGACCGGAATTTATCAGAATGGTCATGGAATCCATATCCAACTACAGGTAACAACGTTCGGTAATTCATGGAGGTTCCGTTTGCAGGGGACAGCTTTTTGTTTATCTGACTCAGATTGTCGTAATTTTGTTATTCATAATTTGATGACCTTGGATCAAAATCCCATCATTAAAAAGATTCTTCTGCTTCTGCTCATTACCGCCTTCATTCTCCCTGTTTCAGCGGCAGAACCTGAGGTTTACTATTATGCAGGTAATAACCGTCCTGCCCCCGAGGCGGAGGCCATAAAAAAAGTTGAAGTCGATCGCGAATCCGATAATAAAATCTGGATACATACATATATTAAATCCGATGGTGCCTGGAAGATTGCACAAAAAGAAATGATCAGGGTCAAATCATCCGAACAACACACGATCAGCCTTTATGACGGCAGATTGTTAATACATAAAACAAAACGGAGCTTTGCCAAGAATCAAAATGCAGGCTATCAATTTGAAGACAGAAGAGATGGAATAGTTGTTAGATCCGGTCACTCAAAAAACCAGATTCCCTTGAATCTTGATGGAGTAATCACGGAATACTATGATAACGGCAGAGTGAAATCAGAATCAATGTATAATGATAACCAGCTGGTATGGAACCATAACTGGTTGAGGAATGGGGACAAGTATATAGATACCATTTTTTATTCTGTTGATACCTGGCCGGAGTACCTTAATGGTGAAATTGTGTTGAAGACGCATCTGAATAATCACATTGTCGGCAGCAAGTATTTCAACAATGACCTGGCAGGAACTGTACTGTTGGGTTTTGTAATCATGAAAAATGGTGAACTGGACGGCGTCCAGATGGTAAATGAGTCATTGCCGGTAATAGGTGAAGTTGCTGTGGAGGGATTTCAAACTCTGCCTGGAAAATGGAAGCCGGCAACCCTGGATAATCGAGCCGTACGATGTTTTATGACCTTCCCGGTTAATTTTATACAAAAGGGTGGAATGTTCGACGAAGTAGAAATCATAGGAAATATGATATTTTATAATTACAGATAGTCCTGAATCTTATATATATGTACCTGATTTTCTTATTCTTTCTATTCTCTTCCGTTAATGCAATCTCAGAAGGGAATGATGATATAAAAGTTCTTGTTATCGACGGTTACAGCAACCATGACTGGGCATATACCACGGAGGTAATCACCGCCCTGCTCGAACAATCCGGGTGCTGCGCGGTTGATATAACAACCGCTCCTGTCAACGATGCTCCAGCATATAATGACTGGCATCCGGATTTCAACAATTACGATGTAGTCGTCCAGAATTGCAACAGCATTAATAACCAAAATTACTGGCCCGAGTCGGTAAGAAAGAATTTTGAAGAATACATGAAAAGTGGGGGAGGGATGTATGTTTTTCATTCAGGTAACAATGCTTTTGTAAAATGGGAAGAATACAATAAAATGATCGGTTTAGGCTGGAGACAGGCAGATCAGGGATATGCCATTGAAATTGCCAATCGCAAAATGGTAAAAATTCCTCCAGGTGAAGGAGCTAAAACAAGTCATGGTCCACGCAGGACATTGGTAGTCGAACTCTTAAAGGATCATCCCATTAACCAGGGTTATCCACGAAAATGGATGACACCCGATATCGAGTTGTATGTTTATGCCCGTGGACCGGCAGAAAATCTCCAGGTTCTCTCTTACACCTACGATTCGATCACTGGAAAGAGTTGGCCGGTGGACTGGGTTATGGAATACGGGGAGGGCAGGGTATACAATGCCACAACAGGGCATCTCTGGCATGATATGCGCATGCCTGAAAGCATCCAGTGTGTGGGATTCCAGACCACCTTTGTCAGGGGCATCCAATGGCTGGCCGGCAAGGAGGTGACATATAATGTTCCAAAAAACTTTCCAACGGCAACTGAGATATCCCTTCAACCGTTTGACATGGTTTACCGCGAACAGGATGGATGGGAAAGTCTTTACAATGGAAAGAACCTGGATGGTTGGCATATAGAATGCCTGCCTGCCGACAGGGGTAAAGCCTTCTGGAAGTCTAATGGTGAATATATTGAATGCAATTCACTCGGGCAACCGGACCATGATTATTTCTGGCTGATGAGTGATAAAGAGTATGATGACTTTCAACTGAGACTCGAATTCCAGGTTTTAGAAAAATCAAAGGGTAACAGCGGACTGCAGTTCCGCAGCCGTTTTGATGAGTCAGATGAAAAGTCAGAAGGCGGCTGGCTGAACGGTCCACAGGTGGATATCCATCCGGCTTCTTCATTGCGTACCGGGCTGATCTATGATGAAACCAGGGGCGTACAGCGATGGATATACCCATCGCTTCCGGATCCTAGAATGGTTCCGGACAAGGCACCCAAAGAGGCACATCGGACTGTACTGTTTTATGCTGATCATGATCCGGATGCCTGGAACAGCCTGGAACTGATCTGCCAGGGAATGCAGATCCGGACCTTTGTGAATGGGAAACAGGTGACAAGGTTCGACGCAACGGATATTCTTGATGATGAAATTCATAGAAAACATAATGTTGGCACCGTTGGGCATATTGCCCTACAGTTACATTCAAAACATGAATTGCTGATCAGGTTCAGGAATATCTATATTAGGAGGATCAACCATCAATGAATTATCTTGGCAAAATTCTCGAAAAAGCATGCAACAACCATTATCAGGGAACGACAGAAAAATTTACAATATTCCTCCCGCCCATAAATCCGATAGGAATTTCCTGTAAGGTATGATTTGTACCCTTCCAATGCGTCGTTTTTCCTTCTCATTACAAACAATGATAGACTTCTTTGGCGAGAATTCATTGGTAAAAAGTTTAATTGACCTCAAGTCCTTATTATCAATACGGTCTGATCCTTTTACCTCAACAGCTACTTCACCACCTCCCAGTATGAAATCAACTTCAATACCTGTTTTTGTTCTCCAGAAGGATAC
>DAOWJB010000256.1 GCA_030640625.1 Bacteroides sp.
AGGATAAACCCCAGGGTTAATTGCCAGTCCAGTATATATTGCATGTCCAGATCCTTCCCGGTGATATTATTAAAGGCTGGCAGGATCAATTCGATGAGGAAGAAGGTGATAAAGAGGGATATCAGGCTGATGATCACAGACTCTCCGATAAATTGTCTGATCAGGTGTGGCCGGGAGGAACCCGCTACTTTCCTGATGCCTACCTCGCGGGCCCGGCTAGAAGATTTGGCCGTGGAGAGGTTCATGAAATTAATACTTGCCAGGATCAGGATGAAAATGGTGATGGCCGTCAGGATGTAAATGTAGCTGATATCACTGTTGTCCCCCATCTCAGCCATCAGGTTTGAATGCAGATGGATGCTGGTTACAGGTTGGAGATAAAGCTCAAACTTAATACTTGTTTCCTGAACTTCTTCCGACATATATTTCATAAAGAAATCCGGCAACTTGGCTGTCAATGAATCCAGGATGGCATTTTCATCAAGCAGTATATAATTATACATGGATAAATTGCCCCAGGTAGTCAGCCATGACTCCCCCATTAATTCCACCAGGGTGGAGAAGGAGATAATGGATTGGAAGGTGAAATGGGAATTGTCGGGATAATCTTCGCAAACTCCTGTCACCGTGAGATCTACCTGGTCATTGTAGCGCAGTATCTTTCCCATTGCCGGTTCATTGTTAAAATACTTCCTGGCTACGGATTGGCTCAATACGATGGACCGTGGTACCTCCAGTGCTGTCAATGGATCGCCATGGATAAATGGTACCGAAAACAAATCAAAAAAAGATGTATCGGCAAAGAGTACATCTTCTTCATAATATTTTTCTTCACCGAATGCAAACAGGGAATTGGAGCGGGCCGGGTTAAGCCTTGTATAATCAACCACTTCAGGGTAATCAGCAACGAGGGCCGGTCCGAAAGGGGGAGATGAAACGGCTACATCAATGGCCTGTCCGGATATCTCTCCCCTGACAGCTACCCTGTATATTCTGTCCGCTTTTTCATAGAAACGGTCATAACCAAGTTCATGTACAATGTAAAGGATGATGAGGGCACTTACCGTGAGCCCGATGGTCAATCCCAATATGTTGATAATGGCAAATCCTTTCTGACGGACCAGGTTACGGATGGTAACTGTGATAAAATTTCTTAACATAAATGCAATTATTCCAGGTTAGGGGACCCTAATACACTGTAAAAATTGCAAAAATCGCAGTGGAATAAAAATATTAATGAAACTTTATTTTTTCCGGCAGGTTTTGCGGTCCTTATGCGTTGTTATCTCTTTCAGGACAGTTTCAGGATCTGTAGCAGCCTGCACATTTTCATCCTTATAGATCAGTTTGCCATTCCCGTCTACTACATATGTCCACCGGGAAGTTGTGACTCCACGGGTTAATTGAAGCGTTTGTCCGTCGATCTCTTTTTCAATGGTATTCCCGTCCCTGGTCGGAACGCCGAATAATTCTGCGATCTTTCCATCAGCATCAGAGAGAAGGGTAAAATTCAGGTTGTGAAACTCTTTGAATTTATTGAGATTTTCATGCTCGTCTCCACTCACACCGATCACCTGGGCATTGAGCAACCTGAATGCGTCGTCATGGTCTCGATAGCTGCAAGCCTGCTTGGTACATCCACCGGTAAAGGCAGCCGGGTAGAAATAAATTACCAGGTAATCTGCCCGCTGGTCGGATAATTCCCAGGCTTCCCCGCTTTCATCGGTAGCTGAGAAGTTGGGGACCTTCTCTACTTTCTCCAGGGGGTTGAATGCGGATATGCTTACGGTAAGCAGGAGTAATGGTAAGATAAAAGCCAGTTTTTTCATGGTTGGTTGCGCATTATATTATATTATCACCGTATGAAATTACTGTTTTTAATGTAATCCAGGGATGATACCGGCGGTATTTATTAATTTTTTAACACCACCTACTCCCGGAGCATGGACCTGGCATTTTCCAGGCTTCCATCTGTAATAGCCGGCTGCAAAGGTTAGCTCTTCAAGTGGCAGCTCTTGCCTGAATTCGGGAGGATCCAGTTTCATGGATTCCCTGAGTTGTTCATTATTCTGCCTGCCCGGGATCCAGTCCGTAATGTCCACCCTGGAAAGGACGGCCAATAATCGAGGATTTTTCATAAATGAAATATAATTAAAAAGTTTCAGACTTCATTGAGGGATTTAAAACCGTGTCCGAGGACTTCCTTGGCATCAACGACTGTTACAAATGCATCCTGGTCTATCTTTCTGATATGGTTCTCAAGCAATACCAGTTCCCTTCGGTTGACCGTGGTGAAAATAACAGGTCTCTCTTTTCCTTCGTATAGTCCGGATGCATGCAGGAGTGTGCCGCCCCTGTTCAGGTGATGAATGATGATTTCCTGGATGTCCTTGTATTTTTCTGAAATGATAAAGACAGATTTGGCATAGTTTGCTCCGGTAAGGGTGGCATCAATGACTTTCCCTGAAATAAAAATGGTCAACCATGAATACAGCGGGATCTTCCAGTCCCCGAACGCAGCCAGTCCCAATAAAACAATCACGGAATCAATATAGATCAGCAATTGTCCCAGTGGCATCCTGGTATACTTTGAGATGATCATGGCCACGATATCTGATCCTCCGGTGGTGGCTCTCGACCGGAATATGAGTCCGAGTCCAAATCCAATCAGTACACCCCCGAAAATACAGGACAGGAGGACATCACCTTCCACCAGGGGTGTATTTCCCCATATAAGGGTCTGCAGGTCGATGAA
Organism: Bacteroides sp.; assembly: GCA_030640625.1. Classification (GTDB taxonomy): domain Bacteria; phylum Bacteroidota; class Bacteroidia; order Bacteroidales; family SM23-62; genus SM23-62. The sequence goes on from DAOWJB010000256.1 coordinate 2,756, forward strand.
GCCGGCGGTAAGGAAGAATCCGAGGATGGTCCTTATGCCAAACCTCGGACCCAGGATCCGGATCCCGATAATGGTCAGGGGAATGTTCATGATCAGTCCCAATAATCCAATAGGCAGGCCATCCGGCGCAAATCGAAATACCCCTTCGGTGAGATAATGTATGACAATGCCGATGCCATATACACCACCTGGCACGATTTTGTGCGGCGTAATGAAAAAGACATAACCGGCGGCCATGATGAAGGAGCCTGCAATAATCAGGGTGTAGTTAATAAACCAGCTTCTGGAAAACAGTTTCTCTCTTAACAAAAATTTCATCTCTTTGAATATTAATAAATTACAGTATGTAGAACAGGATTCGTCCCGGGGGCGATGCAAGCAGGGCCAAATGGGCCTGCAAATGTAGAATTTTTTACTTAATTTTCCTCTGCAGAAATTTATGTTGCAGGGAATATTCATGAACACCCAAACACTGTTAAATGGCTGGTTCTAAGAAAAATGGATTCGGAACACTTCCGGTCTTCTTCACCGCTATCTCTACCATCCTGGGGGCCATCCTGTTTCTTCGTTTCGGTATGGCTATCGGGCATCTCGGTTTCTGGGGAGTTATCCTGGTCATCTTGGTCGGCCATATGGTAACCATACCCACGGCACTTGCACTCAGTGAACTGGCAACCAACCAGCGTGTTGAAGGAGGGGGAGAGTATTTTGTGATCTCCAGGTCATTCGGATTGAACATTGGGACCACAATCGGGATTTCCCTGTTCTTGTCCCAGGCCATCAGTATTGCTTTTTATGTAATAGCTTTCACCGAGGCATTTGAACCATTCTTTGACTATGCCAGTGAACAATGGAAAATGAATCTGCCCAGGCAGGTGATCAGTCTTCCGGCCATGGGATTATTGACCTTATTGATCCTGAAAAAAGGGGCAGGCATGGGGGTTAAGGCCCTGTATTTTGTTGTGGTTGTTTTATTTGTCTCACTTACCCTGTTCTTTCTGGGCAAAACCGATTATGTACCCGAACAGAGCATTTGGACGATCGGGCAGGGAACCTATGATTTTTCCAAATTCTTCATTGTTTTTGCCATTGTTTTTCCCGCCTTTACGGGCATGACTGCCGGTGTCGGATTGTCCGGGGACCTGAGGAAGCCTGCCAGGTCGATACCACTGGGGACCACCCTGGCCACTTTGTCCGGTATGGTCATTTACATATTTATCGCGTGGAAACTTTATACCTCCGCCAGTCCAGATGACCTGAAAACCAACCAGTTGATCATGAGCAAGATCGCTCTATACGGGGCTTTGATTATTCCCCTGGGACTTGCGGCTTCGACGATCTCCTCGGCCATCGGGTCTGTCATGGTGGCTCCCCGTACCTTACAGGCTCTGGCCCTGGACAGGGCATTCCCGGTCAGGCCGCTCAACCGGTGGTTGTCAAAGGGGAAGGGAAATATGAATGAACCAAACAATGCTTCCATCATTACCTGCTTTATTGCTTTTATTTTCGTCGCAGCAGGAAACGTAAATGCTGTCGCTGAGATCATCTCGATGTTTTTTATGGTTACCTACGGGTCACTGTGCCTGATATCATTCCTTTTCCATTTTGGAGCGGACCCCTCATACCGGCCTGTTTTTCGTTCCAAATGGTATATATCCCTGATCGGATTCCTGATGTGCGGCTGGCTTATGTTCAAGATCAATACCGTTTATGCCATTCTCGCCATCGGGGCGCTGGTATTGGTCTATATAGGGGTCAGTAATTATCATAAGAACAGAAGGGGACTCGAATCGATCTTTTCCAATGCCATCTTCCAGCTAAGCAGAAATATCCAGATATATCTCCAAAAACGCAGATCTTCGGGGGCAAAGATACGCTGGAGACCATCTACCATTTGTATCTCAGATTCTTCATTTGAACGTCAGAATGCTTTGAGGTTGCTGAACTGGATATCCTTCCGGTATGGATTTGGCACCTATATTCACTTTATCAATAACTATTTTTCAAAATCATCCAGGGAGGATTCTCTGGAAATCCTGGCAAAATTGCTAAAAATGACAAGGGACAAAGAGAATCATATATATGTCGACACCATGATCTCCCCGTCCTATACTTCTGCCATAGCCCAAGTTATCCAGATCCCCGGTGTATCCGGTATGGAAAACAATACCATGCTCCTTGAATTTGACAAGAAGGATCCACAAAACCTGAAACAGATCGTGGACAACTTTGCCCTGATCGAAGCTGCCAACCATGATGTCTGTATCCTTGGTAGCTCACCCAATGCATTGAAGCCCAAAAAGGGGATCCACATCTGGATCAGGAGCATCGATTATAATAATGCCAACCTGATGATCCTGCTTGGTTTCATTATTTCATCACATCCCGAAATGAGAAAAGCACGCCTGAAAGTATTCGAAGTTAATTTTGAGGACGATGTGGAAACCACGCGCAATAAGCTGCTGGAGCTGATCCAGGAAGGAAGACTCCCGATTTCTCACCGGAATGTTGAGATCCTGAGACCGGATGAGGAAACAGATATAAAATCCCTTGTCAATGAGCATTCAGCAGAAGCTGCGCTCACCATCATCGGGTTCCATTCCGACCAGATCCGTCATGACGGCCAGCAAATTTTCAAGGGATACGAGAGCATTGGGGATACGCTGTTTGTCAATGCCAGGGAGAAGCAGGAGATCAGTTAAGGTTGAGTTTCCTATTCCCCGATTTCGGAAACATCCGGCCGCAGCCACCGTGATCTCCTGGTGCTGTTATCTCCCAGCCTGATCCCGACCATGAGTTCATGAGACCCTCCGCTGTAGCTCTGGAGTGTTCCCAGCGTGACATCATAGGCATAACCCAGGAAGATGCCATCGACCATAAAGCCGGCCATAATTACCAGGGTCTTATTGGTGCGGTATGTGCAGCCAAGCCAGTAGTTTGAGTTGTAAAATAATCTTGCCGTGGCATCCAGTTGAAAGGCATCAACGGTTGCCTGGGCAAGAAAGGAGGGTTCAAGTATTATTTTTTCCGATACCATCCATTTATAACCCCCAATCAGGTAAAAATGCCGTAATGTCTTGTAGTTTTCAAATGTGTTCTGGCCCAGCTTGATGGATGACCCGAATAATTCCGAAACAGATAAGCCGGCATATAATCCCTTGCCGGAAAGATAGACACCTGCACTGGCATCCGGCACAAAGAATGTTTTTTTATTGTCGTTCAGCAGAGGATCATTGGGATCAAGGACCAGGGCATTCTGGTCGTTGAGCTTGAACTGGTAGCCGGTGACTGATAATCCGAAAGACAGCTGGTACTGGTTGTTGAAATTGATGTGGTATGCATAAGTGAATTGCATACCGGTACGTTCCGTTATCCCATTCCTGTCATTGAAAAAATATGCACCCACTCCGACATTCTTGTTCCTGCTGGCATTTTTCGCTTTCTTTTCCACCTTCTGCCTTCTGAGTATATAACTGTCTTCCAGCAGGCGGGTATCACCACTCAGGACGAAAGTCCGGGGAGCATTTGTCAGCATGGTATATTGCTCCCGCGCCGTAAAGCTGATATTGGTATAGCCCTTGACACCGGCCAGTGCAGGATTGACCAGGAATTTATTCATCATATACTGGCTGATCATGGGTTTCTGCTGGGCTTGCAGGGATACCGGCAAGACCAGGAACAGCGTGGGTATTATATACAGGATTATCTTTTTCATTTCACAATGGTAATGTTTCCGATAAGAGGTTCTGTTCCGTTATTGAGATTGATAATATAGTGGTAGGAATCCATTGGCAGGAGCTTTCCGTCATACTGTCCATCCCAGGGTTGTGGGTAACCCCTGCTGGAATAAAATACCCTTCTTCCCCACCTGTCATAAACTTCCACTGTTGCAAGAGGATAGTTCTCGATCCCTGGTATCAACCAGGTATCATTATGTCCATCACTGTTGGGTGTGATGATCTCAGGGATGATGATACAGATATCATTTTTTGCAACGAGGGTATAGGTATCGTTTGCCTGGCACATGTTCGCATCGGTTACCTCGACCTCAACCTGTCCCGGTCCGAGTCCCTCTGCATAGTCTCCTGTGTTACCGTTTGACCATTGTATGGTATAGCCTGGTATTCCACCTGTAACGATCACCTCAACTACCCCGTCGTAACTGTCATTGCAGGTTGGATGTGTAATGGTTTCTTCAATCACCAGAGCGCTTGGTTCCCCGATGGATGCACTGAGTGTATCCTGGCATCCGTTGGCGTCACTGACAGTGACATGGTAGTCACCTGCGCCGATGTTGGATAGGTTGGATCCGGTCTGTCCATGATCCCAGGCGTAAGAATACGGAGCCGTACCTCCCGAGGCACTTACCTCGATGGAACCCGAAGTTTCGGCGTTGCAGGCTGCATCAGACTGACTTACCAGGCTGACTGACGGATTCTCATATACCGCTATAACAACAGGGTCAGAAGGCTGTGACTGAATCCCGGAATAATTTACAGTCACCGTATAGGAACCGGACACATCAACTAAAATATACTGAGAGGTATCTCCGGTTGACCACAGGTAGCCGTCAGCCTGCGAGGCGCTCAGCGTGGTCGCCGGTCCTCCCTCACAAAACTCGGTTTCCCCTGTAACGGTGATCACCGGTTTTACAGGTGACAGAACGTTTACGGTGACAGGATCACTGGGATCACTCATACAGCCGTCATTATTGCCAATGATAACAGTATAATTACCAGCAGTCTTGACGGTAATGGAAGAGGTGGTCTCTTCGCCCGGTGACCATAAATAAGTGGTTGCGACAGGAGCGTTCAGGGTTATGCTGTCACCTGCTTCCAGCGTGATGGGCCCGGCTGGTTCGATCACAGGCTTGGCAGGCTTCGGTGATTCACTAACGGCAACTGCATCAGCATCCTCGCTTGTACAGCCATTTGCATCAGTAACAGTGACGGAATAGGATCCTGCAGTAACATCGATGCTTTGGGTCGTTGCCCCGGTTGACCAAAGATAGGCGGTTGCCTCTGTGGAGGTCAGGGTTGAGTAGCTGCCTTCACAATAAATGGTATCTCCGCTGATTACCGGTTTGTCCGGATTGGCATTAACGGACACATCGACAGGATCGGAGGGCAGGCTGAAACAACCATCAAGGTTGGATATCCTGACAGTATAACTGCCGGTTATTTTTGCGGAAATGCTCTGGGAAGTTTCTCCGTTGGACCAAAGATATGTTGTACCGGGATCGGATGTCAAGACGAGGCTGTCCCCCTCACAGAAAGTAGTATTCCCGGTGTATGAGATCATGGGTTGTCCAGGTGCAGGCCTGGTCGTAACTGTGACAATGGCTGATGGGATGCTCAGGCAACCTACAGTGTTAATGGTCTGGACGGAGTAATCTCCAGCCGATTTTGCATAAATGCTCTGTGTGGAATCACCGGTGGACCATAGATAGGCAATTCCGGGAGATGAGGTCAGCCTCACGCTGTCATGCTCACAGATATCCGTGCTGCTGTCAATTGTTATGGTGGGAGTTAAGGGCAAACTGTAGACGGTAACAGCAGTAGTTACTGAAGGGATGCTCTGGCATCCGTCTGTATTAGTCACATGGACAAAGAAATCGCCATTATTTTTCACACGGATCGTCCTGTTTGTATCTCCGTTAGACCACAGGAATGAAAAAGCATCCGTTGAAATCAGGTCCACACTGTCGCCATCGCAGAAGGTTGTTGGACCGGATGCTGTAATCACAGGTTGATCAGGCAAAGGATTAGCAGTTACCAAGAGCGGATCGGATGAATCGCTGCCACAACCCAGATCGTCAAATACCCTGACAGTATAACTTCCGCTTGTCCCGGCCCAGATATCCTGTGTGGTTTCTCCGGTGGACCAGAGATAGGCACTTCCGGCCGAAGAACTGAGCATTACACTATCCCCCTGGCAGAAAGTCGTTGATCCACCAGCCGTAATTGTTGGCTGGGCGGGGGCGGTCAGTACAGTAATGTAGATACTGTCAGTCCCAATAGCTCCATTGGTCTGGTCAGTTACGGTCACAAGATACCAGATGGAAACAGTGGGATTGGCCGCAGGATCTGCAACAGCCGGATCACTCAGGCTGTCGGTTGGGGTCCATGCATAAGTAAAGGGGCCTGTCCCAACAACATTTACATCCAGGTTGGCCACCGCCGGATAACAGGCACCGATGCTGTCTGTATCTGTGACAGCCGTTACATCGATATCATCATTCAGGATAGTATAGGTATGGATACTGTCTGCACCAAGGAACAGACCCAGGGAAGGGGAGCTGATCCGTATCTCGAAAGTCTTATCTGGCTCTGCTATTTCATTGTCTACAATCAGGGGTACAATATTGGCGGTTGTTGAACCGGGAAGGATGGTGAGCTCGTCCGGATTGAGCAGGTAATCCACTCCACCGCCTGTTGCCGTTCCGTCTATTCCCCTGTATTGAAGAGTAAGCTCTACACTGACTGCATAGTTCAGGGAAACTTCAATTTGCGGATTGGCAATGGATTCAAGTCCGGCCGATGAAGACAGGGTGAATCCGGCTACCGGCCTGATGCATCCGATAGTAACATAATAGCCATCCTGAAGGTCAACCGAATTTGCTATATATTGGTTGCCAGCCCTTATTACCGGATAGGGGATGGCACCGTCGGTAAAATATCCGTCGGCATCCACCCATAATATGAAAGAGAGGAATTCCGGTGGGAATGCAGGCATTATCGTGTCAAAGAGGCTGACTGTTACGTTGCCAGTCCCGTCACCCCCGGTGGAATTCACACGCCATTCTCGTTCGATCCGCAGCAGGTTAATATCATTGTTGGGGAGATCAGTGCTGATCCAAGAGGTAATATCTCCATTGTCATGCCCGAAAAGGAGAAATTCTCCATCCCCCAGGTCGGTCGGGTTACCCAATGCCAGTATCCTGGCAGATTGTGCCTCGGTATGCTGATTGTTCGCATCTACCTGTCCTATCCCTGCTACATCAAACCCGTGAACGGCTTCGAAGGCGAATCTGTCCGTCGGAATGGTAATGCCATACTTGGCAGCAAGATAATTTTCAACGATGATCTTTTGTGCAGTATTTAAAATTTTATTGTAAACAATGGCCTCGGCAATGTCACCGCCAAGATAGGTATCAATATTCCTGCTGGCACCCAGGATCAATGATCCGTCTGTGATCACACTTGAACCATAGTCGGTGGCTCCAAAAGCTGTTTCATTGAGGAATATTTCATGGAAAGTGGAGGCAATGTTATGCCTGGAATGAATGATATAGGGTGTGTTATCGGCCATTGCGGGACCGTAATATTTGGCCCCTTGCGTGAATGTATAATAATTATTATCCGATTCACGGCTGATACTGGCAGTCTGGGTGGCATTCAGGTCACCCACGGTCATTACATAAGCATCTGTAGTGGCTGCCGTAAACCTGCTGACTGTGATCATGGTCAGGGGCGCTGACAAGGAACTCATTTCAGCGGTCATATAATCATCTGTACCATCCAATGTGACAACCGGTTGCCCGTTGATCGCAATCCCCGTCAAAACAGGCTGATTTGTGCCAGTGGTCTGGGTAACATGATTATCGTTCCCACTGTGATCGTTCCATGTTTGAATAAATTCACCCGGGATTGCATCTGTGCCCCCGCTGTTTAGAACGCCCTTGTCCGCACGTAACCACAGGTCATTTTCAGTTTCATCACCAACTCCTCCCGGTCCGGTAGAGCCTTCAACAGGATAGGATGGATCCGATGCACAGATCCCGAAGGTCCCGCTTTTGGCCTGGTCACCAAAGACCCTGATATAGATCGTTTCCCCGGGTGTACGGCCCATCAGGATCCTGGTAGGCATGGCTGAGGTGGTTTCATCGCAGGAAAATTCTGTCAGGCTGTTGCAATCTGCTCCAGTATATATGACCATTACGGCCCAGTCAAGTGTACCGGCAAAGGTTTCAATCTTTAGCTGTCCTGAAGCCGGGACCTGGGCCGTAAACCAAACATCCCCACCGAGGAAAGGATGGCAGGCCGGACTCCCGATCCCTGTTCCATATGCACCTTTGTTGTTGAATACAGTAGGTGAACAAACATTACCGACAATCAGGGCAGCTGCGGTGCAGGGATCGTTGTTTGAAGGGGGTGGATTGGCACTGATCTCCGCATCCCATCCATTATGTGTCAGGGATGTTGGCTGGGACGTGAACCGGAATCCGACACATGCATCAGGCTCAGTAAAACTGAATTGAGGGGTATCATCATGATAGGCACGGAAGGAATCTGTCCCGATATAGATGGTGAGATAGTCATATCCCAGGTATTCACCCAGTGCGGGTGGCATGCCTCCCCTGTAGTCTGTGGCAAAATTTGAAAAGTCAAAGGTAATGGGATTGCCATTATTGGAACAGAACCAGACAATCCATTCCTCATCTATGCCATAATTATTCAAACCTCCGGCATCCCAGAATGTGCCGGAATTGGTATAAATGGTATCGCCGCTATTGAACCCGTGTCCAAGGTAATAATCATCGTCACCTGTCTGTGAAAATGACAACTGGACAGCGCATATCAATAAAATAAGAAAACCGACTCTGTTTATCATATTATTGGTCTAAATAGGCCTTTATTAGTCATAATAAAAAAACAAACTCAATTAGTTCAAAGTTAGAATATATAGCCTAAAAAAAGCCAAGCATTTTGTGGAAAAATATTAACTATTTAACCAGTCGCCTAAAATAAAGGAGAATGCGAACCTTAGCCTGTTAATAAATTAGACTCTCATACTTTGCGGAACGTTGCTTGGCAATATATGAAAATCATGACGATATTATATATATTTGGTATCAATTCTGATGTGATCATGAGATCCGGATTATTGATTTTTTTCCTGTTCTTGATTTTGCCTGCAGGAGGATTTTCACAATTGGTTGAAGTTGTCGATACCCTCAGCGGGGAGAAGGCCGATTCTGCAGTAAGCTTGCCGGAAGATCAGCCCCTCCGTCCAATTGAAAGGATAGGTGATTATAAGATCACCGTAGAAAGTGATACTGCAGGTCTCCTGGAAGGTGACCGGGAGTTTAATCTCATCCGGGCTACAGATAATGAGCAGCTTGAGAATGTGAAATTCCTGGTGGAGAGAGGTGTAGGTGTAGATGCCACTACAGTGGATGGGGTTACCCCGCTCATGTATGCCTCACAGAATGGCTATATTGATATCATGGAATATTTGATCAGTAAGGGAGCGGATGTAAATGCCACACCTTACAATGATGTCACTCCCTTGATCGGCGCAGTGAGGACCGAACACTACGATGCGGCCTACCTCTTGCTCGAAGCCGGAGCAAAGGTTGACGCCAAAGACGAACTGGCCCTGACTTCCCTGATGCATGCATCAGCTTACGATTATCCTGAAATTGCGGATTTGCTGATTGAAAAGGGGGCGAATTTAGAGGAGGGGGACTGGTTTGGGACGCGTCCTCTGATGATGTCAGTTTATTATGACTGTAACGAAACCGCGCAGGTATTGGTCGACCGGGGAGCAGATCTTAATGCACAGGATACATTCGGTTTTACCGCCCTGATGATCGTTGCCCAGCATGGTGATTATGATATGGCCTGGCTATTGCTTGACAAGGGAGCAGATCCGTTTATGCAGAATAAAGGTGGACTGCATGCCCTTGCAATCGCTGTAATGAACAATGATGAATATATGATAGAACTGCTGCTTGAGCATGGTGCAAGTATTAACCAGAATATTAATGCCTCAACCAATGCGCTGAGTCTGGCAAAAGAAGCCAAATCTGAAGAAATGGTAACATTTCTGGTTGAAAACAAGGCTCATCATAACCGGATACCTGAGATCTCGGAGATCAGGTTCGAATTGGGTCTGGATTTCAATGCGGATGATTTTATGGTGGGTGGAGAGCTTGGTGTATCTGAGAATAAATACAATATGTTCGCCACCACAGGCTTTTTTGCCAGGCCTTCTGCGATCAGGGTGCTCCGGCCGGAGAATGATACCCTCTCCTTCCAGTTCTGGGAAAGAAGATATTTCTGGCCCATAACCATTGGAAAGAATTTTACTTTTTACAGAAAGCTGGATAAATCTGCCGGGTTTAAGGCACAGCTCAGGGGAGGAATTACCTGGGGAGGATACAGGGGATCCGACCTTCATCCGGGGACCAAATTCATAATGGTTCCTTCAGCCGGGTTGTACTGGCGTGATAAAATTTGGGGGTTGTCTTTTGATTATGAATATGTTAACTATAAGGTCCATGAAATATCCAACCATCGTTTCAGGTTGTCTTTACTGGTATTTGTCAATATGCAGAAACGGATGAAGTATACCCGGAAGGATATATCGTGGTTTTAATAATAAGAAAGTGAAAAGTTATTTAAAAGCCGGTATTGTTTTATTGCTGATTGCGCTTGGAGTGGCATGTAATGATTATTTAGGTATTAATGTTGATTGTGATGATTGCTGGTCTGTCAAGCCAGATAGTGCCGACCTGATCATCAACCTGACCATCAACAATCACCATCGGGAAGTACCGATCAGGGTGTATCGTGGCAATATTGAAAGCGGGCAGGTGGATTGGTTCGACACAGTCCGGGAGACCCCTTATTATTTATATTCTGCCATAGACCAATATTATTCAGTAGCTGCTGAATACAAGGTTGATGGCAAAACCATTATTGCCGTGGATGGAGATGTTATGAAGGCAAAGGATGCAACCAGTTCTTGTGAATTCGAGTGTTGGATTGTTGTCGATGGAAATTTCAGGGTTGATTTGAAAGATTAAATTTTTTTAAGATATGAAACTAAATCATTTGTTACCAGCCTTTATCTTTGCCATAATACTGAGCTCATGCACTGCAGAACGGGCAGATCAGAAGCCGAACATACTTTTCATTTTTGCAGATGACCAATGCTATCATACGATAAATGCAATGGGAAATCAGGAGGTCATAACCCCTACACTGGATCAGTTAGCTAGCAAGGGTGTGGCCTTCACGCATAGTTATAACATGGGAGGCTGGAATGGAGCGGTATGTATTGCCAGCCGGACCATGTTGAATACCGGCCTTTCTGTATGGCGGGCCAACCGGGCGGAAACCAACCTGGATGAATGGGATGCACAGGGGAAATTGTGGAGTAATCTTATGGAAAATGCCGGGTACGAGACATTCATGGCTGGAAAATGGCATGTAAAGGTGGAACCTGACAGCATTTTTCAACATACAGGACATATTCGTGGTGGCATGCCTAAACAAACACCGGAGGGGTATGACCGTCCGAAAGATGAAAATGACTGGGAATGGACTCCCTGGGATACCAGATTCGGAGGCTTCTGGGAGGGGGGGGAGCATTGGAGTGAGGTGCTCGCTGACGAGGCTGTTTCATTTCTTGAATCCGCCAGCGGGAAAGATGATCCCTTCTTCATGTATGTAGCCTTTAACGCACCTCATGACCCACGGCAATCACCAAAGGAGTATGTGGATATGTATCCCCTGGAGAATGTTTCGGTTCCCGCAACATTCCAGCCTTTATATCCTGACATGGATCTGATCGGTTGTGGAGAAGGACTGCGTGATGAAAGGCTGGCACCCTTTCCAAGGACAGAATACGCAGTAAAAGTCAACCGGCAGGAATACTATGCCATCATTTCCCATATGGACAGCCAGGTTGAACGGATACTGGAAGCCCTCGAAAATTCAGGCAAAAAGGACAATACCTATATTGTTTTCACGGCTGACCATGGACTTTCATGTGGAAATCACGGGCTGTTGGGCAAGCAGAATATGTATGATCATTCGCTCAGGGTCCCGCTGTTCGTGATCGGTCCGGATATACCCCGGGGTAAACAGGTGGATACTGATGTTTATCTCCAGGATGTAATGCCCACGATTCTTGACCTGGCCGGTGCAGAAATACCTGATCATATTGAATTCCATAGCTTATTGCCATTTACCCGTGGAGAAAAAACCGAGAGCTATTATGATGCCATCTATGGTTGCTATGTGGATTTGCAGCGAATGATCAGGGATGAGGGTTTCAAACTTATTCTTTATCCCGATGCTTCGAAATTGCTGCTGTTTGATATGGTAAATGATCCGGAAGAGATCGTAAACCTGGCGGATAAGGATAAATATCAGGACAAGAAAAAGCAATTGTTTGACAGATTCCTAGAGCTCCAGGTTCAGATGGAAGACACCCTTAACATGAGGGATTATTTCCCTGGAATGTTCATGCCTTAAGCAGGCTGGTGAGAAATAATTATAGCCCCGGTTGGGGTAATATTAAGAGAAAAAACCTATTGTTCCAAAATCCCTTCGTTTGTTGAGTTATCAACAATTGCAATCGACACTTTCACTTTGTTGAATTTGTTGAATTTTCTAACTACCTCATTATCAACAACACTTTAATTAATCCGTCTTACATTCTGTCATATTATATGTTCACCTGGTTCCAATCATCCACATCTTAGACTTAGGTAAATATATGAAAATCAGCAATAAAATAAAGCCAACATAATTTTGGCATGTCGTAATATATGTTTATATTTGCTTCATAACATATACAACGACAAATATTATGAATACATTAGAATGCATTGAAAATCAATTTATTGAAAAAGTTGTCGTGACCCTCCGGGAACTATCGCAGTTTTTAAATGTTTCCATCCGTACTATTCAACGTAAGATCAGGCAATGGGATACCATCAGGAGCTACGACCATAACGGAGGTTATTTTTCCCTTAAAAAGCTGGCAACATTTAATTCATACGGTATTTGGGAATATAACAATATCCACTTTTCAAAATTTGGAACTTTGAAAGACACCCTGGTGGCCATTATTAACAACTCAAGCCATGGGATGGATGCCCCGCAGATAAGGGATGTATTGGGGATGGATACCAGAAGCTTCCTTTTTCAATATAAAGATGTCAGTGAAATCAAAAGGGAAAAAATTGGGGGCAATTATGTATATTTCAGTTCTGACCAGCAGCAGTTTTCGGAGCAATTATTAAAAAGGAAGCTGGATTCGGAGGCTTTGACACAACCACCATTAAAGGGTTCTGCCGCAATAAGTGTTCTGGTGGAAGCCATTAAACATCCGGGTTTTACTTCTGAGCAGTTGTCGGGACATTTGCATAAACAAGGCATAAAAATAAAACCGAAAGTCATACAAAGTTTTTTTGCGTTCTATGGCATCGAAAAAAAAACGCCGGATTTGAGGTAGTCTGTTTATTGCGCAAACTCCATGATGATGCGGTAAATAAACTTAGCCTTACTAATGCTTTCGTATTTGAACCGGTGCTCCATTTCAAAACCAACAAGGAGTGCTGTCCGCAATGCCAGACCAAACTAAAGGTGCATCATACCGACACAAGGAAGGTTTACATGCTGGATATCGGTAAGTGTAAAGCGCACCGCACCTTCATGTTTTGTCCGGACTGTAAGGGTGTTTACCCGCCAGAGGATTTTGAAAAAAGCGTGCCACCCTATTCCAACGTGGGATACGATGTCATGGTGCTGACAGGCCGGTTGATCTTTTGTGAGCACCACACAATCATGGAAGCAATTTCGGAATTAAAAAAACGCAACGTCCATATCTCATCTTCCCAGGTGGCTTATCTTGCCCAAAAATTCATATTCTACCTGTCGGTTCTCCACCAACAAGCCGGGGCAATGCTTAAAATGCGCATACGTCAAAAAGGGGGATATATCCTGCATATTGACGGCACATGCGAAGGGGCAAGTCCCCATTTGGTCTCTGCTATTGACGAGGTCAGCAATTTTGTGCTGGCCAACGTAAAGATCCCGAGTGAAAGCAAAGAGCAGGTTGTCCCGTTTCTTCAGCAAATCAGAAAGCAATACGGGGAACCCCTG
>DAOWJB010000283.1 GCA_030640625.1 Bacteroides sp.
AAGTAGGGGGAAATATATCCCCTGTCAAACTGCATACCTTCTACTACCTCAACATAGGTATCAGAAACCTTGGCTTCCTCAATGGTAATAACACCTTCTTTTTTCACTTTGTCCATGGCTTCGGCAATCAGCTTACCAATCTCAATATCATTATTGGCCGCAACGGAAGCCACCTGCTCAATCCTTGTGTTGTCCTCACCAATGTCTTCAGACATTCCTTTCAAAGAATCAACCACCTTGCTGACAGCTTTGTCAATACCCCTTTTCAGATCCATCGGATTTGCACCGGCTGTTACATTTTTGAGTCCCACTTGCACAATAGCCTGTGCCAGCACAGTTGCTGTGGTCGTTCCGTCACCCGCATCATCATTGGTCTTGGATGCAACTTCCTTCACCATCTGGGCACCCAGGTTTTCAAATTCATCCTTAAGATCAATTTCCTTAGCCACGGTAACACCATCCTTGGTTACCTGGGGAGCACCGAATTTTTTCTCGATAATTACATTGCGTCCCTTGGGACCAAGGGTCACTTTCACTGCATCGGCAAGAGCATCAACGCCTTTTTTCAGCATATCCCTTGCTTCAATATCATACTTAATTTGTTTTGCCATTTTTTTAATTATTATAAGGATTTACTAGATTTAATTACCAATTAGATAATAGCCAGGATATCTGACTGCTTCATGATGAGGAAATCTTTTCCTTCAACTGTCAGGTCAGTACCGGAATACTTACCATAAAGGACAACATCTCCTTTTTTTACTTCCATTTTTTCATCGCTGGTACCCGGACCAACGGCCATAACAGTTCCTTTTTGAGGTTTTTCTTTTGCTGTATCAGGAATGATGATCCCGCTTGCGGTTTTTTCTTCTGCTTCCATGGGTTCAATGAGTACCCTGTCGGCCAGTGGCTTAATCTTTATATCTGCCATTTTTCGTAGTATTTAAATAGTTAGACATTTTTCAAATTCGAGAACTTCCTTTTCACATTTTATGCCAAAGCTGTTTCAGGACCGCCTGACATTGAAAACAAAAAAAAAAGTGTCAGGTTGTCATAATCCCTGACACTTAATAAGTAGTTTCTGAGAGTCTCCTGACTTATTGCGGGTCATTTGTCGGGCTGCCTCCAGGTTCCGGGACCGTTGTGGGAAATGTTGGTATGGCATTCGGATCAACCACATTATCGATCTGATCTTCGATGACCGAACGCCGGTTTTCTTCACCTCTCGGAATGGTCAGACTTCCTACTACACTGAAAGCCATCAGCGTAATGGCCAGGATCCAGGTTGATTTTTCAAGGAAATCTGTGGTTTTCCGCACGCCCATGAATTGGTTCGATGACTGAAAATTGGAAGCAAGTCCTCCACCCTTTGAATTCTGTACCAAAACAATCAATACCAGGAACACACATACGATCACTACAAGTACGGATATCAGGTTGTAGATCATGACAATATCAGTTTTTTTCTAAATGACTTTTTATCCTGTTAATTTGCGACGCAAAGTAAGTACTTTTTTCCGGATATTTCAAACTTAATTTCTCGTAAGCATAAATGGCTTTTTTGTACAGGCCCTGCTTCTCGTATATCTTCGCAAGTGTCTCAGTCATAAGGGAATCACTGTCCACTGTGCTCTCATCAGACAAATCTTTCTGACTGGCGGGAATATCCTTGCCACGGGTAATGACCGGACTGGTTTCAATAAATTTTTCGATCAGTCCCTTTTCCTCTGTTTTCGCAGGTTCTTCGCTTATGGTAGATTGAAATTGGTCAAACCAGCCGGTAAACGTATATTCCTCGATAGAGACAGCCACTGGCCCGGCAGTTTCCTCGAGCTGATATGCGCCTGCATAGGAGATCTCATCCGGCCCGGCAGTCTGTTGCCCTAAGTCAGGTAATTTTCGTATGATATCTTCCGTTTCGCTTGCTCTATCAGTCGATTCTGCATCAGGTTCCATCCGAGGTATTCCTGCCTTGATCGCAGGAGAATGGATCAGGTGATATAACACGGTTCTGTCTCCTGCATAGGCCGCTGAATCCCGAAGAATATCATGGAACTTCAGACTGTCAATATTATGATGATTTTTTGCCACCAGCAGGTGAGCCGTCTGGAACCAGGGGAATGATTGCAGCAATTCCTCCAATTCAGACAGGCTTGTCTGGTTGAGTCTTGAAGGGTTCTGGACAAACTCTATGATATTTTCCCGTTTCATTGTTTTAGCAAAACCCTACCAGTTTACAAATGCATGGTTAAAGATATCTTCAATGATCTCCTCAATGATGGCATCAGTTAATTCAGACTGGACTGACTCAAACTGCAATGTACTCTCATAATCACGATACTGGGAGAATGTCTGATCGAAACTAAGATCCGGATCCAGGCTGTTGGTATAACGAACCTTAATCCCGATGGTAAAACGTGTAAGTGCGGCCTGGTCATCTCCCGAAATCGCCATGGCCCGGGTGGAATATACGGTGATCTCCCCCTCAAAATGGGCATCTCCGGTACCATTTACGAGGGTCAGGTTGGTCTGACGTTCGCAGAGATCCCTGTACTCTTCGGTAACATACTGAGCAAGTACAGGCGGTGCCAGGGCTGAACGGTTCTGGAAATAGCTTATAGAAACTGTCTCCAAAATGCCGGTATTCGCCCCTGATAAGCTATACTTGACCTTGCATGAGACAACCATTACAGGTATGATAAAAATGAGTGCTATTTGAATTCTGTAATGCATTTCTTATTCCAGATTATACTCCTTGATCTTCCTGTATAACGTCCTTTCCGATATGCCTAGTTCTTGAGCAGCATATTTTCTTTTGCCGTTATGCTTATCAAGGGCTTTTTTTATTAGTTCAATCTCTTTTTCCTCGAGAGACAGGGATTCTTCAATAATCTCTTCCGTATCCTGTATATCGTGGCTTTCAGAAGGATTAATATGAAGGGTTGGTGGGGCTTCTGCGTGGTCGGTGGACTGATACAGCTTCTCAATGATACCTGCATGTTCCTCATGGATCTCGGTTCCGCTTCTTTTATCCATAATCTCTGCTACCAGGCGTTTCAGATCATTCATATCATTCTTCATGTCAAACAGTACCTTATAAAGGATCTCCCGCTCAGAGTTGAATGTTTTTTCATCAATCGGTTTCTCATACAAAGCCGGAAGCTTAACCGGCTGATAATCCGGAAGATATCTTTTGATTATTTCTTCATCAATTTCCCTCGTTGATTCAATGATGGAGATCTGTTCTGTTATGTTTTTCAATTGCCTGATATTTCCTGGCCATCGATAATTTGTCAGGATGAGTCTGGCTTGATCTGTCAAGGAAATCGGAGGCATGCGGTTAATTTCAGCAAAATCACTGGCAAATTTTCTGAACAACAGGTATATATCTTCTTTTCTCTCTCGAAGGGATGGAATAGCAATAGGTACTGTATTCAGTCTGTAATAAAGGTCCTCCCTGAATTTGCCATGCTGTACGGCTTCAATGATAATAATATTGGTGGCTGCAATTACCCTGACATTTGTTTTCTGGACATTCGATGAACCTACCCTTATAAATTCTCCGGCTTCAAGTACACGAAGCAACCTTACCTGTGTTGACAGCGGTAGTTCAGCTACTTCATCCAGAAAAATAGTGCCTCCGTTTGCTACTTCAAAATAACCTTTTCTGCTGTCATGGGCTCCCGTAAATGCACCTTTCTCATGTCCGAATAATTCAGAATCAATGGTGCCTTCGGGGATGGCACCACAATTCACGGCAATGTAAGAGCCGTGTTTTCTTGCACTGTTTTGATGGATTATCTTCGGAAAAAACTCCTTCCCGGTACCGCTCTCCCCGCTGATCAGTACCGACAGGTCAGTGGGTGCAACCTGCATGGCGATATCAATGGCACGGTTCAGTGCAGGATGGGTACCAATGATCCCAAACCGTTGTTTTACTTTTTGAATTTCCATCTGACAAAATTTCCAAAAATGCATGACAAAATTACAATTTTCCCGGATTTTTACTAATTTGGAGAACCAAGAATATCAACACTTTCATGAATTTTTTAGGAATCATTCCTGCGCGGTTTGCTTCTTCCCGTCTTCCTGGTAAACCCCTGGCTGACATCGGAGGAAAACCCATGATACAATGGGTTTATGAAAACTCCCGTAAAGAATTGAATAATGTGATCGTAGCAACTGACCATGCCGGCATAGAACAAGCGGTGCTTGCTTTCGGCGGCAGGGTTATGATGACTTCTCCGGAACATCCAAGTGGAACAGACAGGTGTGCTGAAGTGATTCAGTCGTTGGCAAGATCCGGTGAAGAATATGATGTGATCATCAATATCCAGGGAGACGAACCTTTTATCCATGCATCCCATATCAGGCTCCTTAAAGATGCCTTTTATGATCCCGGCACCCAGATTGCTACCCTGGCATTCCCGATTGAGAGTTCTTCTGAGCTCTTTAATCCCAATGCAGTCAAGGTAGTTACTGGCTCCGGTGGTAATGCCTTGTATTTCAGCCGTTCTGCAATACCCTATAACAGGAATACCGTGGAAGATAACTGGACTTCCACCCGCACTTATCTAAAACATATTGGCATGTATGCCTACCGTGCTGAGATTCTTCAAAAAATAACTGCACTCGAACTATCACCTCTTGAAACAACTGAATCATTGGAGCAGTTGAGATGGCTGGAAAACGGATTTGGGATCAAGGTCCTGATCACCACCGGCCAGAGCCACGGAATCGATACGCCGGAGGATCTGGAAAATGCCAGGAAAAGAGCTGAAAAGGAATTATGATAAGATCAGCCCTTCTCACCTTTGTACTTTCCTTTGCAATACTGAGCCTGAAAGCCCAGCTGATATCCATCAGGGAAGGCCGCTTAAAATCCATGGGCACGGAAGTTACATTGACGGGCATTCTATCAACCTATTATGATAATCCCCAGGTGCTGGTGAGGGAGTATGGGGATCTGGTTCTCTCCAGCAGCATCTGGCTTACCACTCCCCTGACAGTAAGCAACATTACCACGCAGGGATTCGACCTGGAATGGACTACAAATATCAAGGGATCAACGGTATTACGATATGGAAATACGCCTGATCTGGAGTTAAATCCACTTGAAGGCACTGGAGATTCTACCTGGCACTTTGTATCTATTTCAGGGACCGATCCTTCGGAATTGTTTTATGCACAGGCAATATCTGTGACGGGAAACGATACTGCGTGGTCGAATGTAAATGCATATATCACAAAGTCCAATTCTTCGGGTATGATGAAGGCCTACTTCAACAGAACTGTTGATCTCAGTGTTTCAACCGGAACAGATGCTGTATACCTGCATCACAGCCTGGGAGATACCCTGACAGCCTATATCGACAGGGCAAAACATAGCATTGATCTGGCCATCTACAGATCTAATACGAATGGGATAGCAGATATTACAGCATCCCTGAATGCAGCCCACAACAGGGGGCTACAGGTTCGCATCGTTGCTGATTGGAACACGGAGGATAAGGGAAGGTGGGCATCTCTGGATCCTGATATTGGTATCATGCATAACAAATTCCTTATCATAAATGCCATGTCGCCTGATCCGGATGCCCCCTATGTATGGACGGGTTCTACAAATTTTACGGAAGACCAGCTAAAATATCATGACAATAATGTGATCATTATTCAGGACCAGAGTCTGGCAAACGTTTACCGGATCGAATTCGAGGAAATGTTCGGTAGTTCCGGTCCTCAGCCCGATCCAACCGCTGCAAAATTTGGAGCATCCAAAGAAGACAACACCCCAGCCATCCTGGAGGTCTTTTCTGTTAATGGCAGGCTTATCTGGTCAGAGGAAACTGAAATTGTTGCAGGAGAAAACCCAATTTCATTGCCCCAGGAACTTAGTCGTGGTTTATATATTCTTCAGCTCAGGCATGAAGATGGTACAGAAAGGACAAAACTGATGATCCAGTAACAGGCTTGCACTTACTCATACCTTAATGAATCAGCCGGATTTCTCAGGGCCGCGCTAACTGTCTGCACACTTATGGTAAGCAATGAAATAAGTAGTGCAAACACAAAGGACAGCAGGAATGGCATAATTCCCAGCTCTATCCGGTAAGCAAAATCATTCAGCCAGTTGCGTGTGAAAAAGTAGGCAACAGGCCAAGATACAAGGGTGGCCAGGCCAATCAGGATAACAATCTCTTTTGAGATCAGGCGGACGATTATCTCAGCAGAAGCCCCCATTGCCTTTCGTATCCCAATCTCCCGGGTCCGTTGTTCAGTCGTAAATGCCGTTAGTCCAAGTAATCCCAGGCAGGCTACAAGGATGGCCAGGATGGAGAAAATGGTGAAGATGATCCTTGTTCTTGCCTCCTGGCCATAATTCCGTTCAAAATCTTCGTCCATGAAAAAATACTGGAATGGCTGGTCCGCGGTAAATTCATCCCAAACATTCTCAACCTGATCCAGGGTGGCCTGAATATTTTCAGGTTCAACCCGGATGCTTAGGTATGGGATCCATCCCCAGTCAGGCGGTCTGATCCTCATCATATGAGGCCTGATCTCAGCGTGCAGGGACTGATTATGAAAATCCTTCATCACCCCTAGTATCTGCAGGTATTCCCTTTCTTCAGGAGTATCTCCGGGATGGATAAACCTGCATTCAAGTGGATCTTCAATATTAAAATTTCTGATGGTCGCTTCATTGACAATGATGGCGGAACTGTCTGTGGCAAAATCCAGGCTATGGAATCTCCCCCCGGTAATCTCGAGTCCATAGGTCTCCGGAAAATCATAATCGATATAGTTTACCTCGAGCAGGAAAGTCTGATCGAAGGATCTGCCTTCCATCATAAATCCGTTATAATTATTGGTATGCCCGGGTACCATGGTAGAAGAGGCCGAAGATAGTACACCGGGAATTTTGGCAAGCTCCTGTTTAAATGTCTCAACGCGGTTCCTGCCTACTTCACCGAAACGCTGGATCACCACCATCTGTTCCTTATGAAATCCAAGATCCTTGTTGATCATATATTTCAACTGCCTGTTGATCACCAGTGTCCCCAGTATGATAAATATGGATATGCTGAACTGAATGATCACGAGTATCCTCCGCAGCAGGCCGCTCTTTGTGCCCCTTTCCAGTTTACCCGATAGGACAGCAACCGGTTTGAATGACCCCAGGAAGAAGGCAGGATAACTGCCTGCCAGCAAGCCTATTAGGATGGCAAACAGGAGGAGCCCGGGTATGATATACCAGTCCCCAAAATAATCTAGTGACAGGTTCAACTGAACCTGTTTGTTAAATGCTGGTAATACAATCTCAAGGATCAGAATGGCCATTACCAGGGCAATGACCACCATCAAAAAGGATTCTGCAAGGAATTGCCAGACCAGGGAAGCTTTCGTTGAACCAACCACCTTGCGCAAACCTACCTCCCTGGCCCTTCCAGCAGAGCGTGCCGTGGATAGGTTCATGAAATTGATGCAGGCGATCAGTATGATAAACAGGGCGATGGATGAAAAGATATACAGATATTTTTTATCACTGGAAGGCCTGAGGTTATCGTCAATATCATTATTCAGGTGGATATCGAGCAGGGGTTGAACCATGATCCTGTAAGAATTTCCTACTTCCTCCCAGTCCTCCAGCGTAATCCCGATAAATTGTTGTATTTCCGGGGCAACATATTTTCTGGTAATGGGAGTGATCTTATCGATGAGGACTTCAGTGGTAACACCTGCTCCGGTCAGCAAATAAGTATGCAAATTATTGCTGGTCCACTGCGTTGCGTTTGCCCTGTGATTGCTTTGAAAATCCACCATCATGTCAAAATACATATGGCTGTTTTCCGGGATGTCCTTCATGATCCCGGTAATGGTGTAATCGACGGAGTCTGAAAATACTTCCAGTGTTTTGCCCATGGCGTCCTCCTCCCCAAAATACCGCCTGGCAGTTGATTCAGAGATGACCATTGATCGGGGTTCGGTTAATGCCTTCGATGGATCCCCTTGGATCAGGGGGAATGAAAAGATTTCGAAGAAGCCTGAATCCGCCCAGTAAAAATGATCTTCCATGAAAGTTTTTTCTCCATGCCTGACGAGTATATTATTCCAGCGCTCAACACGGGTGAAATTTACCACTTCAGGGATCTCATCCAGGAATATCGGTCCGGATGGAACTGCCGTGTTGGCAGAATTGAACTCTGCATCAGCAAATCTCCCGGTGACCCATACCTGGTATATTTGATCAGATTTCTCATGGAAGGCATCAAAACTGCTTTCATGGAGAATGAACAGCACGATCAGGATACTGCATACGATCCCGATGGCGAGTCCGAATATATTGATCAGGGCATATGTCTTTTGCCTGATAATATTTCTTATGGCAACCTTGAAAAAATTCTGGAACATGGTATAGTGATTGGTTTAAACATAAGACGAATAATATCGCCTACCGTTACAGAATATCTATTCGTATCTCAGCGACTCAGCCGGATTTTTCAACGCAGCATTCATGGCCTGAATAGATACGGTAAGCAGGGCTATGGCCAGGGCACCCAAAAATGCCATGATAAATATAAACGGACCCATTTTTATCCTGAAGGCAAATGATTCCAACCAGTTTCCCATGGTGATCCAGGCGACCGGAACAGAGATTATGGTAGCGATCAGAATAAGTATCAGTGTTTCCTTTGACAGCAATCTGACAATGTTGGAGACAGTGGCCCCCATTACCTTCCGTAGCCCTATTTCCCGTGTCCTTTGTTCAGCAGAATATGACGATAGTCCCAGTAAACCCAGACAGGCCACAAGGATCGCCAGCACGCTGAAGATCCCGAAGATGGTCCCCGTACGTTTCTCCTCCTCATACCTGGCGGCAAGATCATCATCCAGCAGTGAGTATTCCATGGGCTGGTTACTGGTGAATTCCTTCCATGTATTTTCTATTTCTGAAATTGTTCGCTGTAAATTTTCTGTTTCGAGACGGACTGTCAAATATCCTCCCCAGTCCCAGTCAGTAGCCTTATGTATTAGTACAAATGGTTCAATTGGTGTGTGCAGCGATGCAAAATGAAAGTCTCTTACAACCCCGACGATCTGATGAAAGATCCTGTCCTCTGGATTTCTGCTGGGCTGGATGATGCGGATACTCAGCGGATCTTCCATATTAAATGCCCTTACTGCCGCTTCATTGACCACTACATTGGTGCTGTCAGAGGCATAATCAGGAGAAAGGAATCTTCCTTGAACCACCTCCAGCTCAAAGGTCTCCGCATAATCGAAATCGATCCAGTTTGTATTCAGTATAAAGGAATTTTCGAATGGTTGTCCCTCGATCGAGTAAGAGTTTGAATTATTCGGGTTACCCATAAGCATGGTGGAATTCGTTGAGGTTATCACGCCCGGGATATTTGCAATTTCCTGCTTGAATGTCTGTATATGCTCCTGCCCGAGCGCCCCTGCACGTTGTATATTGACCATTTGCTCGGTCTCATAGCCCAGGTCCTTGTTCAGCAGGTAATTAACCTGACGGGTTACCACGATGGTGGCTATAACGATTCCAATGGAGATTGTAAATTGCAATACGACCAGTATGCTTCTCAGCCAGCCTGTTTTCATGCCTGTGGCCAATTTCCCTGACAGTACGGCAAGCGGCCTGAAACTGGACAGATAGAAGGCCGGATAGCTGCCGGAAAGTATGCCGACAAAAATAACCAGGATGATCAGGTACGGAATGATTATCGGGTTTGCAAAATAATCAACCCTGAGGTCTAGATGTATCAGGTTGCTGAAAGCCGGTAACAGCAATTCCAGTAACACAATCCCCAGGATAAGGGCGATGAGGGAAAGAAAGATTGATTCCATCAGGAATTGTCCCACAAGGAGGTTCTTTGTCGACCCCAGGACTTTCCGCATACCTACTTCGCGGGACCTGTTGGCAGACCTGGCGGTAGACAGGTTCATAAAATTAATGCAGGCGATGATAAGGATGAACGCGGCAATCAATGAAAATATATAAATGTATTTCCTTTCATGTGGGGGTTTCATACTTTGCTGGATCTCCGGATTCAGATGGATATCAGATAGCGGCTGCAGGTACATTCCATATGCATTCCCTGCTTCCATGAACTGGTCAATCGGTACTCCCAGAAACTGCTCAACTTCCGGTCCGACATATTTTAACATGACCGGCTGGATCTTCTCTTCCAGGAGGTTGGCATTAACGTCTTCTCCAAGCAGGAAGTAAGTGCTTAGATTATGACTCAGCCAAATAGTATTCTTTGCCTTTTCCAGGCTATGAAAAGAAGCAATAAAGTTAAACCCGAGATGACTGTTTTCCGGGGGATTCTCCACGATTCCGGTAATGCGGTATTCCGTGGAATCCGAACCCATATTGATGGATTTTCCAACCGCTTCCTCATCCCCGAAATATTTATTGGCCATTTTCTCTGTAAGTACAATCGTCTGGGGTTCAGTCAATACCCGGTCTGGCTGGCCACTTATCAATCTGAAATCAAAAATCTTGAAAAAGGTGGAATCCGCCCATAGCAAGTCATCCTCAACAAAGCTTTTCTCCCCGTAACGGAACAGCACATCATTCCTGTTTTCCAGCCTGATAGCCTCTGTGATTTCTGGAAATTCCTGTTTAAAAGCCGGGGCTGTGGGAACAGCTGTATAAGCCATATCCATCTCCGTTTCTCCAATCTTTCCTTTGATACACAGGCGGTATATCTGGTCCTTCTTGCTGTGAAACATATCGTAACTCAGTTCATGCATGATAAAAACCATGATCAGCAGGCTGCATGCCAGTCCAATGGCCAAACCAAGGATATTGATCAGGGCATAGATCTTTTGCCTGAAAATGTTGCGAATGGCAACTTTGAGAAAATTCTTAAACATTGTTAGGGGGATTTACATCAATCATTCATATTGCAGAGCTTCAACCGGGCTTGCACTGGCTGACAGATAAGCCTGATAGCTGACAGTGACCAGCGCAATTACCAGGGCAAGGATGGCGGCCAGGAAAAAGAACCATGCTTCCATATTAATTTGATAGGCAAATTTTCCGAGCCATAATTTCATTCCTGCATAGGCTACAGGGAAAGCGATCAGGATGGCCCAGATCACCCATTTGGTAAATTGCGCAGATAACATCATGGTAATTTTCGGCATCGAGGCTCCCAGCGCTTTTCTTATCCCGATCTCTCTTGTCTTTTGTTCAGCGGTATGAGATGCCATACCAAACAAACCCAGGGCTGCAATAAAAATAGCAAGGAAGGAGAATATGGCAAAAATATTAGCCGTTGTTTCTTCTTCATTATACAAGGCATCAAGGTCCTTGTTCAGAAAATAAAAGTCAAATGGTTCATTTTTGACAAATTTCTTCCATACTTTTTCAATATATGCCAGTGATTCGGTCATTTTATCACCGGATATCCTCACGGACAGGAACTGGGCATGTGATTTTTCCGGCAACAGGGTAATTGCCAATGGTTTAATCTCATTATGCAGCGATTCGAAATGAAAATCCTTTACAATCCCCTGAATGGTATAATCCATTTCATCTCCCATCATACCTATACCTGACAGTTTCATCCCAACGGGATCTTTAAAGCCTATTTCACGGGCAGCAGCTTCATTTATCAATAATGAGTTGTAGCAAGCAGCATCATTTGAGTTGTAGAAATTCCCTTCAAGCAAATGCATTTGCATGGTCCTCATGAAATCAAAATCAGTCATCACCGGCCGTAAATATACCAGATGTTCTACATCCAGTGTATCAATATGGAAAGGAAATTGCTCAAATGTCCTTCCCGGAATAGCAGTGGAAACTGAGGCAGCATTAATATCGGGATGCTTTAATAAAATCTCTTTAAAGGCTTCACGTTTTTCCTGTAAGGCATATGCTCGTTGTACGACTACAACATTTTGCTGATTTAATCCAAGATTTGACTCCCTGAAAAACTTAACCTGCTGGTATATGATCATGCTGGAAATGAACAGGATAATGGAGATGGTAAACTGCAACAAAACCAAAAATCCCCGGAGACGGGTACTGCGCATACCATGGAAATTCCTGCCCTTGAGAATATTTACGACCTTAAAAGATGACAGATAAAATGCAGGATAGCTACCCGAGAGAATGCCAATAATAAAAGCCCCAAAGATAAAGCCAGGCACCAGGTACCAATTATCTAAATAAAAGATATCCAGGTTCTTATCCAAATAAATGTTCAACGGCCTGAGCAATAATTCCAGAACGACCAGGGAAAGGAACAATGCCATGAAACTGAAGAAAACAGATTCTGAGAGGAACTGGAAGATCAACTGCCGGGGACTGGCACCCACGATTTTCCTCAGGGCTACTTCTTTCGCCCTGGTAGTAGATTTTGCCGTAGAAAGATTCATGAAGTTGACACAGGCAACAATCAGGATCAATAAAGCAATGAAAGTGAATACATAGATATATACCTTATCTGTGCCGGTTTCAAATTCTCCTTCCTCAAGTGAATTAAGATGTATTTCTGAAATTGGCTGAAGATAGAATTCAAATGAATCATCATCTGTAAAAGTAATGGCCCTCTCACTCATATAACTGTCAAGATTCGCTAAAATATTTTCCTCGACAATACCCGGGAAGTAAGCTTCAATATTATCTTTTGAACTTTCCTGTTCTGCAAGGATATAAGTAGTTGTAATCTCCGCCAGCCAGCATTCTTTTTCATATGCCTTTTCTATCCACATCAAAGAAGCCAAATAATCGAAATGGAAATGGGAATTGCCAGGTACATCCTCGCATATTCCAGTTATCCTGAAACTCAAGTCATTATCAAGATCAAGGATCTTGCCTATTGGATCATCCTCTCCAAAATATTTATTCGCAGTACTCTCAGTCAGCACAATGGTAAGTGAGTCTGACAATATGGTCGAGGGATCTCCCTTCAGCAGAGGAATGCTGAAAATTCTGAAAAATGACTCATCAGCATAATAAAAATTTTCAGCTGAAAGATGGGTATTCTCGTAACTTACTCTTTTATGACTTCCTCTGATCAGCCGGGTGGCCAACTCAATCTCCGGTACTTCTACAAGTAATTTTTCCTTCAGTGCAAGGGGTGTAAGTGCACCGTCGAAATGCGTACCATCCATTTCTGCGAGCCGGTTAATGCGATAAATCCGCTTCCAGTTATCATTATACTTATCGTAGCTTATCTCATCCTGTACCAGTATCAATATCAGGATGCTAATGGCAATCCCAATGGATAATCCCAAAATATTAATGATGGAATGGATCCTGTACTTTATCAGGTTCCGGAAGGCAACTTTGACATAATTTCTGAACATACTCAAACCCTTGCAGCAATTGTATCATATTTTATGCCATTGTATTTATCTGATTGCAGATCTGTTTGTTATACTTCTGTGGAAATTTAATAGACTTGATTTTGTGTCCGTAAATGGACACATCTGTACGAATCGGAACATTGTGATTCGCAGCTTTTTAGGCAGTAAATAAAGGTAGGCTAAACCAGGAAAATGATCACAATCAGGGATTATTCCTAGAATTCAATGTAATTAAAATTCAGTTCAACAGCTTCGGCCATGTCTTCACCATCATCCTGCATTTTATCATCTCCCTCTTCAAAATACCAGTCGATCTTTACCTCAACCCCTGTCCTGATCAGATTTCTTAATACTCTAAGTATCTGTATCATATACTTGGAAGAACCAGAATTGAAATAGGTCATTTTAAAACTAAACCGTAATTCGGGAATTTCGTATTTGTATTCTGGCTTATCCTGGACGGATTCTTCAAGTTTACACAACCATTCCAAAGGTCCTTCATAAAAGCTGGCCACATCTTCAGGTCGGGATACTCCTGATAATTCCAGTTGTCCGGATTCAATCACGAAATTTACAGAGGGTGTAAAGTCAGTAGCTGGAATGATTAAGTTATCCATGATTCTCTTCTCCTAAATGATTAATGTGCAAAGTAAGTTCAAAATATGAAAAACCTTTCATGATAGGTTGAAATGAATACACTATACTATTTGTTGTGATTTTTGCCATTTCGATAAAACCCAGTCCCGCTCCTCCCTTTTCTGTAAAAATCCCGTTGGTAATGGTATCCCGGTAAAATTTTTTCAGTTCTTCTACCTCAGATGTATTGATTTTGTCTATCCGATGCGAGATCGCATTTTTATCCTTATCCCGAACCGGATTACGGGATGTTAACACAAAGCCGGCATCATTCAGGTTTAGTTCGAATTCCGGCTGGTAATCCGGATTATGCATTACAAACACTTCAAAATGATCAGAATATTTAAGCACATTCTCGAGTATTTCAATCATCAGGGTGAGAAGCTTTTTATAGAGAACCGGATTTATCTGATAGGTTTCCTTTTTATTCTTCAGATCATTCAAAAGGATACCAATCCTTTCGAAAGACAACTTTCCTTTATAATGCAATACTGATATTGAAGCTGATTTCAAACTGCAGGACATTAAGCACCTCAAAATAATAAAAAATGACTGATCGAACAGGTTTTAATTGAATAAAGTATTCTCATCCTGTTGATAACCTTTGTCTGATGGTAAATTTGCCTCTTGTGAAGCTTCAACCGCCAATTGGTCACACCGTTCATTTTCGGGGATATTGCTATGTCCTTTGATCCAGACGAATTTTACCCGGTGCTTTCTATATGATTCCAGAAATCTTTTCCACAGGTCGGGATTCTTCTTCTTTTTAAATCCTTTGCGTTCCCAATCAAATAACCATTTCTGATTCACCGCTTCGCATACATAGCGGGAATCACTATATACAGTCACCTGTGAACCATTATATTTCAGTTGCTCAAGTGCCACGATGACGGCCAGCAATTCCATCCGGTTATTTGTAGTTAATTGGTATCCCTGGGCAAGTTCCTTTCTGTGGGCTCCATATTTCATGACCACTCCGTAACCTCCCGGACCTGGATTCCCCCTTGCTGCACCATCGGTATAAATGATGATTTTATTTTTAGTCATGGATGTCCATTTCTTCGATTAACTGATGTGCGCCGGCAAATTTATCAACGATAAAAAGAATATACCTTATATCAACACAGATACTTCGCTGGAATTCAGGCTCATAGATTATGTCTCCGCTCATGGATTCCCAATTCCCGTCAAAATTCAGCCCAATCAGTTCACCCCGGGAATTTAAAACTGGACTTCCCGAATTACCCCCGGTAGTATCCAGGTCGGTCAGAAAGCAAACCCTCATTGTATTATCCTGGCAGTAAGGCTGGAAATTCTTTTCCTCAAACAGTTGTTTTAGTTTTGCAGGTACGGTAAATTCCCTTTCCCGCAGATCTTCTTTTTCCATCACCCCGGCCAGTGTCGTATAATAATCATAGGAAACAGCATCCCTGGCCAGATAATCACAAACTGTTCCATAACTCAGTCGCAGGGTTGAATTGGCATCAGGATAGAAAATACTATCGGGATACATGTCACGGACGGCTTTTACATAGCTCCGCCTTGCAGCAACGAATCGCTCTTCAAGCTCTTCATATTCATCCAGGATCTGTTGATATGTTTGGTACATTGTAAAAGATCCCATAAAAACCGGATCTTTAAACAGTTTTTTAAATTTTGGTTTTGCTGTAAATTTTTCAAATCTGGACGGATCGGTAAACAGCGATTTTCGGTAAAGATGATCAATGTACTTGTCAATATCTCCGTCAAAATCCTTATATATTGTACTGAAAAGTCCAGGGAAATAAAGTGGCTCCACATTTTCAGCATATAATTGCATCATTGCTGATGCCACTTTTTGGTCGGTTTCCGGATGATAGTCTCTGAAAAAAATGGCACTTCTTTGCTTCATCCTATCCATTAATTCTGTTGTTTCCTTCTTTTCGGTGGCATATCCCAATTCCTGAAAAAAGAATGGAAAGGCGGAGGTTGCAAAGTCGAAAACCTCAACAGTTTTATGCAAAAGGAACATTTCCTCCAGGTAGCTGAGCGCATTTTCCATCATGTTCCTTTCCGAGATTACTGAATTAATTTCCTCAAGAATATCTCCATAAGCTTCTTGCCTCATCTCTTCTGCACTTACCCAATGCGAAAACAGATCCTCTTGGACTGTCCTTTTCTCAATTACCTGTAACCTGTCAAGGGAGAGGTTCTGTCCAATAGAATACTTGTAGTAATTACTCAACCTCGAATATTTAGCTGCGTATTGTATCCTTACCTTGTCACTTTTTCCCATATCCTCCATGATAAGGTCCAGGGCCTCTCCACGAATCTTGATCCGGTTCCTGTTTTCAATCTCCTTAATCTCCCTAATCCCTGAAGATGTGGCATACCGGTTTGTCCGGCCAGGAAAACCAAGAACCAGGGAAATATCATCTTTTTCATAGCCTGAGAGGGAAATAGGCAGCCAGTTTGCAGGTTTATAGGGGATATTTTCCAGGGCATAATCAGCAGGTTTCCCATCGGGTCCGGTATATATCCTCATCATACAAAAATCTGCATTATGACGTGGCCACTCCCAATTGTCCTTATCTCCGCCAAAACGGCCTATTGATTCAGGAGGCGCCCCAACGAGCCTTACATCCTTAAAGGTCTCCATGACGACGAGGTAATATTCGTTTCCTTCGTATAATGGAACGACAACTGCCTCATAATGAGTTCCTTCCACTGCTTCACTAATCAAAGTCTCTGAAGATTTGTCAATCTCAGATTCACGTTCGACCTCTGTCATTTCGAGATGAACCATGCCAAGCACCTTTTCTGTGACATCTTCCATCCTGACAACAAAAGATATGGTTTTGCCAGGGTTTGGTAATTCTTCCTCCCTGGACATAGCCCAGAATCCGTGCGTCAGGTAATCTTGCGCGGGGGAACTGTGAGACTGGATCTCATCCACCCCGCAATGATGGTTGGTCAGAATGAGTCCATCTGAGGAAATGACCTCTGCTGTGCACCCTCCGTAATCCAGGGCCCCTATCACATCTTTGAGGCTTGGATGATCCAGGCTGTATATATCCCCCGCTTCCAGTTCCAGTCCCATTTCCTGCATTTTGTCCATATTCAGTTCCTGTATCAGCGGCAGCAGCCACATCCCTTCGTCGGCATGGATGCTCGAAACCAGCAGAAGCTGCAGAATATATGTGATCCACCTTTTTTTCATCTCTGTCCGGGTACAAGAATGCAATATTAAATTAATATTAGTGGATATCAAAAGATTCCCTTTGCATTTATGTTTTGTAAATTTACCGGCATGCCAAAAGATATCAGGGAACTCGACGATAGTGAAATAAATTCATTTGTGCTGGCACAGGGTGAAAAACAATTCAGAACGCGGCAGATCATGGAATGGCTCTGGAAGAAGGCTGCCAATGATTTTAACCAGATGAGCAATCTGCCTGCCAGTTTAAGGAAATCCCTCGAAGAAAACTTTACCCTAACCGGATTATCTGTAAATTCTGAACAGATCAGCCGGGATAAAACACGTAAATATGGTTTTCAGTGTCCGGATGGAATGCTGGTAGAGGGTGTTCTGATACCCAGCCAGGGCAGGGTGACTGCATGTTTGTCATCCCAGGTAGGATGCCCCCTGAACTGCAGTTTTTGTGCAACGGCCAGCTTGAAGACCAGGAGAAATCTTTCGGCCGGTGAGATCTTTGACCAGGTGACCATATTACAGGATCACAGCCAGAAGGCATATAAAACCAACCTGTCGAATCTTGTGTTTATGGGTATGGGAGAGCCGCTGTTGAATTATGATAATGTCCTGCAGGCCATATCATACATGACCTCGGAAAAGGGATTGGGCATATCGCCCAGGAGAATAACCCTTTCAACAGTCGGATTGACAGAGGGGATTACCAGATTGGCCAATGACAGGGTGAGATTTTACCTCGCCATTTCTTTGCACACAGCCAATGATGAGAAACGAAGCAGCCTGATGCCTGTGAACAAATCCAATCCCCTTGCTTCTCTTGCTGATGCCATTAAATTATTCCACCAGGAAACCAGTTCACGGATTACCTATGAATACCTGCTGATGAAAGATTTTAATGACAGCATACAGGATGCCAGGGAACTGGCAGAATTCTGCAAGATCACTCCATGTAAGATCAATCTCATTGAATACAATGAGGTTGAGGGCAGTGCCTATAAGAAAACTACGCACGAAAGGCTCCAGGCCTTCCTGGATTTCCTTGAATCAAAAAACCTGATTGTCAATATCCGGAGAAGCAGGGGACATGATATAGATGCTGCATGCGGTCAGCTGGCTGGCAAGTCAGCATGACCTAAACATCCTTACTCTCCTCATCTAAACGAATGATCCTGTAAAGGTCTCTGAACCGTAAAAGTTTTACGACAAACATCAATATAAGTGAAGAAAGGATCAGCAGGATTGCTCCCTGGTACCAATTGCTTATATATGTACTTAAAAAATAACCGCCAACAAAAAGAACCAGGATAAATATAACAAGCCTGGCTGTGAACCTATAATCCGAAACCAATCTTAGTTTTATAATGGTAATAATGATCTGCGCAACGGCCATATAGACCTGGGTTACCAGGCTTGAAATGGCTGCCCCAAGCGCCTGGCGTTCAGGGATCAGGATGAGGTTGAGAACAATATTTAAGATAACTGCCGAAGATGCCAGGATATTCAATTCCCTGAGATTCCCATTGGCAGTCAACAAGGTTCCAAAAATATAAGTGGTCGAAATTGCCATAAACCCAAACATGAGCAAAGGGAATATCCTTGAGGAGGTTTCAATATGCTCATTATACATCCAGTCCAGAATTTCAAATCCATAATACAGTCCGAGTCCGGCCAAAGTTGCAGCTGGTATGTTTGCCTTTCTTTTTGCCGGACTCCTGCTGCCCATTTTTTCCAGGATGTTGAAAAAAGGCCAGGATATAAGGGAAATGGTCCGCCTGTCTTATACCCTGATCATTGTACCTGCAGCAACTTTGGCCGGACTCGGACTGTATTATGGATTTGAAATTCTGAACTGGATGTATAATGAGCATATTGAAACCTCCTCAAGGATATTCCCTTTG
>DAOWJB010000184.1 GCA_030640625.1 Bacteroides sp.
ATCAACCGGGTGTTTCAGCTTACAAAGGCAGAACAGGACCTGCTGAAAGACAATTTCTTTATGGTCTCCCAACGGCTGAAATCTTATGCCTGGGCAGATGCTTTTATCAATATCTATTCCAGTGACCTGCCTCTGTTCATTTCTTCCGATTTTGTACTCGGCACATTGCATAATTCCTATGATGCCATATTGCAAACCCTGGAATGGCAATTCCTTGAACCCAATCTCATTGAATTACTGGATGCCATGCATAATGCCTATCCGGCGCTGTATTCAAAATACAGCAGTGATGGCAGGTTGAGTGATGCACTGGAAGATGTAGACCTGTACGTATCCGTTGCCCGCTCGCTGATCTATGAAAAGGATCTTGCTCCTCAATCTCATGGTCCGGAAAAATTCAATGATATAATGGGAAAGATCGCAGCCGAACAAATGACATTCACCACCCTTTTTACAGAGACCAGGCCCCGGAAGCTTGACTTCAGCCAATTCAAACCGCGCGGGCATTACAACAAGGAAATTTATACGCCGGAGGGAACAAGAACCCTTGAAAGATATTTCCGCACCATGATGTGGTTGGGCAGGATAGATTTCCTCCTGACGGCTCCCCCTGAAAATCCATGGGAATTGGACTGGACCGATGATGAACTCAGGCGAATGCAACTTGGTGCGATCCTGTTAAATGAATTGCTTAATTCCAGTGGCAAAAGGGTTAACCTGGACAAGCATGAACAGGTGATTACCTTCCTTGTCGGACCAGACGATAACATGACCCCGGTTGAGTTGGAAGGATTAACACACAGATTGCTTTCCGCGCCGTCTGATCTTTTCACCCCGGAGGTTTTTACCGCGTTCAAAGACAGCCTGAATGCATCGGATGATTACGGTCAGAAGATCATGTCGAACTTTTTCTATGTAGATCCCTATTCGAGTGATCCCGGTCAGCTGCCTGTATCATTCAAGCTACTTGGACAAAAATTCCTGATCGATTCCTATGTATTAAGCGAGGTAGTTTATGACCGGATCATCGTGGATAATAAAAAGATCTATCGTGGTTTGCCCGACCCACTGGATGTAATGGCAGTTATGGGGAATGAGGATGCCATATTCCTGCTGGTGGACGAACTGGAGCAGTACAAATATGCCTATAAGGTTTCTTCCCTGAAATACTTGGTGGACGCTTACGATGAGGACTTCTGGGAGCAGTCCCTCTACAACACCTGGATGGCTGCCATCAGGGAATTGAACCCGCCCGTCTCCTCGGCGAAACTTCCATATTTTATGCAAACTACCGCCTGGCACCAGGAGAAACTCAATACCCAGCTGACTTCCTGGGCCGAACTGAGGCATGACAATATCCTCTATGGCAAGCAATCATACACGGGAGGAACAGGCTGTTCCTATCCCTACACCTATATCGAACCTTACCCGGATTTCTATGGCAGGCTTCAGCTTTTTGCTGATAATGCCGCGGTATTTCTTACCGGGGTATTCGAGGGAGTGGACTTCACCAGTAAATCCGTGATCATAAATTATTATATCCGGTATGCGGAGATCATGGGGATATTTCAGGAAATAGCCAAAAAGGAATTGGCAGGTGTTGCCATCAATGAAATCGAGATCACCTTCCTGAAAACGATGATCAATTCATATATGGCATCCGGACCAGCCATCACGGGATGGTTCAATGATCTGTTCTTTGATAGTTATAAGGGATTATCCTGGGACTTCGTAGTGGCTGATGTACATACCCAGCCGACAGACGAGTTCGGCAGTGTGATCGGACATGTATTGCATGTGGGTAATGGATATATAAATAAGGGCATTTTCCTGGCTCCCAATCCCACAAATCCGGAGCAGCTGATGGCTTTTGCCGGACCGGTATCCTCCTTTCATTATGAAGTAACCAATGACTTCCTGCGTCTGACGGACCAGGAATGGGAAGCAAAGTTCATGTGGGATGGATCAAATCTGCCAGCTCGTCCTGACTGGATAAATAGCTATATAGCAGGGCCTGTTGGAGAAGCCCTTTCCGGGGGAAGGAACCTCAAGGGTGAAGTGTTCACAGGCACAAGCACGAATACTTCAGATGCCATGAAGGACCTGGATTACCTGCTGGCCTTCCCAAATCCTGCCAGTGATGAACTGCATCTGCGGTTTGTGCTTAACAACCGGCAGGTAGTCAATGTGGAGATATTCGATGCAAAGGGACGCTTGATCTCTCAGCCTTACCATGGCCCAATGAATCCGGCAGAACATGATATCCCCGTCGACGTTTCACAGTGGGGGAAGGGATTTTACTTTCTGAAGTTCAGGGCAGGAGGCCAGTTGATCTCAAAAAAGATCATTGTTAACTAAAGCCCCAATCATTCATGCCGGAGTGCATTTACCGGATTTGACCTGGCCGTCCGGAGCGTCTGAATAATAATGGTCCCCAGGCTGATCAATAGAACAAGGATTACAGAAATCACAAAAATCCAGTAATCAATGGTGGTTTTACTGGCAAAATTTTCAAGCCACTTTTTGGCAAAATACCAGGATGCCGGCAAAGACAGTATTGATGCAATGAGGATCCAGATGGGATGCTCCTTGATTAATAGCCTGACAATGGTAACTACATCTGCACCCATGGCTTTGCGGATACCAATTTCCCTGGTCCGCCTGACCGATGTGAACAGGACCAGTCCAAACAGGCCCATTACTGAGATCAGAATGGCAAGGATGGTAAAATAAATGAAAAGATTCCCCATTTTCCGGTCCTCCCGGTAAAGATCATCATAGAACGCTTCCTGGAAAAAGTAATCAAACGGGAAATCCGGGTATAGGTCGTTCCATTTGTTACCAATGGCTTCCAACGTCTTATACTGATCGATGCCCTGCATCCGGATGCATAAATACCGGCTGTTTCCGGGATTGTTAAATATGAGGAGGGATTCTACAGGACTGTGGACGGATGCGTAATTGAAATCATCTACCATGCCAATCACCGTATATTCTTTTTCAATTCCCCTGTCCGGCATGATCACCTTTTTACCCAGGGGATCTTCCCATCCAGCCTGTTTCATCATGGCTGTGTTGATCACGATGGCATGGCTGTCTGCCTTGCTTCCTTCCCTGAAAAATCTACCCATTACCAGATGGGTTTCCATTATTTCGAGATATTCAGGATCAACAGAAATATGGTGAAGCATCCATGTGTCGTTCCTGTCAAATCCTTCAACATAAAAACCCCTTCGTTGCTGAAAATTGCCAAGATAGCCAGATGTAGCAGTTACTCCAGAAACACCCGGGATACTTTTCATTTCGTTTTTGAGGGACTCAAGCTGGCTGGTTATCCGGCCACTTCTTATGGGGATGACTACCAGCTGATCCTTGTTGATCCCAATATCGGTCTTTCTGATCAGCTGTAATTGTTTATAGATCAGGATGGTATTAAAGATTAAAAAAAGAGTGACCGCCAGTTGCACAATAACAAGTATATTTCTCAGATAAGACCGGTGGGAGGCTTTCCTGCGAAGGCCTTTCATGATCAATACAGGTTTGATGCGCGACAGATATGCCGCCGGGTAGATCCCGGAAAGAAATCCAATAAGCACTGACAGGGCGATCAACAAAAGGTAAAAACTAAACCTGGAATGGATGCTGATAACAGGATTTATTCCACTGAAATTATAAAACCAGGGAAGGATCAATTCGATAAAAAAAGTGGCCAGCAATATACTGATGAAAGCAAAGAATATTGATTCGGAAATAAATTGGACAAATAATTTTCCACTGCTGGCCCCGCAGGATTTACGGATCCCTATCTCCATGGTTCTGGCAGTTGACCTGGCCGTGGTCAGGTTAACAAAATTGATGCAGGCAATTAAAAGAATGAGAAGGCTGACAGCAGAGAAAATATTAACGTTGGCCTTGTTGCCATTGGCTTCCAGTTCATGAACCAGTTTGGAATTAAGATGAATATCCCGGACAGGTTGAAGAAAAATTTCAAAATGCGAACCTGATTCACGCATGCCTTCTCCCATGTGTTCTTCTACGATATCTGCGATCATTGTATCAACTTCTACCGGGTTTGTCCCAGGTACAAGTTTGATGTAATTATAGGTCACAAATGCATACATTGTAGTCAGCAAGTTTCTGTAAACAGGCTGTTCAAGCAGGGAATTGAATGAGGCAAGGATATCAATTTCAAGATGTGAATTATGAACCGGATCTGCAACCACGCCTGTAACCGTATAATCTTGCTGGTTATTCCAGTTGATGACCTGTCCAACGGGATTTTCATCTCCGAAATATTTCCTTGCACCGCTTTTTGTCAGGACCATGGAATAGGGAGCCTTGAACATTTCTTCAGGATTACCGAGCAAGATCTCAAAAGAAAAAAACTCAAGGAAGGCAGAATCCACATAAATGATATCTTCTTCATAAAAATGGTTGTCATCCCTTTTCAACAGTACGGGTCTGGGCAGCTTATAAAAGGTGGTGGAGTGTAATACATCAGGTATGCCTTCCCGGACAATCCTGCCAAATGGTCCACCCATGACCGCAGATTCAAAGGAAAACCCTGACATATTACCTTTCATGGCCATGCGGTAAATATTACCGGCATCTGCATAATGCCGGTCATAACTGGTTTCGTTGATAACGTAAAGCCGGATCAGGACAAAACAAGCCAGTCCCGTTGCAAGTCCAAGTAAATTAATGGCCGTAAAGGTCCGGTTCCGCGAAAAAAGGCGGAGGAAAAATTTCAGGTAATTTAAGAACATAGGGGATTTTTCTACTCATAATACGCTATAACGAAGATACAGAATTGAGGGCTGATTACCTTGATGGAATGAGCTGGATTAATCTGTCGATTCTGAATCGGTTGATTTCCCGGGCAACTGCCTGGGAGGATGTTCATTTTGGGCGGAATCATCCGCTTCTTTCTTTTTCCTGAATGCAGTAGGGATCAGGGAAAAATTGATCCCATATTGTCTTGCCAGCAGTTCAAGCCCGATCAGGGATATTACCCCTCCCGGTAAGATCACCGCTGTGACAAAAATGGATAAGCGCCCGACATCTTTCAATTGCTGCACAGCCGCCTTCACCTCCTCTTTGGTTGGGGGATCCGTCCGGTCATTTAATTTCAGCTCATGTTCGAGCAAGCGGAAAAATGAACCGGCCATCTCCCTGGTCTCCTCTGCTTCCTTGTCAACACCTATAAGAACTTTATCGATATGGTATTTGGCCTTCCTGGCATAGTGGTTGGCAAAAATCCTTTGCTCCGGACTGACTCCGTTTCTTAACAGATCTTCCAGTTCTTTAAACCAGTTTTTGATCATTCCAAAATGATTTTAAAATATGGGCATCTGTTTTTTAATGCTTTCTCCCAACGAGATGATTGTTTCTGTTCTGCTTACACCGTCTACAGGTTGTAGTTTTTCATTGATCACCTCGCGCAGGTGATCCGTGTTTTTGCAGATCACCTTGGCAAATATACTGTATTCTCCTGTTGTATAATGAGCCTCGACAATTTCCGGAATGCTGTCAACCTCATTGATGACTTCTTTATAAACAGATCCCTTAATCAGGTAAATGCCCACAAATGCCGTCATATCATATCCAATCTTCGCCGAATCCAGAATGAGAGTGGCTCCCTTTACAATCCCGAGCCTTTCCATTCTTTTCATCCTGACATGGATGGTTCCTGCTGATACTATAAGCCTTTTGGCAATATCCGTATAGGGGATCTTGGCATCTTTCATTAAAATTCCCAGGATTTCCCTGTCCAGTTTATCAATTTCATAAATTTTTCCCATGATTCAAGCCCTATATTGAAATATTGACAACAAATACATTAAAACATTACAATATTAATAATAAATATTAAAAAATATTGCGAATATAACA